>PBLS01000008.1 GCA_002721825.1 Magnetovibrio sp.
ACAATTAAGCAGTTTTCTTAATTTTCGAACGGCAGCACCAGGACTAGACACGACCTTTGATATTAATGCGCACTGTATGGTTTGTGCTAAATGAGCCATAGAAAATTGAGCCAGTAGAATTACATCACAGGCACCCAGAAGATGAGCAGTATCTATAACGATGTTATCGTGGGTTTTCTGATTTCCGTTAGTTAGTGCCTCCCAAGCGCCAGGAGCGAGCTGGGTCTCAATTGTTATATCGAGCCCACGATTTTGGGCTAGTAATTCTAATTGGGCCTCTAGCATGGATAAAGTTACAGGATGGGTGGCGAGAAGACCGATATGTGGGCCACTTTCAATACCAATTTCGAACATGGCCTCATTGGGTTTCAGAGTAGGAAAGACAAATCGTTTCTGACATTCCTCCATTGCGGCTCCGAAAGCAGTACAGGTGAATAATAACCCGTCTATACGAGTGTCGGCAGCATAAGTCGCAAGCCGAACAAATCTCTCATGGATTTCTTCAGTTAACTCTCCCGCGCCCTCGAGGATTTGGTTTAGTCCTTCATCCAGCAGGTTCCAATACTCTGCCTCCGGCCAGATCTCGTAAAATGCAAGTTCAATCGGTGGGATAGCTGCACGGGTTGCATGAATCAATGCTATGCGAGCCGTCATTGTAACTCTGCAGCCACCGCATTGGCAAAGCTATCGGTATTTCCTAGCCCCCCTAAATCGGGTGTTCTTTTATTAGAATTCAACAGCACCCGATCAACAGCAGTTTCAATAGATTTTGATGCTAAGCCGAGTTCGGGACGTAAAAATTTTTTTGAACCCCACTCCAACAGCATAGCCAAAGAAAGAATCATGGCAACTGGATTGGCGATATTTAGTCCCGCTATATCTGGTGCTGAGCCGTGTTGAGCTTGAGCTGCGCATAAACTATCTCCAACCATTATGGAACCACCAAGGCCCAGTGAACCAGATAACTCGGTTGCAAGGTCAGAGATTATATCGCCATAGAAATTAGTTGCCACAATAACATCGAATCGTTCTGGATGTCGAACCAGGTGAGCGGTCATAGCATCGATCAGAATATCATCGATCTCTACGCTCGGAAATTCCTTTGCAACATTTTCGACACATTCAAGAAAAAGCCCATCGGTCATATGAAAACTATTTGCTTTATGCACCGCCGTGACTTTTTTACGCCGTCCTGTTGCCAATTCAAATGCGCGCCTTGCAATCCGATCACAGCAATACCGTGTGATTTTTCGTGTGGAAATAGCCATGTCGGGACTGAGCATAACCTCACCCCAACCCTTGTGACAGTTTCGATCAGGATAGAAACCTTCTGTTGCTTCTCGCATAATAACGAGATCAAGTCCCTTTTTACCTAAACCGAGCCCCTCACGTGTGCGCGCTGGTCGTATGTTCGCGTATAGATCAAGCCCGACACGAAAACTTGCCGAAATATTGAGTCCTCCATCTTCTGGTGGAGGATATTCTGCGTGGGATTGGGTGCCTAAAATAATCCCATCAAATGTCTTGGCCATTGCGATTATTTCAGGACGAAGTGTGGTGCCGAACTGTTTCAGGCTTTCAAACCCTACAATTTCGTTTTGAAGAACAGTGTTGAGTTTAAACTTTTGGTCCGCGGCAGATAAGACGGTTACGGCAGCAGCGACGATTTCTGGCCCAATCCCGTCTGCAGGTAAAACAAGAATCTTCAACAGTGTCTCCGTGTCAGTTCTACAACCACTGAATAATAATATAGGCGAAAGTCCCAAAACTCCAAGCAATCTGAATGATCAGCATTAGTGGTATTTCGGTGTTGTCGGTATTTCGAAGAACAAATCGAGGACGGTTGTTTATCTGAGAAATAATTTAAATTAAAAGGCACCTCATATTAGGACCGTAAAGGACTACGTAACACTTTTTTATCTTTAGATTTTGAAGACTTAAGATAACAATGTTGGAAGCCCAATCCCGATCACCATAGCAAATCATGTCATTACAGTAATTAGCCGATAAATAACTCAATTACGCCTTTCGTGCAGCCACAACATAGCGAAAATAGCGATTAGGGCAGGTTGAATTATAATGAACAACCAGATGTTAAGCGCCTCATAAGATATTCCCGTGATACTGCATGCCCACTGCAAGATATACACACAGGCCCAAAAGACATCATTGACGATGTCTGGAGGCACATAATCAAAGGCTGACTGAATACGCTCAACCATAGCGTTGATCCAGAAAATACCTGTGTTCGCCATAAACCTCTCTTACCAATTTACTTAGCCCAATTTTCAAACTTACCATCTTCCTTTGCCCAAATGCTTTCATGCTTGACTGGAGATTGATCAGCGAATCTGATGCGACCCGCGGCATCGGTAGTGAACGAGCGTAGCCCTGCACGAGCATTAGGGTCTGAACTTGCCAACGTTGCTTTCATCTCAACACTAGACTGACTTGAAGGAGCCGTGGCTTGTAGAGGGGTATCAGATGCTAGGTATGCGATAGCACCTGTGTAAATGAAAGCAGCAGCTATAGTTTCTAAAATCATTTGGTGTTCCTTAATTATCTACAGATGTCTCTCCAAAAGGATGGAGACAGGTGGAGACAAATACTGATCGCTAGACATTCAGCCTCGCCACCACCTGCCTCCCAGGGGAGGACAACAAAGTGGTTAATCACGAGGATGATTTCTAAATAGGAAAAAGGGCCTTCAAATGGCCAACTGTGGGCAATACGAAGGTCATTTCATGGCGAGAATGTGTCCTCTCAGGAGACGTTCTAAAGGGACGATTGAAGAGCTTTCTTTTCCACATTTCTGTAAATAGACTGGAACCGATTCTTGGGAGTTGCGCCATGGTTGATATGATTTTGGGATCGCTCTGACACCTAAGCTGCGTTTTTAATTCGAATCCTTCCATATTGTTGGCCGATCCACATCGCGAAGTACCCCTACGTCATCAACATCAATATGAAAAACCACATTTGGATTCTTTTGGATAACTGTGTTACCGCCTCTATCGCCTTTAAGACACATCAATGATTCAAAATATCGCCTCGCAAATAAGACAGGATTCCCCGCCATTCCCGCACAAACCGGTTGACAGATCGCCCTTCCCTCCTCCGGATAAAACGCTTTTAATATTTTGCTTAATGTAATAGCCTCAACCCAGGGCATATCTCCTAAACAAACCAATACACCCTCAACACTAGGGCTTAGCGCTCCAATGCCACGGCGGATCGATGAAGCCATGCCCTCTTTGTAATCAGGATTGTGAACACACTGCAAATTTAGATGACCGACTGCCTCTTCTATACGCTCAAATTCATGACCCGTAATTACTAAAACTGACTCTAATTCTGCCTCAGTTAATTGAACCGCGACCCTAGTAACCATCGGTTGTCCTTCGATATGAAATAGTAGTTTATTTTCGGAACCCGCGCGGGTTGACAACCCAGCAGCAAGCACTACTGCGGCTATGTTATGTTTCGGTTTATGTCCCATATTTCTGATCTCTCAGAAAAGCACACTGAAACTTTCGATCGAAAAAGCTTGGTTGCAAAGGCCAGATTTGGTTTGTTTTAAACATCTTCGTAAAAATTCTTATGGGTTAAAACCAGATGCAGTTCCAAAATAACAGTAATCTCGATGATTCTATTATAAGCCAAGCGATTGAGTGGGACAAAGCCGGACGAAATTCAGTACTCGCTACCGTGGTTCAAACTTGGGGGTCTTCGCCATGTCCTGTCGGGAGCCAACTAGTTATACGTGATGACGGTGCGTTCCAAGGTTCAGTGTCCGGTGGTTGCATCGAGGGAGAGGTTGTTACGGAAGCATTAGCGCTAATTCGCAAAGCTGGCGACTTTAAAACGCTAGATTTTGGAGTTTCTGATAAAGATGCTTGGCAAGTTGGCCTCGCTTGTGGCGGCAAAATATCTGTATTTATCAAATACCTTGATGAATACACAATAACCGTTCTTGAAGAACTCGCAAACACAACCCTGTCGAATAAGAAAGTTGCTTTAATAATAAACCTAACGAGTGGGTCACACTACCTTTGGTTAAACCACCCCCTAAAAACCAGAAACTCTGAAATAGCCGAAGCTCATATTCTGGATCTAAAAGCCCGTTTTATTTCTGATAGCAGTGGCCTTATAGGGAAAGCTACAAATATAGCATTATTTGCACGAATCTATAACTCGCGTCTGCGAATGTTTATTATTGGCGCCGTACACATTGCACAGAGTCTTGCCGAGTATGCCGTTAGTGCTGGATATGACGTCACCGTTATTGACCCTCGTGATACGTGGAACACACACGAGCGTTTTCCAGAAATAAACCTTGACCGTCGATGGCCCACAACTGCTATAAAAGAATTACAACCAGACAATCGGACAGCAATAGTAACTCTGAGTCACGACCCAAAACTTGATGATACCGCTTTGCTAGCCGCCTTTGAAACAAAGGCCTTTTATATCGGGTGTTTAGGGAGCAGGAAAACCCACGAATCAAGGTTATACCGGCTCCACAAAAGTGGGGTCCCGGAAGAGCAAACTGCAAGAATCCACGCTCCGGTCGGTCTCGACATAGGGGCTGAAAACCCAACCGAAATAGCAATATCTATTATAGCACAAATTACTCAGACGCTCCGTCAACCTAACTGATGCTAGTTTATTTTAACCACTATCTTTTCTATATACCACCAGATACATTACATTACGCTATGTGATGCGCGCCAAAAAGCCGTCCGTAAGTTTCTTTAATTGGGGAGGAAGGCGATATGACAACCGTTTCCATGACTGTAAATGGTAAAGTTGTCACCCATGAAGTGAAAAACCATACGCTCCTAATAGATTTTATTAGGGAAACCCTAGATTTAACGGGAACGCACGTGGGGTGTGATACGAGCCAATGCGGCACCTGCACAATTCATGTTAACAACATGTCAGTAAAAGCCTGTACCATGTTAGCCCTACAAGCTGAAGGTGCTGAAATATTGACAATAGAAGGCGTTGCCAACGCAAATGTGTTGCACCCCATGCAACAAGCTTTCGCGCAAAATCATGGTTTACAGTGTGGATTCTGCACCCCTGGTATGATTATGACTGCGCTTGCGCTAATTAAAGATAATCCGAATCCGACCGAAGAAGAAGTGCGCCTCGAACTTGACGGTAATCTCTGCAGATGTACCGGGTACCAAAATATAGTCACAGCAATTCTTGAAGGCGCTAGAGCAATGAGGGCGCAATAATGTTATCGGAATTTAACTATCATCGCCCAGAGTCTCTAGATGATGCAATTGAGTTAATCAATACTACCGTGGATGGACTATTCCTGGCAGGCGGTCAAACCATATTGCCTTTGATGAAACATAACCTTGCAACGCCTACTGATATTATAGACCTGGCATCTATAGAAGAGCTCAAGGGAATTTCAGTAAATGATGAATCAATAACCATTGGGGCAATGACTTCACACACAACGGTAGCTAAGTCCCAAATTGTTAGGGATAACTTTCTTTCATTGGCTGAGCTCGCAGGCGCTATAGGAGATCCGCATATTCGTAACAAAGGTACCATAGGGGGCTCAATCGCCTACAATGATCCCGCAGCTGATTACCCCGCAGCCCTGTTAGGTCTCGGAGCGACTGTTTTTACAAACAAACGTGAAATAAGCGCTGATGATTTTTTTGTTGATATTTTCGAAACAGCACTCGAAGAAGGAGAGCTAATAATACGCATTGATTTTCCTTTTGTGGATTGCACAGCTTATGAAAAATTTGCAAACCCGGCATCCCTGTTTGCGCTTGTTGGCGTAATGGTCAGTCGGAACGATTCAATTGTACGTGTTGCCGTAACGGGAGCTGGGCCAAGCGTCTTCCGAATTAATCAGATAGAAAAAGCTCTCGAAGCAAGTTTTACGGCTGCAAGTCTTGACGAAGTTCCAATTAAACATGCTGATTTAAATACTGATTTGCATGCTTCTGCTGAATACCGAGCACATTTAATAAAAGTTCTTGCAGCGCGGGCTGTTCGCAAAGCCGCAAACCAGTTAGATCAAAAAGCACCACATCTTTGATCATTTTAATTCTAATTACATAAAGGCCGAAACTAACGTTTATCGTTTTTATATCTTTCTATAAATTTCTCAATGCCAGTACGCGCACGCAGAGCATCCCCACCTACGATTTCCGCACGCAGATGAATAATCACTAAAGTCATGGCAGTTAGCTCTGCCTGGTTATTATTCCTGCGTGCCTCTCTATGCAATTTTCGATATTCATAATGTGCACGCCGCAAATTCACAGGTTCTGTTCCAAACATTTTGTGTGCTCTATGTAATTCTGCGGAAACGGTCCCAGCTATTTTTGAAAGCCGGCTATCCGCAAACATTTTTTCCGCCTGTTCAATAATAATTGGTAAATCACGGTTTAATTGCCGCGATTGACGTTTTTTAAATATATCAAATAGAATAAAAGCCACCCAGACCTCAGAACAAATTCTAGAAAAACGCTATCTGAAAACCAATTATTAAATTAAACAGAACCATATTCACACACCCAGGGTCAAACAGACACAATATAATTTAAAAATGCTCAAGCATTGATTTCAATGGTTTATCTGTGTAATCAGAAAGAATGGTTGATACGCTAATTAAAGACGCTGATAACGCGATACCAATCACAATTGTTAAAACGCCAGATTTCATCAATTGGATTGAAAAGCAACCCAAAGCCGTACAGCGTTGGACAGCCACCACCGTTTTAAATGGCGAACCCGGATCACTGAGATTGCTCAATGATGGAAATGGCGAATTAACTCAGGTGATATTCTGCGTACCAGAGAATCCCACATTATGGGATTGGGCGCCCATAGCCACTGAATTGCCCGTTGGGACGTACACCGTAGATAATTCCTTTTCGAATGGAGAAGTGCAGGATCTCATTATTGCCTGGGGTTTAGCCCAATATCGTTTTGATAAGTACAAATTCGACGAGAGAGGTTTGCCTTCGTTGGCAGTCCCTAAAACGGCAGATCTTATGGCCGCTAAACGAACGATACGTTTCACCAACCTAGCCCGAGATCTTATAAATACTCCTGCCTCTGATATGGGGCCTGATAATTTGGCAGATGAAGCCACTGATTTGGCCAATGAGTATGGTGCAGGAATTAACATCATTGTCGGCGACGACCTTCTGACTGCTAATTACCCCGCTGTTCACGCAATCGGCCGTGCACATGACCGTGCTCCAAGATTAATTGATCTCACGTGGGGCGATAAAAGCGCAGTTAAAATAACATTGGTTGGCAAAGGGGTTTGTTTTGACACCGGCGGTCTAAACATGAAAACGAATGCGGGCATGAAATTAATGCGAAAGGATATGGGTGGCGGTGCCCATGCACTAGCACTCGCTGGAATGATAATGGATGCTAAGTGGCCAGTTCGTTTACGGGTTCTAGTACCCGCAGTTGAAAACTCCATTTCCGGCAACGCTGTACGCCCTGGTGATATAGTTATGACACGAAAAGGATTAAGCGTTGAAATCACTAACACGGATGCAGAAGGTCGCGTGATATTAGCCGACGCCTTGCATGAAGCATCTTCTGAACAACCTCGGATTATTATCGATTTTGCCACATTAACAGGAGCTGGTCGCATAGCGCTCGGCTCAGATATGCCAGCCCTTTTCTGTAATGATGACAAAATAGCTGAAAGTATCCTTGCTGCTTCTTCAACGACCAATGATCCTTTATGGAGAATGCCACTTTGGCAAGGTTATGCAAAAAAGATAAAAAGCAAATTTGCCGATTTAAATAATGCCCCTGAGAGCAGTTTTGGTGGAGCTATCACAGCAGCCTTATTCCTTGAGCAATTTGTTGGAGAAAATATCCCTTGGGCACATATAGATCTTATGGCCTGGAATCTAGTGTCTAGTCCTGGTCGTCCAGAAGGCGGTGAAGCCATGGGCCTACGTGCCATATACTCTTCGCTTTACCAGAATATAAATTTTTCGGATTAGCATTAGGTGAAAAGGCGCGTGTCTTAAACTGATTATATTTTAAAGGTTAGAATCAATGTGGGGCTCTGTGTAGCATAAGCTATAGCCCTAACCCTCGGCCTTCTGCGCATTCGGGTGTTTTGACTTCCTAAACCGGTTTAAATAGGTTGGAAGGACGGCTTCCGCTGGTTTCGCAGAGATCCCTAGTTCTTTAAAACCAGGTACTATACCCGATACAATATTATCAACCTGCATCAATTTTACCTGATCAACCGTAAGGAGCGGTTTTGGTAATTTTTGTAAAAACATAGCCTGCACTGAAGCAACGCTATATGGTATAGGAATCAAAACACGTTTGCGCCCCGTTACAGTATAAATTAGCTCAATAATTTCCTTAAAACTGTAAATTCGAGGTCCACCAAGCTCGTAAATAAGCCCCATACTTTCAATGCTTTCAAGAGCTTGGATTATTGCCTTGGTAATATCGCACACGAATACCGGCTGAAACCGACATCCGCCGTTTCCAAAAAAATTAATAAGGCCCCCACCTTGCCTGTCAAAGCTAAAATTTGGTATTGCTGGCGCGCCAAAAACTGGCATGAATGGCATAAAACGCATTAGGCTAGCGAATGTATTAAAAAAACTATCCTCTGCACCA
The DNA here is from genome assembly GCA_002721825.1 of Magnetovibrio sp. GTDB lineage: Bacteria > Pseudomonadota > Alphaproteobacteria > Rhodospirillales > Casp-alpha2 > TMED8. Next base: position 8,653 of record PBLS01000008.1, read on the forward strand.
AATATGACACTAGGCCTAAAAATAACCGCCTCTTTAAAATTTTCTAAAACGGCCTTTTCTCCCATGGCTTTCGACGTCGCGTATTCAGATGGGCTATTTAAATCTGCACCAAGTGCCGAAATGTGCACTAATCTTTTCACTCCCGCAGCAGCAGACGCTTGCGCTACATTGCGAGCCGCCTCAATATGCACGCTCTTAAAAGTCTGTTGACCACTTGGATAAAGAATGCCAGCCAGGTTAATGACTTCGCTGGCACCATCAACCGCATTTGCAACCTGTGCAATATCTGTAACATCGGTTTGAATAGGCACTATTTGCCCAACATCGCCTGAAGTCTTCAAAAGAGACGCCACTTCAAAATTACGAGCCGCCACCCTTATTTCAGCACCACTTATCGCTAGTCTATTCACTAAATTGCGTCCAACAAAACCCGTCCCCCCAAAAACTGAAATCACTTTTCTATTCATTGGCTTCCACCCTATTTATGGTTTGTCATCATATCAACTTGATAGTGGATGGATTATTATACGTAATCTACTTCAATCGCACGTAACAAAAATTTTGCAACAGCGAATTTTTGACCAAAGCTCTATTGACATCTAATATTTAGCACAATAATCAAGTCTCCCTGCGCACCAAGTTAGGATCCAAATATCTAGCCCAGGTGGCGGAATTGGTAGACGCGCAAGTTTCAGGTACTTGTGGCCGCAAGGTCGTGGAAGTTCGAGTCTTCTCCTGGGCACCATTTTCGGTCATAGTAGCCATGTTTTTTTGGCCGACAACAACAAACCGAGGCATAGCCCATTGAAATATTTTCCTGCGAAAACACCAAATGCAATAAATGTGTACGAGGGAGACTTGCCCAAGGGGTTGAAGTTCTCCGATGGTTGCGCAATCGATACAGAAACCCAAGGCCTTAGACCGATAAGGGACCGCCTCTGTGTAGCGCAAATTTCCGCGGGGGATGGAGTTTGTTATGTAGTCCAATTCGCGCCAGGTAAATACGAGGCACCTAACCTTTGCAATATTTTATCCGATCCAAGCATCGTAAAAATCTTCCACTACGCACGTTTCGATGTAGCCATTTTAAAGCACTATCTAGATGCCGATATAAATTCGATATTCTGCACAAAAATCGCCTCAAAGCTTGTTAGAACCTACACCGATAAGCATGGCCTAAAGGATCTAGCAAAGGAGCTACTTGATATTGATATCTCAAAAGAACAGCAATCCTCTGATTGGGCATCGGAAAAACTGACCCGCGATCAAATCCAATACGCTATAAATGATGTCCTCAATTTACATGCTATACGTGAACGTCTTGACATAATGCTCAAACGGGAAAACCGGCGGCACCTCGCACAAAGATGTTTTGAATTTATTTCGACTAGAGCAGAGCTTGATTTAAGAGGATGGGCTGAAACAGACATATTTTCCCATTGAGCAGAAAATGTTACGCAAATTCTTAAACTAGATCAATTGACCTGACATAGACTAGGTTTCATGATACACAGGCATAACGTTATGAACTCGCATGACTGCACCTAACATGTCAAAATCCAATAATAATCATTGTGCCGAAGTGAAAGATGACACAGATTATCTTACATCAGCGAGAGAAGTACTCAAAGCCGAAGCCACTGCACTGAATGATATGGAAGCCTCTCTTGGCTCTGCGTTCCTTAGGGCCATCGATATCATCTCAAAAACTAAGGGGCGGGTCATTGTCTCAGGCATGGGGAAAAGCGGCCATATCGGGCATAAAATCGCCGCCACTTTGGCTTCGACTGGAACGCCAGCGTTCTTCGTCCATCCGGGAGAAGCATCTCACGGTGATCTCGGAATGATAACCACAGCGGACACTGTCTTTATTTTATCTAATTCAGGGGAGACTTCAGAGTTATCTGACTTAGTTGCCTTCGCATCTCGATTTTCAATCCCAATAATTAGTGTAACATCAGTCAAAAAAAGTACTCTGGGAGAAGCTGCAAATGTTGCACTTGTTCTCCCCAATTCACCAGAGGCTTGCCCTATGGGGCTGGCGCCTACCACGTCGACCACCATGATGTTAGCTCTTGGCGATGCCATCGCTGTTTCCCTACTACAACGCCATCAATTCTCTGCTGCGGATTTTCACACGCTACACCCTGGGGGAAATCTTGGGAAAAAATTCTTAAAAGTGGCTGATATCATGCACAGCGGTGATGAATTGCCTCTAATTCCACCCGATATCACTATGGCTGAGGCACTACTCGTTATGACTGCGAAGCGCTTTGGATGCGTTGGAATTATTGACGAAAATGGCTTTTTCCTTGGGATTATCACTGACGGAGACTTGAGGCGTCATATGGATCCAAAGTTACTTGCCGAACGGGCAAAGGATGTAATGACCAAATCCCCTACTACAATTTCACCAAATGTTTTAGCAGTTGAAGCTCTTTCAATAATGAACACACGTTCTATTACGAATTTGTTCGTACTTGATAGTAATATCCCAATAGGAATCATACATATTCATGATTGCCTGCGCGCCGGTATTGCATGAAAGGCTTGAGGTAAAAATTGTCCAAATCTGTCGAATTTAATCCCGCTGCACCGACATCTATCGATGGGATAAATCAATTAACCAAGGGTTACAATACGGCAACTAACCGAAAACATAACTCTCGAATTTATAGTCGTTTTGTTAGTTTTATGAAATTTATTCTACATGCACTTGCATTTGTGGTTATTGCAGTTATAGCAGCTTGGCCACAAATCAATAGCAGTGACCTAGGTTTCCGCATCGGGGTAACGCTTATGAAACTAACTGGAGATGAGAACCCTAGTATGATTAATCCGCGATATATTGGGACCGACTCAGATAGCCAACCATTCTCTATCACTGCCGATTTGGCGCGAAACATTAACGATGGTGACCTGAAGGTCAATCTTGTTATGCCAAAAGCTGATATAAGTCTAAGTGATGGCACTTGGGTGGTTCTTACGGCTAATGATGGCGTATATTATAAAGAACAAAATAAACTACTATTAGAGGGCGCAGTGACCCTTTATCACGATTCAGGTTATGAGTTCTTTACAGAACGTGCCTCTATTGACCTGAAAACTGGATCCGCAAATAGCCATGCTCCGGTGAAGGGGCAGGGTCCATTCGGGCATGTGAACGCCTCTGGCTTCCATATGATTGATAAAGGCAAAGTTATTTATCTTTTGGGGAAGTCGGAGCTCACCCTCTTTCCGGGAGCAAAACCATCAAAAAAATGAAAAGCGGCAACCAATTTCTACCCATTACGCTTGGTCTGTTAATTACGTTCCTGTTGCTAACGCTGGATTCAAAAGCGCAAAGTTTAAGCTTCGGCAGTAAAACAAATGCTCCTCTGAAAGTCTTTGCCGAGAGCGGCATTGAATGGCAGCAGGAAGAGCTCGTCTTTGTAGCACGCGGAAATGCCAGCGCTGTAAGGGGCAAAGTAACAGTATTAGCAAATGAGTTGCGTGCCTATTATCGCGAGACACCGGGTGGTGAGACCAATATTTGGCGCCTTGATGCAATCGGCAAAGTCCGTGTCAAATCTCCCCATGGTAATGCCTATGGCGAACACGGAGTATACAACTTAGATGATAGCATAATTGTGCTTACAGGCTCAAAACCCGTTAAATTAATTACACCCACAGATATAATTGTTGCTAATCGCCAAATAGAGTTTTGGGAAAAGCGTCAAATGGCTGTTGCTCGTGGCGATGCAGTTGCTAAACGTGCCGAAAAGGAACTGCACGCAGAAGTACTCGCCGCATACTTTAAGCGTAACAAAATGGGGGAAACAGAACTACATCGAGTAGAGGCATTTGACAAAGTGAAAGTAAAAACACCGAAGGATACCGCAATTTCTCAACGGGCTGTCTACAATGCAAAAAGTGGCATTGCTACATTATCGGGAGATGTTAAAATTATTCGAGGAGAGAATCGTCTAACCGGTTGCAGTGCAGAAGTAAATTTAAATACGGGTATTAGCAGAATCCGTACTTGCGATATAGATACAAAGGGGGGTACAAATCGTGTTAAGGGTATTGTATGGCCTCAAAAGCGTAGAAAACAAAATAAATAACGCAAAAGCTGTCAAAAGCAAATGGATAAAATACTGTGGTAGAATACGTTGAAGATAACGAAAACACTGTTGAGAATAGCGACGTAGAGCCCCGCTTAATAGTACAAAATCACGGCTTAGCTGTGGTCAATATTGGTAAACGCTTCAAAAAACGTCCGGTCGTTCGAGGTATAAGTCTAGAACTTCAACGCGGTGAAGTAATCGGCCTTTTAGGGCCTAACGGTGCGGGCAAGACTACTTGCTTTTACATTATAACTGGTTTGATGGCGCCCGACCACGGAAAAATAATTTTAGATGGGGAAGATATAACAACTTTACCTATGTACCGGCGTTCTCGGCTTGGCATTGGATACCTCCCCCAAGAAGCTTCTATTTTTCGTGGCCTATCAGTAGAAAATAATATCCGCGCAATTCTGGAGGTCGTGGAAAAATCGCGAGAACGCCGCGAGGCTTTTTTAGAGGCCTTACTAGCGGAGTTTTCGATAACCCACCTCAGACGTACACCCGCCTTGGCACTATCTGGTGGAGAGCGTCGCAGACTGGAAATCGCTCGCTCACTCGCGTCCAACCCACATTTCGTTCTGCTCGATGAGCCGTTCGCTGGCATTGATCCTATAGCTGTTGGAGATATCCGTGACTTGGTGGTACATCTAAAAGATCGAGGTATTGGCGTTCTTATAACTGACCATAATGTACGTGAAACCTTGGATGTCATCGACCGAGCCTACATTATTGCCGATGGCATGATGTTAATGGAGGGGGCACCAAACGACATTGTCGGTAGCGAAGATGTTCGTCGAGTATACTTAGGCGATCGGTTCCGCCTGTAAGGGATACCTATGGTACTCTCGCCTCGTCTAGAACAGCGTCAGACACAGGCGCTAGTCATGACGCCACAGTTACAGCAAGCAATAAAGCTACTGCAACTATCAAATGTGGACTTAGCTGCCTATATAGAACATGAGCTACAAGAAAATCCGATGCTCGAACGAGATGAGTTGGTTCGCGATGAAAGCACCGACGATCCAATTGAGATTCATGCTGAGGGGTTGGTTGAAGATAACGCTCCAGACCCCGCGTCGCTTGAAGATATTAATTTTGAAAAGCCACAAGAAGCTGGATTAGACTCAACACTTGGATTCGACGCAGATTACGATAGCTTTTATTCGGGCAATGAGAATTCGCACTCTGAGCTATCAGATAATAATGGTTGGAGCGAGCTAACTTCTTCCGATCCGTCATATCCGAATTCTGGAGGCGGCTTTGATACACCGGTGGCCAATTTCGAAGAAATATTAGAGCAAACGCCTTCGCTGCGCGATCACCTTTTAGAACAACTTGCTATGGAAATTACGGATGTTGAAGACCGAATCATTGGCTTAAATTTAATAGATACGCTTGACGAAGCTGGTTATCTTAGAACGGACGTTGATGGTATCGCCGATTTACTTGGCTGTGAGATAAATGCTGTAGAAAAGGTCATTAAACGGCTGCAATTATTCGATCCACCAGGGATTTTTGCACGAGACCTGAGGGAATGCTTGGCTATACAGCTACGCGACAAGAACCGCCTAGATCCGTGTATAACCATTTTTTTAGATCACCTAGATTTAGTCGCAAAACGCGAACTTGAAAGCATTGCCAAAATCTGCCAATGCAATTTAGAAGATGTCAAAGATATGATAGCTGAGATCCAAGCCTTAGACCCCAAACCAGCTGTAAAATTCAATACAGACATTATCCAACCTATTACACCGGATGTACTAATACACGCTAATCCAAAAGGCGGATGGATAATTGAACTCAACAGCGCTAGTTTACCGCGTGTTCTCATTAACAATGAATACTATGCCAAAATTCAAGAGTACAAGCACTCAAAGGAAGACCGTCAATATATTACTGAACAATTGCAATCTGCTAACTGGTTAGTTAAAGCTCTTCATCAGCGGGCTACTACAATTCTTAAAGTTGCCACTGAATTAGTCCGGCAACAGGAAGATTTTTTCCTGCATGGGGTACAACATTTAAAACCTTTGATTCTTAGGGATATCGCTGATGCAGTAGAATTACATGAGAGTACAATCAGTCGAGTCACTTCGAATAAGTTTGTAGCTACTCCACGTGGGATATTTGAATTGAAATATTTTTTTACACCTGCCATCTCATCAGTTGAGGGGGGCAGCTCTCATTCAGCAGAAGCTGTTCGTCACCGTATAAAAATTTTAGTAGATAATGAGTGTCCGAAAACTATACTCTCTGATGATAAACTGGTTACTTTGTTAAAAGCTGATGGGATAGATATCGCACGCCGAACCGTTGCAAAGTATAGAGAAGGCATGAAAATCCCGTCCTCCGTTCAACGCCGCCGCGACAAACGTGCAACATAAACAAGTTCGGTATTAACCAGATAGTTCCTATAGTTTATACAGGCAGTATTGACTCGGTTCCGCCACACAATTACTGTCTTTTCCCGCGCTGGTTGAGCGCTTTTACCTAACGATTTCTGGCGCTCTGATTTGATTGGTTTAATCCTCTCACTAGAACAGCAGCGAGGGATCGTAATAAAATTTAGAAAAATTCAAGACTACCCTTCTATTTTAAAAAATTCCAACCCGCAATTAAAATTTATTGCTTTGATAAAAACCATGAACCTACTCTATATAATAGCCCTACCTTTATTAGTATATTTGAAATACGAAGTACCGAATTGGATTTTAAAGAGCATCTAGAGCAATGGAGACAGATAGCTTGATATCTCCGGATAACGTTATCGCTAAGCTAAACGCAACTAGCAAAAAACAAATCCTTCGAGAGCTTTCTCGCCGAGCCGCAGCTATTACTGGAGAAACTGAGCGGGCCATATTTGAGGTACTAATGGAGCGCGAGCGTTTAGGCACTACGGGGGTCGGAAATGGGATCGCTATACCTCACGGCAAGCTACAATCTCTTCAAAAAATTCACGGAGTTTTCGCTCGCCTCGAGACACCCGTAGATTATCAGTCTATAGACGAGCAACCTGTAGATCTAATATTCCTAATACTTGCACCGGAGACCGCTGGAGCTGATCATCTGAAAGCTCTTGCTCGGATATCACGCATTCTTCGAAACAGTACAATTTGCAAAACACTAAGAAGCTCAGACACTGTGGATTCACTCTACAAAGTAATCACAGAAAGCATAAATTCTGAGCTAACATAATCCCGTACCATAAATATTATTATAGAGCCCTTACTCAATAGCATATCGGTCTCATTGAATTTTAGATCGAAGCTACTATGTCTCCGCATCTATAATCTGTTTCTGCGTACGCTTAACTTTTGAGTTTTTATTTTCAATTTTGATGTTACGAATTTCAGGCTCTGGCACGATCCGTTCTAGTTCAATATGGAGAAGCCCGTTATCAAGATCTGCCCCCACAACTTCAATGCCCTCAGCAAGCACAAATGCTCGCTGGAATTGTCGTGCCGCAATCCCGCGGTGTATGTACAATCTATCGTCCTCATCGCTTCCTTGTTTCCCTCGAATGATAAGTTGATTATCTTCAATTGTGACTTGTAGATCATCCATTGAAAATCCTGCCACTGCCAAAGTTATACGCAACCCACTATCGTCGATTTGTTCAATGTTATAGGGAGGATAACCCTCCGCAGACGCTCTAGAAGCTTGATCCAACATTCTTTCAAGGTTTTCAAAACCAAGAAGGAGCGGACTATTAAAGCCTGTTATTCTAGACATAATATATCCCCATATATGAAAAGTAAGCTTCTCACGTTACTAGACCTTCTCGATGCGCCCATTCGAGCCCAGCATCAAGTGTTTTGCCAAATCGCTCAATTATAAGACCAATATCCTCTTCGCCTATTATCAAAGGCGGACAAAAACCAATAGAGTCTCCCATCGCACGAACCAAAAGGCCATTTTCCTCAGCAAGTGCCTGCAATCTGGGGCCAACTTTGGCACCCGCTTCAAAGGAAACAACTTTTTCCCTATCAGCCATCAGCTCAACCGCTGCGATCAAGCCAACCCCCCGCACTTCACCAACCAGAGCATGTTGGGAAAATAGGCGCAAACCATCCTGTAAAATCGGAGCCATTTTTCGCACATGTCCTATTATGTCTCGGTCCTCATAAATTTTAAGTGTCTCCAGCGCAACCGCTGCTGGAACCGGGTGACCAGAATAAGTATACCCATGACCAAACACACCGACCTCGCCACTTTTTTCCTTAACGGCTTCATAGATTTTATCGTTAATAAATAATGCCGAAATCGGTAAATACGACGATGATAAGGCCTTTGCACAGGTGATCATATCCGGTTCTAAATTAAACGTTTGGCATCCCCACATGTTTCCTGTACGGCCGAAGCCGCATATAACTTCATCAGCAATAAACAATATGTTATAACTTTTTAATACTTTTTGGATCTTTTCGAAATAAGAGCTAGCTGGCACTATTACCCCTCCTGCACCCATGATAGGTTCAGCGATAAAAGCTCCAATTGTATCTGATCCCTCTTTTTGAATAAGCTTTTCCAAATTGTCGGCACAGCGTGTCGCAAACTCTTCTTCCGTCTCATCATTTATCCTAAATTTAAAAAAATGGGGGCAATCCGTACGAAGCACCCTATCAGTAATTGGCAAATCAAATGCTTCATGCATTCGAGCTAAACTCGTCAGGCTAGCCGACGCTATTCCAGTACCATGGTACGCATTAACACGTGAAATAATTTTCTTTTTTTCAGTCTTACCTATTGCATTGTGATAGTACCAAACCATTTTCATCGCTGTATCGACAGCTTCAGACCCTGAATTCTGGAACACCACTTTCGACATCGGTACAGGAGAAATATTGATCAATTTTTCCGCTAAATCGATAGTTGGCATAGCGGTTTTATGAGCAAAAGAATGGTAATAAGGCAAAATCTCCAGTTGACGCTTTGCCGCCTCAACCAAACGTGGCTCATCAAACCCTAGTGAGACACACCAAAGCCCGGCAAGACCTTCTATATACTCGTTGCCTGTTTCATCAAAGACACGCACACCTTCTCCACTCCTAATAATAGTGGGACCTCTGATTTCGTGCTCCTTAAGGTTAGTCTGACCATGCAAATGATAGGCAATATCGCGCGCCTCAGGAGAATTTGGTGTAAATTTCATTCTAAGTTTGCCTCCATTTGGATGGCACTCCTCGTTAAATGGTAACTATAGCAGTTGTAGGATGCTCCCTTGCCCCACTTTAGACAACCCAAATTACAACGTTGGCGAGAACGCTTGTAAAGTTGACAGCGCAAAGGGCGTGAGCAATGGTAGTAACCTAAATATGAAAAAAATTTAGCTCTCGATGCTCTAGCCGCTCTTTCGCAAAAGACACGTTTAGATATATTTCGAACGCTAGTCGAGTATCATCCTATAGGCTTACCTGCAGACCGAGTCCGGCCCCTACGTCAATTGCCAGCTGCAACTTTATCGTTTCATTTAGGACAGCTAAGGCAGGTAATACCAACACGATTGACCAGCTGGCCGAGTACTTGCAAGAAAACTGTTGCTCGCAAAATTCAGTCATATCTAATCCGATAAAAAGCAGCGCGTTGTAAATGCGGGAATATTTAAGCTCGCTTAAGCTAATGCTTATACTAATTTATTAATACTATTTTACGGCAGCACAGCCTCTACAGCTTTTGTTAATCTCGAAGAACTAGGCGATGTAACAGACGAGAACCAATTAACTAAATGTCCATCCGGCGCTATTAAATATTTATGAAAGTTCCAGCGCGGCTTCGCAAAAACCCCCAGTTTTCTCTCAGCCCATGCATAAAAAGGATGAACTGACTCTCCTTTTACATGAACCTTTTCCGTGAGGGGGAAATCAATATCAAAATTCACTTCACAAAAGGCTTTAATTTCATTATTGGTTCCTGGTTCTTGCGCTCCAAAATCATTCGAGGGCACGCCAAGAACAATGAGTCCACGATCCCGATAAGCATGCCACAAGGTTTGTAACTGCGAGTATTGCGAAGTAAACCCGCAATAGGATGCTGTATTTACTACAAGTACCGCTTTACCGGTGAATGATGAAAGAGGTAACGGGTTCCCATCGATTGAAGTAAAAGAAAAATCATATGCCGTGATTGATTTAGACGCTGCCGCCATCGTATTTAATCCTAAAAATATCACTAATAAAAATACTAGGATCATCAAAAGCTTTTGAGAATAATTCACTATCATATCATTATTCCCCTTTTAGGTCCCTTACGTAGCGTTATTACTATTTGTAGCTTAAATATGCCTAATGCATGAAAATATCTACCTAGAAAGGCCGCAAAAAATGTCCAATACTGCAAATCCGTACAATTTATCAGTCGTGGAAGCTCTTAATTTGATAGACAAGAGAGCTCTTTCATCTCGAGAATGGATTACATCGTGCCTTGAACGCATTAGTCAACGGGAACCAAAAGTTCACGCCTTTGTCAATATTAATACACGTGTATTAGAGGAGTTAGATAAACTAAACGATATCGGGGTCGGTCCCTCAATCCCGGTAGGAGTCAAGGATATCATTGACGTTCGAGGCCTTCCTACGATGATGGGAACCAATTTTCATGACAATAGGCCTGTATCACGCGATGCCGGCTCAGTGGCTATAATGCGAGAGGCTGGCTGTATCGTGGTCGGAAAAACCGTTACGACCGAGCTAGGCCATAAGCATCCTGGTCCTACCCGTAATCCACACGCCCTGAACCACACACCAGGCGGGTCTTCATCTGGCTCAGCAGCAGCAGTAGCCGACTCAATGATTCCTGTTAGCTTAGGAACCCAAACAACCGGCTCTATTATACGACCGGCCGCCTACTGTGGAATCATCGGTTATAAACCTACATATAATGATTTTGATAAGTCTGGCATTTTACCAAATTCGCCTTCAATAGATACCCTTGGGATTTTGACCAGAACTGTTAAAGACACTCACTATTTTCGTCAGATACTTATAGAAGAACCATATTATGTACTTAAACCAAGAACTCTAAATAGCCTTCACTTTGGGTTCCTAAAGGGCCCGCTTTGGCTAGAAGCAGAAACAGAAGTTCAAAATTTAATAGCAGATCATGTGGATGCTTTAGCGCGTAAGGGAGCAAAAATTACCGAGTTAAGCCTAGAGAATGAAATAAATAAGCTGTTAGAACTTCATCGCCTTATAAGTGGCTACGAATTTAGACGGAGCATCGCAGACGAACGGGTCAACCATGAAAACAAACTGAGTAGGGTTCTGCGCGAAGGCCGCCTCGCGGACGGACATACAACAACAAACCAAGAGTACCAAATGGCTATTAAGGAACTGACACATGTTAAACTTGCGCTAGGAAAAATATTTTTAGAAATAGACATTTTAGTGATGCCGAGCGCTAAAGGTGCAGCTTTGCCAACACTGAAAGAAACCGGCGATCCAATTTTCAACAGCGTATGGAGTATTTCCGGAAACCCATCAATAACATTGCCACTCTTCAATGCCAAGGAATCGAATTTACCCATAGGCTGTCAGTTTGTTTCAGACTTTAGCAATGATAACATTCTGTTAGAGGCGGCCGAAACAATCATGCTCGAATTCGTATCTCCCAGCTAACGTAAGAATGATTAAAAAACTCTGTTTTCTAGAGCACTATAGTCAGCCAACCCTTTCCTAGTTATCCAAAATAAGAAGTAATTAATTTGCTGGGTAACCATAACGCTAACATAGGAAACATAAGTACGATTATAAGAACTACTGTATCCGATATACAAAATGGAAAGGACCCTTTTATAACCTTGGTAACGGGAAGGCCTGTCACGCCACTTACCGCAAAAAGGTTCAGGCCTACGGGAGGTATTACGCTACCAATTTCGATACAAAGCGCGGTCAAAATACCTAAGTGAACCGGATCCACACCCAGTGAAAGTGCTACTGGAAAGTATATCGGAACGGTCAAGACTAAGATTGCAACTCCAGTTAACCACATTGAAAGTAAAAGTAATGATGCCATAAGCGCAAATAGAAAGGCATGCTTTGATAAGCCCAATGACCCGGCCCACGCTGCTATTTCCTGAGGCCAGCCCATATTAGCTAGAAAAAACTGAAAGATACCTACGCATCCAAGTAAGAAAAACACGACAGCTGTTAGATTCATTGTTCTTCGGGTCGTGGGCAATAATTCTTTTAGAAAAATTTTTGTCTTAAACAAAAGTCCATAACCAAGCGCGTAGCACGCTGCCGCAGCCCCGGCTTCAGTCGGCGTAAAAAGTCCCCCATAGAGACCGCCAAGCACTAAAACTGGCATCAATAACGCAGGCAATGCTTCCAAAAATGCGCTCCAGCATCTACCTAGATCAAACTTCCCCGCTGGAAGCTTGACAATAAACAGAGATACCGAAACTATTATTACAGCATCACTTATAGCTAGCATTATCCCAGGAATTACACCTGCAAAAAATAAGTCAACAATAGAGATCTCAGTAATAACGCCAAACAGAATGAGCGTAATACTCGGTGGGATAAGAAGAGCGATACCTCCGGCCGATGCGATAACTCCTGCTGCCATCCATGTTGGGTAACCACGCTTTATCATTTCCGGATAGGCTATAACGCTCATTGCAGCGGCCATAGCTGTCGAGGAACCAGAAATAGCGCCAAACAACACCGCCGCTATTAGTGTTGCATATGCAAACCCTCCAGGGACCCAACCAATCAAAGCATCCGCAAAATTGAATAACCCTGTTACCAGTCCCGTCCTCTCCATCAAAAATCCAGCATAGATAAAAAACGGTATTGCTATGAGCGTGTATTTACTTATGAAAATAAAAAAAGCTTCAAAAAGGGTACTGAAAGATAAAAAATCATCAAAAAGCACCATGATCGCTGTCGACCCAGCTAAAGATATACCAATAGGCACGCCCGCCAAGAGTAGCGTAAAAAGCGTAGAACCGAGTGCAATCATCAGTGCATCCTAGAAAAACAACAGAAACTTAATCAACCTATACATCCGTTGTAAGTTCGATTTGTTCATCTAAATACTTCCCACGCACTAGACTGATCAAATCTTCAATCAATTGTAAAAAAGCGACAAAGGCCATAAGGCAAAAGCCAACCATTAGAATGAGATAAAAAGGCCATAGGGGAATAAGAAGGCTATACGTCATAAGCGATCTATCGATCGCATAGGTAAGTGTCGACCAACCCGTCAGCCCAATAGCCCCACAAAATACGGCGATTGTTGCCGAAACAAAAATCTTTGCAATAGCCACGCACTTTAAATAACCCCGGGAGTGCAGCGCCTGAATTATAGCATTCATTACCAAATGGCTTCTTCTTGTTTGTGTAACGCAAAGATACAAAGCAACAGCCGAGATCATGCCCACGATGATACCGTCTTGTCCCCACTCAAACACTACTCCGAAAATATATCTTCGAATTATTTCAAGAAGAGCAAATAAAGTAAGTACCAATAGGAAAATAGACGACAGTAGACCTAGCCAATTTGCAATAAAGTCTTTAACACGCTGAGAAGTTTTTAAAAAAACGTCCATATCAAAAATCGAACAGAAACCCGATAAAGAACAACCTAGGGGCGCCAAACAGACACCCCCAGGTTAGCTCAATTAAAAGGCGGGGTTATTTCCGATTCTTAGCTTTGTACAATGCCGAACCTTTACCATACTTGGCAAAGTACTTTTCATACTTCGAACAATCTGTTGATTCTAAAGGGTGTGAGCCCGACGGATGAGCTTTGACCAATGCTTTAGCTTCCGCTGTAAACTGATCCACAAGATTATCGCCCACATTGTTTACTTTTGTTTTTATCCAACGGTCCGTGGCGCCACCTTCTGCCTTTTGGATCACACTTGCTTCCGCTTGGTTCATAACATAAATGCCAGGCGCCTTCTTATCTTTCGTGATAAACTTGTTAAGCGTCCGTTGATCGTTACAAAAATTGATTTCCTTTTGAAACGGAAGAAAATCATTCATAATTATATCTGTAAGTGCCGACTGCTGGGCCTTAGAAAGTTTTCTCCAATACTGGTTTGAGCCTCCGATCCAATAATAATCACCTACGATGCCATTCAAGCCAGCCACCGTAAAATAAGGGGCTTGTTCTTTGGTTGCATTAAATCCTCCCAAAGAGGTTAATAAACCATCAATTACCCCCGTTTGGAGAGCAGGCGGGACATCCCCAAAGGCCATAGTTTGTGGATTGGCCCCAAGCGCGCTTAGGAGTGCATTTTCCGCTGGACCCATTGAACGCACCTTCTTGCCAGCAAAATCCTTAGGTGCCAAAAGGCGCCCTTTAACCGCTCCAGCGCCCATATACATACTCAAATGCCCCGCACCAAAAAGTTTGATGTCATGGGTTTTATCAAAGTGAGCCGCGAGAGCCTTAAAAGTCTTAGTCGTATCCACCCCATTAATAGCACCCACCGTGGTGAGTTTTCCCGCTCCAACCATAACATTTGCTAGTGGCTCTACACTAGCTGTCTTACCGAATTGGCCCGTGAGAAATTCTAGGTTACCTTGGGTTAACGCCTTAACGCCCTGCGGAACATTGTATAGTGATTTTGCCCAGTATATTTGGACCTTACTGCCTGGCATTCTTTTCTCGATTTGTTCCGCTAAATAAATTTCTGCGATGGCCGCGGGATGTGGCGGACCCGAATGGTCAGATGCCCAACGTAGTTTAACAGGGTCAACAGCCCCAACCGAACTGACTGAAGCAAGCAACACTGCAGCAGCTAGTACACCCGTCGTTGTACTGAGTTTTCGCAACATAAATACCTCCCATGTATCATTAACTTATTTTATTATCTAAAGATAAAAACAAACCCCATATCCTTAAAAATCAGGTGAATATGTTTTTACGCAATCGATATATGATTATTTAGCCCATATTACTGGTCAAAAGTCCAAGAAATTCCGAAACGGCATCTACGGCGAAGCACACGTTAGCGATTAATATAATTCTAAATGCAAAAAACGCCCCCATCCTAACATATATAGATAAAACACTTTATTAATCCGTCATTACCCAAAATTAGCCTTGGCACGCATAATCAATCAAACTCTGCGTATGGCTTCACATACATGTTTATTGGCGCTGACGAACCATCCCCTCCTGTGCCATAGCTGCAATTAGACGTCCATCAATAGAAAAAATATTTCCAAAATTTAATCCTCGGCCGCCAAACGATGAAGGTGATGACTGATCAAATAATAGCCACTCATCAAGACGAAACGGTCGATAAAACCACATAGAATGGTCTAAACTAGCGGAAACCGTTCGTTTTTGATACCAGGTCATGGCATGCGGCCATAGTGCCGTTTCCGCTAGGGTCATGTCCGAAGCGTAAGCAAGCAAGCATTCGTGAAGACCAAAATCAGTAGGCAAAACCGCGCGTGCCCGCACCCAATATTGGCTTACAGGCGGAGCGGGCTCAGGATTTAAAGGCAGCCGTGGATCGATTGGACGAACTTCAATTGCACGCTCGGACAAGAAACGGTCTCGTGAATCTTCTGGCATCAAGTGAACAAGCGATTTTCGGCGATCCATTTCATCTGGCAACTCATCGGGTCTAGGCACATCCGGCATCTTGATTTGATGCTCAACGCCCGTTTCCGGTGTCTGAAAAGAAGCTGACATATAGTAAATAATACGGTCATGCTGGCGTGCTACTACGCAACGTGAGCTAAAACTTCGGCCATCGCGAATGCGATCAACTTCGTACATGATTGGCTTCTTGGGATCTCCTGGTCGCAAAAAATTAGCATGAAGAGAATGAATAGAGCGCCCTTCAATAGTGCGCGTGGCGGCAACCAGTGCCTGGGCTATAACATGCCCTCCAAACACACGTCGGAGAGATCTCTTCGATACTTTCCCTAAGAAAAGGTCAGCTTCCAAATTTTCTACATTAATCAAATCAAGAAGTGACTTTAAAGTATCTGACATGCTACCGCGCCCGTTTAAGTTCTAGTGGCTTCCCTATCTACCTAAAAAGGCGATTACAATAAGGCTTCCGCCTTAAGCATTGTAAGTGACGCCCTCAGAGCTTCCGCTGCTTCGGCAAGATCATCTTCTTCGTGCACAGCAGAGACTATTGCACCAGGCTTTGACGAAAGGTCTACACCGTTCACTAACATAGCCAGACGAAATAAAGTTGCCGCTGGATGATTACCACCAGATTCCATTACAGCCATGGGTTGGGTATTCGCATCAAAATTTTCAGGATCAATTTTAAGATTGCCTGGATTGGTGAAAATGTAGACACTAGAACCGAGACCGTAAGCTGACCACGGCACACCTTCGGCAGCAAATACAGAATTCCAAAGCGCTTTTAATTTTTCACCTTGTTCATTAGCTTTAGTCG
Source organism: Magnetovibrio sp. (assembly GCA_002721825.1). Lineage (GTDB taxonomy): Bacteria > Pseudomonadota > Alphaproteobacteria > Rhodospirillales > Casp-alpha2 > TMED8. Next base: position 25,138 of record PBLS01000008.1, read on the forward strand.
TAATGTTAGTCTCTGCGACTTGGTTAAGCATCGCCACGCCTGCCGCAGCCGACAAAGGATTTGCATTGAAAGTCCCCTGATGGGGTATTTTGCTGAAACCCTGTATCTCGGCAGCGTTGAAATCCATTAAGTCCAGTATGTCACGCCTTCCTACAAGCGCTCCTCCTGGGAGGCCCCCTCCCAGAATCTTTGCTAGTGCAGTAAGATCCGGTAGAACACCCCATGCTGCCTGGACACCGCCTGGGGAAACGCGAAATCCTGTCACCACCTCATCAAATATAAGCACTATACCGAGTTTTTCTGTAGTCTCACGAAGCATTTTGACAACGTCTCGACCCAATGGAACCTGTCCAGACCCGGCACCGGTTGGCTCTAGTATTACCGCGGCTATATCATCACTGTTGCTCACAAGTAACTGCCTAATAGAGCCCGGTGCAGATGGGTCAGCGACAATGACGTTCTCTATAATGCCAGACAAAATACCAGGTACGTCCGCAGTATTTTTTTGAAATTTTGAACCAAATGCTACGTGGTCTTGCCAGCCGTGAAAATGATTCCGAAATCGCACCAATTTATTGCGACCTGTAAATGCCCGCGCCAACCGAATTGCCATCAAGTTCGTTTCTGTGCCCGAGGCAGTAAAACGCAGTCGCTCTGCCGACGGGATCAAAAGTTTGACTAGTTCGCCCCACATCAACTCTGTCTCGTGACAGGCCGCAGGGTGCGTGCCCAGCTCGACTTGACGATTTATAGCTTTCACCAGGCTTGGGTGCGCATGACCAAGAAGTAAAGAACCGTGACCCCCATAAAAATCCACAGATTCATTTCCATCTGCATCCCATTTACGGCAACCCCGCGCATGCTCGATATAAATAGGATAGGGCTTCATATACCGTGAATCATGTACTACACCGCTCGGAAATAAATCTAACCCACGTAGGTGCCTAGCTTTCGATTTTTTCGTTTTAGCCTCAAATTCCGTAAGGATATGAGAATTAGTCAAAGAGCTCATATATTATTTACCCTTAATAGTTAAGAAAAAGGACATTAAGCCTAAATCGGCACGCCTAATACTTCTTACTGCAATAAAAAGAAAAACAAGCAACTCTGTTGAGTAAGCTATGATAACTAACAGTATGACATTTTAACTAACATTAAAGAAAGCTTCTTTATTTAGGAGGCAAGCTTAGCCCCCTGTTTCAATCCAACCTCAGCAGAAAATTCCACTGCAGTCATTTTTTTGCCTCCGGCAAATCGCACCCGTTTTGCAAATATTGACCCACGACCAGCTGTTATCATAACCCCTTCCTTTGTAATAGCCGAAACACGACCCGTACGCCCGCGAGATTGATCCTTTTTTTCACAATCAAAAATTTGTAGTACCTCCCCCTTATAGGTAGTCCATGCTCCAGGTTGTGGATTGCAGCCACGGATAAGGTTATAGATTTCATCAACTGAGCGATTCCAATCTATTTTCGCAACACTTTTGCTGCACCAACCCTCGTAAGTTGCCATCGAATGGTCCTGAACCTGCTTTGGTGGGTTGCCGGCCCGTACTAAGTCTATAGCCTCCAAGGTCGCTTCCAGACCTAACGGAAATACTTTATCAAAGTACACTGACCCAATAGTATCGTCCGGTCCAATTTCAACTTCCTTTTGTAAAAGGATTTCCCCTTCATCGAGACCATCGTCCGGCCAGAAGTACGATAGACCCGTCTTCTGCGCTCCCCATATAATCGGCCAATTTATGGAACTGGGACCTCGATGGAGTGGTAAAAGGCTCGGATGAAAACAAATGGACCCGTACGTAGGAATATCTCTAGCCTCTGCGGGCACAAAAAGTACCACGTATGCCATGACGCACAGATCAGCCTTAAAGGTCCGCATCTTATCTAGTACATCTTTATTTTTAAAATTATCGGGTTGCATCACGGTCAAGCCTTTTTCGATAGCAAATTCTTTAATTGGGTCGACCCTACCGTCTTTATCAGGCGCACAATAGACTGCAACAACCTCATCCTTTGTTGCTCTAAGAATAGTCTCGAGCGCAGATTTTCCAAAGGCCTGCTGTCCCATTACAATCAAACGCATTTTATCCACCTCTTAGCAAAATAATTATATGACGCCTGCTTTCTTCGCTTCGGCAATCTCCTTATCACTAAGCCCTGCAACTTCTTGTAATATCTCTTTTGTATGTTCACCTAAAAGCGGCGAACGTTCTACATCAACTACAGAGTCCGAGAGTTTAATTGGACAGCCGACAGATAAGTAGGTGCCGCGTTCTGGATGATCAACTTCAACGATCGTACCTGTCTCACGCAAACTTGGCTCTTCAGCTAATTCCTTCATAGAGAGGATTGGACCAACTGGAATGTTGAGCGGATTGCAAATTTCCATAACTTCAAATTTAGTTTTCGTCATAGTCCAGGCTTCAATAGTTTCAAATACTTTGTTTAGGCGCGGCAATCGGGCATCAGGAGTTGCATATTTTTCATCTTCCGTCCATTCCGGCTTTCCAATAACCTGACAGATATTTTTCCAAACAGCTGCCTGGGTTATAAAGTACGTGTAGGCATCAGGATCCGTTTCCCAGCCTTTGCACTTGAGAATGCGTCCCGGTTGACCTCCACCGGAATCGTTGCCGGCACGCGGGGTAGCTTCACCAAATGGAATCCCCTCACCAAACTGAGAATATTCTTTCAAAACACCCTTGGCCAAACGCTGTTGATCACGCAGCTTAACTCGACAAAGGTTTAACACACCATCCTGCATTGCTGCAGTGACACGTTGCCCCTTTCCTGATTTTTCGCGATGAAAAAGTGCGGTCACGATACCAAGTGCCAAATGTAATCCGGTTCCGCTATCGCCAATCTGAGCGCCCGTAACAGTCGGCACATCTCCGAGCATCCCCGTCGTCGACGCAGCTCCCCCTGCACATTGGGCAACATTCTCATATACTTTGCAATCCTCGTAAGCCCCTGGTCCAAACCCTTTAATTGACGCATAGATCATACGCGAATTTATCTCTTGAATTCGTTGCCACGAGAAACCCATGCGATCAAGTGCACCCGGCGCAAAATTTTCGACCATAACATCGCATTCTTCGACAAGTTTGGTCAAAATTTCCTTCCCTTTTTCAGATTTTGAATTAAGGGTCACAGACCTTTTATTATGGTTCAACATTGTAAAATATAGACTATCTACATCTGGAATATCGCGTAATTGTCCTCGCGTTGCATCACCAGAGCCAGGTCGCTCAACTTTAATCACGTCCGCGCCAAACCATGCCAACAATTGGGTGCACGTGGGACCCGATTGAACATGGGTGAAATCAAGAACTTTAATACCTTCGAGAGCTTTCATCCTTCGTTCCTTTAGATGAGTAAATGTTGATCTAAGTTGCTTGTTTTTTTGAAACAACACTCTGTGGATTGAGATTTCCTATACGGCCACTCTCGGTTCCTGCTTCTTCATCGATCACAGCATTAACCAAGCTTGGCTTGCCCGAATCCAATGCTTCTATAACCGAGCGCCTCAATTCATCAGGCGACGTCGCATTGTATCCAGATCCTCCAAACGCCTCCATCATTTTGTCGTATCGGATATCCTTTACAAAAACTGTCGTCGCTACATCCGTCCCCCCAGAAAGGTTTGCGTCCGTCCCCCGATAAATGCCGCCATTGTTGAAAACAACTACACAGATTGGCAGGTCGTAACGAGCTATAGTCTCAATCTCCATACCTGAAAAACCGAAAGCGCTGTCACCTTCAACGGCTAAAACTGGACTACCCGTTTCAACAGCTGCGGCGATCGCCTGGCCCATACCAACACCCATTACACCCCACGTGCCGACATCTAACCGTTTGCGCGGTTTATGGATATCAATAATGGAGCGTGCAAAATCAAGTGTATTGGCTCCTTCATTGACAAGTACAGTATCCGGTCTTTCTGCAATAATCCTACTTAAGGCTCCTAGGGCCCCATGAAAATCCATCGGAACATTGTTATTTTGCAGTTTTGAGGCCATACGAGCGACGTTATTATCCTTTTTAGCGCTAACTTGATTGATCCAGGAAGCAGGCGGTTTGCTCCACGCCTCGCCCATACCTTGAAGTAATGCCTTAACGCACGAATCAATATCGCCAACTAATGGAGCGATAATCTCGACATTGCTATCCATTTCTCTTGGTTCAATATCAATTTGGATGAATTTTTTTGACGCTTCGCCCCAAGCCTTCCCTTTACCATGCGACAACAACCAATTAAGTCGCGCCCCAATCAACATTACTACATCGGCTTCTTTTAACACCAAGGACCGCGCTGGACCCGCCGATTGAGGGTGTGTGTCGGGAAGAAGCCCCTTAGCCATACTCATAGGAAGATACGGAACGCCACTCTTTTCAATAAAAGCTCTAATCTCGATATCAGCCTGTGCATATGCAGCTCCTTTACCAAGGATAATTAGCGGACGTTTTGCACTTTTAAGGACATCAAGCGCCCGCTCTATTGCTTCTGGTGATGGGATCTGTGCAGGAGCTCCATCTATTACCTTCACAAGAGATTTGGCTCCAGCATCGGCCCCTATCGTCTGGCCTAGGAGTGAAGCCGGTAAATCAAGATAAACACCACCGGGCCGGCCAGAAACGGCGGCGCGATAGGCACGCGCGATTCCTATGCCTATGTCCTCTACGTGTAAAATACGGTAGGCGGCCTTACAAAGTGGTTTGGCTATCGCCAATTGATCCATCTCTTCATAATCTCCCTGCATAAGATCAACGATCTCCCTTTCCGACGAGCCGGATACTAGTATCATCGGGAAACAGTTCGTCGTCGCATGCGCCAAAGCCGTAAGACCATTTAAAAAACCAGGCGCTGATACTGTCATACAAATACCGGGTTTTTTAGTCAAAAAACCTGCTATAGCAGCTGCATACCCAGCCGCCTGTTCATGTCTAAAGGATAGAACACGCATGCCATTAGCCTGCATATGACGTCCCAAATCCGTAATGGGAATGCCCGGCACATTATACACCGTGTTAATTCCATTAAGCTTCAGGGCGTCTATAATGAGATGAAACCCATCTGTTAGCTTACCCACTTCTTCGTCATTCCCTTGGGTATCCAATCCAGTTTCTAACATCCTTGTCCTCCATGCCTGCATAGGCTGAACAAAACATTTAACTCTTCAACTCGGAAGATCGACGTGTCTCTCCACATGCTGAGCGCGGTTAATTGTATGCTCACGTGCTAACCGCCCTGCCACTTTGGGTTTACGTGCCTCCAACACAAAGCGATAAACATTATGATCGTCCACCGTCGGTTGTAACGCGAGTGCGGAAAAGTTTGATCGCTGGCAGCACAAACAAAAGGATAGCAACTATCAAAATTGTGCCAGAAATGGGCCGTTCGAAAAATGTCAGAACATCCCCCTGTGAGCCTATTAGCGACTGGCGTAATGAGCGTTCTGCAAGAGGGCCCAAAACAATAGCCAAAACCGCTGGCGCTAATGGGTAATCCAGCTTACGCATCAAATATCCGACAACCCCAAATACAAACATCAGCCATACGTCATGCATATCCATGGTCGGCACATAACCACCTATAACGCAAAGTATAAAAATCACAGGCGCTAGGACCGTAAACGGCAGCTTTAGTACCCAAATAAAGGCAGGAATGAATGCAATATTTATTAGTAACGAAAATAGATTAGCTGAATAAAGGCTGGCTATTAAACCCCACACAAATTCAGTGTGCTCAACGAATAATAAAGGCCCAGGTTCAAGGCCCCATATCACCATTCCGCCGAGTAAAATAGCTGTAGTTGGCGATCCGGGAATACCAAGCGTCAACATCGGTAACATGGATCCCGTTGAAGCGGCATTATTCGCCGCTTCGGGCGCCACAACGCCATTGATATTCCCTTTTCCATAGCTCTCGGGGTCCTTAGCAGCCGTCTTTGCTACCCCGTAGGCCATTAAAGAACCAGGTGTTGCCCCCGCGGCGGGAAGAATTCCTACAAAATATCCTAAAAAAGAGCCCATGAACATCGTTTTCCAGGTGCCCAACAATTCCTTTAAGGTATCAAGCACTCGTCGAACAGTTACTGTCGCTTGCGAAATCATCACCTTGCCCTTGGAGAGTTCCACCGTCCATAGCATTTCTCCAATACCATAGATGCCAATAGCTAGGACTAAGAAATTTACACCATGCATAAAACCCGGAAGGTCCAGAAAAATAAGGCGCGGCTCACCACTCACTATATCAAGACCAACGGCACTTAAAACCAGGCCAATCATTATTGAAAACAATGTTTTCGGAATATCGTCTCCACCAAGGCCGATAAAAGTAGCAAACGCTAACATCATTAACGCAAATTCTTCAGGTGGCCCAAAGGCCAATGCTACTTCCGCTAAAGGAGGAGCGAAAGCGGTAAACAGCACAACGGAAATAGTCCCGCCAACAAAAGAAGCCGCTGCCGCCGCCACTAACGCCTTATCAGCTTTCCCACTCATCGCCATCGGCCGCCCATCAAAGGTAGTCGCCACAGCCGTAGACGCCCCAGGAATGCCAAGCATAATAGAACTAATGGCGCCGCCATACATTGCGCCATAATAAATTGCACCTAAAAATATAACGGCCGAAGTAGGTGGGACCAAAAAGGTCATGGGTAAAAGGATAGCGACGCCATTGACAGAGCCCAACCCCGGCATCGCTCCAATAAAAAGTCCAACTGCGGCTCCGAATATAACGAGACCCAGGTTTAAAGGTTCAAATGAAATTAGAAACCCATCGAGAAGATGACCTATTATTTCCATAATCGAATTCTAACTCCACACCTTTAATCTCTATAAAATTGTATACCAGCACAACCAATCTTGGGTCAGCAACACTTTATAGCAGTAGCCATCCCAGTCTAGATTTATGCCGGAATAAGAAGACGGCCCCTTAATAAATTAAATCGTAAATTGGATAAAATAGAGGTTCCGTAAACCCCTTAGGCAACGTCTTTTTCAGAGCCATTTCAAAAAACAAAAAAGTCACAATTGGTGTAGCAACAACCAAAGGTAAAATTAGAGTCCATGAATGTTGGCCAAGATACCGCATGTAGAAAAGCATAAATAATGGCACCGAAAAATAAACGCCGATTAAATGAATAAGTGCAATCATAACTGCCAAAGATCCCGCTACCGTAAGAAAAATTGAAAAAGTCTCACGATCCATGAATGGCTCTTCAGATTGACTCGGAGGACTTATTCTTCGCGCCCAACGGACTATCATTGCTATACAGCAAACAAGCATCCCTGCAGAAAGCCAGAAAGAAAAAGCTCCTCCCCCGGGGCCTTCTTCTGGAATCCAGCCAATAGGAAGTTCAGTACTCTTCCACATTAAATAGATAGAGAAGAGCGCCATAATTATGGCCATCGATAATTCTGCCTTACGCACGACGCCCTCTACTCTATCCAATAACCGCAGCTTAAATTACTTGCCTAGTAATTTTTTATGCTTAGCGCGCTCCGCAAGAAAATACTTCTGCAGTTTATCGCCCGTCAGCCAACCAGGAATAAGCCCCTTCTTTACGAGGTAATTTTGCCAATCATCTGAACGATAGACTTTTTCGAACACACTCGTGTAGAAATCACGTGCATCATCGCTCATTCCTCCTGGAGCAACCACGCTACGCTGCATATAATAAACCATGTTCTTACCATGACCCAACTCTTCAAATGTGGGTATCTTTCCCCATTTGCCCTTCAGTTTACCCTTAGGCGTAAAACTGGCGAGAGGCCGGGATTTTCCAGCGTCCCAAAAGCCAACTTGCTCGGAAGGGTTATTAACGGTCGAATTTATATGTTTACCAATCAACTCCTTAGCTACTTTTCCACCACCTTTATAAGGAACATAGGTGACCTTAAAGCCAAATTTTTTCTCCAGCATCGCCGTAACCAGCGAATCCTCAGCGCCTTTACCGGTGCCTCCCATTTTCCACTTCTTACCCGCTTTCTTAACAGCTTTAACGTAATCATCTACACTATTGATGTTAGTATCTGCATGGACCCAAAGCTGAAAGGTATCCTCTGCCATCCGGGCAATCGGTGTAAAGGTACCAATATCAACGCCTAAACCGGGTTGCCGAATAGGCGTCGTGTAATAGCTATTTAAGGTTGCCATAATTATATGGTTATCCCCTTTTTTAGCTTTCAGATACTGTAACGCCTCGCCTCCAGAACCTCCGCCTTTATTCATCGGCACGAATGGTTTTGGCGATAGTTTGTTTTTTTCGATTATACCTTGAATAAAACGCGCCAGACGATCAGCGCCACCACCCTTACCTGCCATAATTACAAACTCTACAGGCTTCTTAGGCGCCCAACCCGCCTGAGCCTGTTCCGACACAACCGAGGTACTAATGCCAATCCCTGTTGCAATTGCTACAGAAAATAATGCTCTACTTAGTTTTCTCATTTTAATCTCCCTTTTACGCTACCACTTAGTTTAAAGGCGACGCACAATTCCAATTTTATGTCCCTGGAGCAGTCGAATGACTACACTCACGCATATACTGCACACCCCTAGCATGCGGCATACTTGCGAACTATAGTCAGAAGAATAATCTTGATACAATAGGTTTTAATACAAAACCTGACCATTTGATTATTATTGAGATTACAAAACTTACATCCGTTCAGGATTTAGGTGTCTTATCCTTCACCATGTCAGCCATACGGCGCATAAGCCGCGAACCTTTAAAGCTCGGCAATTTATATATCCAGCCATTTACGCGTGCATTTATCTCTTTTGCCACATCAACTGGGGCTTTGCCACTATTAGAGCTCGCATCTAATTTATTCGCAATAGCCTTAACCTCTGCCCATTGGCCCTTGTCCTTTTCCAGTACGCGAAACACTAATTTAAGCCCATCCCTAGTGATAAATTCGGCACGCGTTGTTTGGTCATCAACAAAATTAAGGTATCCTGCCTTTCGAACATCATCCAGTTCCAATTGTTCAACAACCGCAGCTATATTATCTGGATCTGTCTCATATTCTAAAGTTTTGCCTTCCGGGATATCATGCAAGGTAAAATTGCGAGCTTTTGGATCATCCTTAGAGATATTTAACACCTCTCCATCCGGGTGGGTGACCACAACGCTGAGTATATTTTTTTCCTTGATATCAACAATTTTGCGAACGAGCCAACCACTAGGCTTCGTCTCCAGGCTCAATTCTCCGGCCGCTAACCAAGTTTGATCATTCCCTGGCTTTCGAATATAAACACCTTGCTTGCGTACTCCAACTAGGTTGTGACGCTTCCGACCTGCAATCAAGTCGACAAGCTTAATTCCTTTAGAATCAAAAACCTGAATTTTGTGCGCCCTCGACTCTTTTCCTTTTGGGTCTTCAACATGCAAGCGATCATATAAACTCCGTTTCTTTGTTTTTGATTCATAGTAGTTAAGATCTGCAAGTTGAACCATGACTTTGTCAGCGACCTTTGCAGAAACTGAATAACCATCGCTTTCATTCATCGACCAATTACCCGCAGAATCGCGAACCATAGTGAGTGTTTTCTCCCGGTGATCAATTACCACCCGTCCAATAGAATTTATGCTGCCCATTAGACCGGGAAAGACGGCTCCCGCGTTTTTCATGCCTGAACCAACCCGGTCCCGCTCTAGAGAATACGCAGCACCCAAAACAGCTACTACCGCGCTAAATCCAAGTATTTTTATACCTTTTGGCGTCATACCAATTTCCCGTAATCTCACGCGGTCTCAACAACTCCGCCCCGGCGCCGAAAACGGCGCAGCATCGCAAAAACCAGAGTACCTAATGCCAATATAAGAGGAATAGCCGCTATGTTAAAAAACTTGAGCCAACTATCGAGTTTATCAATATCCTTTCGAAGTTCATGTTGCACACTACGGAGTTCCTTACGAATGGCAACCATACGCTCACGCGCCTTTTCTATTCTATCTCGGTCTTCGGGTTTTAATATTAGATCGCCAGGCGTGCGTTCTTCGCGGCTAATCATTTTGTTGAGTTCTCCACGAACAGTCTCAAGCTCCTTCTGCAACTCTTGTTCTTTTGAGCGAAACCTCAATTCGGCAGCCTGCCGAATTTCGCGAACCAAATGAAAGGGCCGATTAGAAATGGTGCGCCCACGAAGCTCATTCAATGACGACCCACCCAATAGATTCTCGATAGCACTTATAACGAAATCGGCATTATTTGCGAAAGGTAATAACAGCCTTTTCCCCATTAAGTCCTGAGCATTAACCCATAAACGGTCGTGCAGCATATCAACATCCGCGACAATAATGACCTGAATATCATCGACCGCAACGTTAAGATGCTCCTTGGGCCTTTCATTTTTCGTGTCTTTCATCTTTGCTTTAAGTCCCGCTTTTTGTTTCTTTTTGGCAGAAATTTTTGGCGGGCCATCCGGGAATGCCGTATCTGGCTTTCCAATGATACGTGCCGCTAACGTTAATTGCTCGCCGCCAGGCTTAAAACTACGAAATATGCCTATCACGTCTGGCTGGCCAGAGAACTTATCGGCGTCAATGGCCATAGAGCGCATTCCAGTTTTGATCAGAGGCTTCAGGGTTGTTTTTCCATTTTTGACCTTGTCCAGAATTCCAGCGGTTCCGATATTTAACACCTTCAGGTCCGCCATTACAGCGTCTTCACGATCAAAATTTCCAGGCCTGAGCGCAAGCCAACCAACATAATCTGCAATTGCCACTTGGCCACCTACGCGAACATTTACGCGACGAGCTGCATCAATATCGCCAGCCACCTTTCCTTCGCGAAGTTCAACTCCCCATTTTTGCATAATGTCCCCAAACTCTGACTTACCAGGCACGTAGGTCATAGGGGGCATATCTGCTTCAGCGGCAGGATCAACAAAGACTAAAGCCTTGCCTCCTCTTAAAACAAATTGATCAATTGCGTACTTGATTTGTGGACTGAGTTTTTTCGGGTGGACCACCATGAGGACACCGATGTCTTCTGGTATAACGGGTTCGTCTGGTGAGATGGGCTGTACTTGATAGAATTCGTTAATTTGTTCAATAACCGACCATCTCGGTCGATTTCCGGCACCTGGCAAAAACCCTCCGTTAATTGGGAGAGAACTCAATACACCAACTGTTTTCTTCTTTGGGGTTGCTAAACCCAGCACAAGCTTAGTCAAATCGTATTCCAGAAAGGCCTCGCGCTCAGGCGAAAAGAAAGGTATTACTTCCTTATCATCGGTACTGTTAGAGGCAGCTAGACCAAAGTAACCAAGGTCACCTAGCTCATTTATGGGAATTCCACTTAAGCCATAAGCTACCGCACTGTCTTCATCGTCTGAAAAAGGTTCTGGGTTGAAAATCTGCAAACGAAACCGACCGCCCGTTATGTTCACATACTGTTCTAAGAGTTCACGAACACGCTCATAATAACGTTTGTGGGTGGGACTTTGTTCTCCCAAAATGGCACTAAAATAAAGTCGCGCGGTAATCGGTTCGTCGACCTTTTTAAGCACCTTGCGTGTCCCTTCGGAAAGCGTGAATAGACGACCTTCCGTGAGATCAATTTGGATAGCACGAAACATATTGTTGGAAAAAATATTCAAACTCAGAAATAAGACCGCGCTTAAAACCACGCCCCACAACGTCATATTACCTTTTTTAAACTTATTGGATATACCAACAACCATATTATTTAAGTTCCCTTTTTAAAATCAACGGCGGCAACATTGGCAAACAAAAAGAAAGATATTAGCGAAGCAAAATAGACGATATCTCGTAAGTCAATTACACCCTTGGTGATAGCTCTAAAGTGACTAAGGAAGCTCATTGAAGCAATGGTATCAATCAACACATCAGGTGCCCATAGTCTAAAAAAGTTCAATACTAGCTCAAGTCCACTCATGGTAAACAAAAAGCAAACCGTTGCCGCAACAATGAACGCGATAACCTGGTTTTTGGTAAGAGCGGAAATACACGAACCAATTGCCAAAAAAGCACCTGCCATCACAAAACTACCAACGTAGCTGGCAAGTATCACGCCATTGTCAGGGGTCCCCAAAATGTTGACACTTATCCACATAGGGAATGTAAAACCAAGCGCTATACCCGCAAAAGCCCAAGCTGCTAAAAATTTACCAAGTACTGCTTCAGCGGTTGAAATAGGTAACGTCATCAAAAGTTCGATGGTTCCCGTCTTATGTTCTTCCGCCCACAGCCGCATAGAAATTGCTGGAATCAATAGAAGATATAGCCAGGGGTGGTAGAAAAAAAAGGTTAAAAGTGTCGCTTGGCCCGAAACAAAAAAGCCCCCAACATAAAAGGCTAGTGCTCCCATTAAGGCCAAAAAAATTACCATGAAAACATAAGCTACGGGCGTTGCGAAATAACTCATAAGCTCACGCTTGAATATAGAATTTATATTACGCATGCTTGTCTTCTCCGGCTTCAGGGTTGGCAACCGTTATCTGCCGAAATACTTCATCCAATGCTCCGCGTTCCACATAAAGCTCCTGGACATCGACGCCGGCCTCACGCAGAGCCGCACTTACTGGCTCCGCTATGGTGCTACCCGGTTGCGGGAGAATACGAAACCGACCAATGCTCCCCACTTTCCCAATATGATCAATCCCTTTAACGCCCGAAACCACAGGGACAACCTCAATCACCTTGTCTGAATAAGCACTATCAACAGAAATCACCACCGCGTTATGGTTGTGCGCCTTAGACATCAACTCCTCGGGGGTGCCATCAATAAGAAGTTTTCCGTGCGAAATTATTACCGCGCGCGTGCAAACCGCCTCCACCTCTTCAAGTATATGCGTTGAAACAATAATAGCCTTATCCGCAGCCATGTCCTTTATAAGTCTACGTACATGTTGCTTCTGGTTTGGGTCAAGGCCATCAGTAGGCTCATCTAAAATCAGTATTTCTGGATCGTGCAGCATCGCTTGAGCCAGCCCTACCCGACGCTTAAAACCTTTCGATAGAGTATCAATTGGCTGGTCCAATACACTTTGAAGTATAACCCTATCAACAACCATATCGACACGGCGTCGACGTTCAGTCCCGTCAAAACCTCGTATTTCAGAAACAAAATCAAGAAACCGCCTTGCCGTCATGTCCCCATAAGTTGGAGCTCCCTCTGGAAGATAGCCTATGCGACTCTTCGCCAACACAGGATTTTCTAGTACATTTAAACCACAAATATTAGCTGTGCCAGATGTAGGCTCAATAAACCCAGCAATCATTTTCATGGTAGTTGACTTGCCTGCACCATTTGGGCCAAGAAATCCAAGAACTTCACCCTTGTTGACTTTTAAATCGATCCCGTCAACCGCAACCAGATTTCCGAAGCTCTTGCTGAGGTTATCAAGCTCAATCATCGCTGTCATTTTCAGAATTTATCCTACGCATACCGTGTTTGATTGATCCCTGTAAGTAACTTTTCCAAAACACACCATGTGTGAAATACCCGTTTCCGCTAGACTGTCAAGAGAGTTCCATCTCATCTTCGATATAAAACTCTAGTAACTTTAGTCTTTATAATCCGCGTTATATTGAAAAAGTAACCAGACCACCCCAACCTTACAGAATTAGATTAATTTTTTCCCGTACCACTATCGAAACCCGCTCATTGTCTATTAAGTTTGTCGAACTATTTAACCCAGTAAAAAGCGGATTCAAGCCTTAGCGAAAAAAAAATTTAGACCTAGACTCAAAGGGCGTACTATGTCTTTTAGGGTTTATAGACAACATACCCGCCACAAAGATACGTGCCAGTTGCAAAGGCAAAGTACCTTTTACTACTGCTCTATGCTTTACGCCAAATGGACAAAAATACCTCTTATGAAAATGGATTACGAAACTTATTTCCAAAAGTCGTTAAACCGAATAAAAGCTGAAGGGCGTTATCGTGTATTTGCCGATCTTGAACGACATGCGGGCAACTATCCACATGCGACCAACCGACAATTGGGTGCTTCTAAGGAAGTTGTCGTTTGGTGCTCTAACGATTATTTGGGCATGGGACAAAGTCCAATCGTTCGCGAAGCTTTGATTGATGCTGCAAAAAGCTTCGGCTGTGGGGCCGGCGGAACACGAAATATAGCGGGCACAACACATCTTCACGTAATTTTAGAAAGCGAGTTAGCTAACCTGCACGGGAAAGAAGCCGCATTACTATTTTCGTCTGGATATGTCTCTAACGATGCTAGCATTTCAACGATAGCAACCCTTATGCCCGATTGTGTAATTTTTTCAGATGCCTGGAACCATGCGTCTATGATAGCAGGTGTCCGGAACTCCGGTTGTGAAAAAAAAATCTACAACCATTGTGACCTAGAACACCTTGAGAGCATGCTTTCCAAAGTTAATATTGACCGGCCTAAGTTGATAATTTTTGAATCAATTTACTCAATGGATGGAGATATCTCACCGATTAAAGAGATTTGTGATCTTGCTGACAAATATAACGCAATGACTTATATCGACGAAGTCCACGCTGTAGGTCTCTATGGTGAAACTGGCGGCGGGATTACTGAACGTGAAGGATTGACCGAACGACTTACAGTCATTGAAGGAACGCTGGCCAAGGGGTTTGGTCTTTGTGGAGGATATATCGCGGGTTCCGCATCTTTAATCGATGCTGTGAGGTCTTCTGCACCGGGCTTTATCTTCTCGACAGCCATGGCCCCGCCCATAGTTGGGGCAGCAATAGCCTCAGTGCGTCACGTCCGCCAAAAAAATGATTTGCGCTTGAAACTTCAAGAACGTTCCGACACCCTAAAACGCAAACTTCGCGAAGTGGGCCTGCCACTGATGAACAATTCTACCACTCACGTAGTCCCAGTCTTAGTGGGAGACCCATTCGCTTGTAAGGCTGCTACTGATATGCTGCTTGATGATTACAACATCTATATCCAGCCCATAAATTATCCGACAGTGCCAAAAGGGTCGGAGAGGCTGCGTATTACGCCAACACCGCTTCACACGGATACCCTGATGAACAGCCTGGTCGAGGCTCTAACTGATGTTTGGTCTCGTTTAGAACTGAAAAAATCTGCCTAGCTTAATTTATTAAAAATTTGCTCTATTTCTCCAGTCTGCATCATTTATATAAAAAATTTATTTTTAATTTGAAATACCCTCATGTGCTATTATTCGCATTTTTTAGCGATTGTTATACTTATTGAATTAAGCTCACCAGAGTATTAACACCGCGCCAGGGATTATTGTTATAGATTACATTAGTTCACTCTCCAACATAATGTTAAGCAAACACCTTCATTCCCTCTAATTACTCTATAAAAACACAAAATAATCTTAAATCAGAGACTTTCGAAAGATTTAAAGTTAACCTTCGCTTCGCCATGGTTCAGCCTTTGTACACAATTCCATCCGGTAAACTAACCAGTATTGACTTTTCATAATAACCTCTATAGATGGTGCCTCCGTTGAAGTTGACCCCGGCTAACACAACGCTATAAAGCCCTGGTACCCTGGTACATTGATTGAGAAATTTAAATAAAACGGATGTATTCTGGTTATTGAAAGTGTTTAGAAGAGCGGAGAGTTCCAATGCGTATCTTTATTTTACTAACAAGTTTATTTTTTTCTGCTGGTCAAGTAATTGCCGCAGATACGACTGTCGAAATGCTCAATAAGCAGGGCAAAGAGAGGATGGTTTATTCGCATAAAATTGTGAAAGTGGATCCGGGCGACACGGTTTTTTGGAAAGCAACTACCAAAGGGCATAATGTTGAGTTTGTTACCAGGCCGAAAGGTGTAAAAAAATTTAAATCAAAGATATCCAAGGATACCCAGTATAAGTTCAGTGTCCCCGGTATCTATGCGTACTGGTGCACCCCACACAAAACAATGGGGATGATAGGATTTGTAATAGTAGGTGGTGATCTTTCGAACATCGACGCAGTAAAAGCCACAAAATTTAGAGGAAAATCTAAAAAATTAGCTAAGAAATTGTTCCCACAACTAGAGAATTAATTTAGCTAACTTTCTCTATTTTTCGCGATTTTTAGGGATTTTTTTAGGTACCCAATTAACGTAGGCAGCATCATTTAAAAACATAAAAAATGGTGTCCGCTGTATTTAGACCTGGAAAATGAGTATCCGTAAGCATCTCGTTAATACAAAAGCGCATTTTTTTACTTACTAAAATAATTTTATGCACGCCGTTACAGCTAAAATATTACTAATTTCTTTAACCCTTGAAATTCCAAAATACGCGACCATCTAAGCAATAGTCGTTCATTCATTGTTGCCGACTGGAAAATTACGATGAATATTCTGAGTTTGCTTTTATTTCTTTTTGCTCTTGCCGTCACTATGCCACTCCAAACCGTTGAGGCTGGCGATGCCAAAAAGGGTAAAAAACTCTACAGCAAATGCAAAGCTTGCCATACCATAAAAAAGGGCGGCAAACACAGGGTCGGCCCCAACCTTTTTGGGGTCGTTGGCCGTAAGGCAGCCAATGTTAAAGGATATAAGTATTCAAAGGCTATGAAAAACTCTGATATTACTTGGGATATAGCTACTCTCGACAAGTTCCTTAAAAATCCAAAAAAATTAATAAAAAAGACAAAGATGGCATACAGGGGATTGAAAAAGGATTCACAACGTGCTGATCTCATCGCCTATCTAGAGGAGAACAGCGATTAGACTTGCTGTAACAGGATAAACATAGAGAAATTAGCAACTAATATTTAAGCGGTAATACGTTTTAACCGCTTCCCCGGACGTGCTCCCGTCCAAGCAATATCATGCCAAACCAGTTCGCCGTTGCAGTACACACGTTCAATCCCAGCAGCGGGCGTCTCAGGCTCTTCATAAGTAGCCTTATCAATAACTGTTTTAGGATTAAATATTACGATGTCAGCAAAAGCACCTTCTCGTATTTCACCACGGTCTCTCAGGCCGAAAACCTTTGCCGGCTTTCCGGTCATTCGATGAACTGCGTCTTCCAGACGAAGCACCCCCTCTTTCCGACAGTAATGCCCAAGAATTCGAGGAAATGTTCCCCAGAGTCTCGGATGCGGCTTCCCTCTTCTTACAGGCAGCCCGTCTGAGCCAACCATACCCCCCGGATAAGCCATTATTTGACGTAATTCATTTTCATCCATTCGAAAATATATGGCTGTCGCAGGCGATAGTCGTTCAACAGCCTTATCGATAGAGCAACCCCATTCCTCAAGAATTGAAAAAAAATCCCGACCAACCATCTCTGGATGTGGCCCTGAGAAGGCGAGGGTCGTTTTCTCAGAAGTGCTGAGAAATTTTTTTAATAAGATGGTGGAGGCGGCTGTATAGGGATAAAAGTCGAAATCTAAATTAATTTTTTGCTGCGCTTCAGAAATACGGTTCAACGTTGTTCGACTATTCCCCCAGTTTGCGCGACCCGCGCATTTATGGTGAGAAATAACTGTATCTGCACCAGTCTTCATGGCAATATCGATCGTCTCATCAACGGCCTCAATAAGTTTATCCTCTTCGTTACGCATATGTGTCGTATAAATTGCGCCAAAGTCTATAAGACTTTTGCACAATTGCACTACCTCTTCTGTTGGCGCATGTAATGCTGTTGGATATGCAAGTCCGGTAGATAAACCTATCGCCCCTTGGCTTAAAGAACTTTCCAAACTCTTTAACATTACATCGATTTCAGCATTTGTTGCAGCTCGGTCGAATTCTTTCATCACACTCGCACGTAGAGTTGAGTGCCCTATCAAATTGGCCACATTGCACGCAGCAGGTGCAGCGTCAAAAACAGCATTATAATGAGCAAGAGAAGGATATTTATAATCATTCCAGTGTCCAAGCAATGCCATCGGACCCGGCGGCGAAATATCCCATGACCGATCTTCTCTTCTAAAGGGCGCTAATGAGATTCCGCAATTTCCAGCTATAACGGTAGTCACGCCTTGCGAAATTTTTGGTAACATACCGGGCTCGTCTATGAGTACTCGATCATCATGCGTGTGAACGTCGATGAACCCTGGCGCTACAACTAAACCCGTGGCATCGACTTTTTGGTGGGCCTTAAAGTCTGTAAATTTACTAATATTTGAAATACGATCATCAGTAATCCCAATGTCTGCCTGAAACGAACTACCGCCTAAACCATCAATAACAGTCGCGCCTGAAATAACGGTGTCATAGTAATGCATCACTCATCTACCAATTGCCTATAAAGATGAAAGCTCAGTATCTTCAAGAAACGAAAAGGGTACAATTGAACATTAGGTGAAATAAATTATCAACGGAAGTAAAAACCGGATAAAAATATACACAAATACCAACACTCCTCGCAAATTCTAGAGCAAGACAATAGAATATCCTGTGTAAAATAAAATCAAAGGAAGAACAAAATGAACACAAAAAATTTTCGCGCCCGCATGCTAAAAAGAGAACTACTAGTCGGTATTTTTTTAAAAACACCGGCTCTTGAAAACATCGAAGTTTTAGCCCTCTCTGGTCTTGATTTCATCTGCCTAGATTGCGAACACGCCCCAATTGATCGCCGTGATATGGATACATGCGTAGCTATGGGCCGTGCGCTTGATATTCCAACATTAATACGGGTACCCCAAGGCTCGCGAGTGGAGATCCTAAAAGCGCTCGACGTCGGTGCTACTGGAATAGTTGTGCCACATGTAAATACCGTTGAAAAAGCTCAAAAAATTTCACGATATGCACGTTTTGGGCATGGAGGCCGAGGTTTTGCCGGATCAACTCGCTGAGCAAATTATACAACTAACACGATGACAGAACTAATTGCACGCAGCCACAAAGAAACCGTGGTAATTGCACAAATCGAAGAGCCAGAAGCGTTGGATGCAATCGATGACATCGCTTCCACAGAAGGCATAGATGGCTTATTTATAGGACCAGCAGACTTAGCTGTGTGCCTAAATGAATCCGGTACCGATTGCGAAAGTGTAAATAAGGCAATGAAAACGGTCGCTGCTGCAGCTAAATCAAATAAAAAATGCGCTATTACTTTCATACCAGACCCAAAATTAGCAGCCGAGCTTCAAACCATAGGTCTGACGATGTTTTGTGTCGGTTCCGAACAATCCTTAATACTAGCTGGAGCACGTCAGGTGATGGCGACTATTGCAGAAACATAACCATAAGTGTCTATTAATTTTCCCCTAATACTTATAGCTTACAAAGCCGGGCTCAGTCGGCACGGGTCAGTAAGATCTAGCAGCTTGTTTTTGCTACCCGCCTAACCAATGCCCCGGTTTTGAATGTAGTAATTACTTTGGTGGTTTAGCGATACACCTTAATTAAATAGCCACGCCAAATAAACTGTCACAGTTTGCAATAATAAACGTTAATTTGATATTCTTTTATCAATTGGGGATTTATGAATTTTTTAAGAGCCATAGTCACAGTTAGCGGTTTTACAATGTTAAGCCGTATTCTCGGTTTCTTAAGAGACATACTAATAGCATCGGTGCTTGGTGCCAGTTCTATTGCCGATTGTTTTTTCGTTGCTTTTCGGTTTCCCAACTTATTTCGTCGACTATTTGCCGAAGGAGCCTTCAGCGCTGCTTTTGTTCCAATGTTTTCTGCAGCACTCGAAAAGCACGGCCGTCATTCAGCCAAAACTTTCGCTGATGGAGCTTTCTCCATTTTACTTGTTTCGTTAATAATATTTATCGGCGTAGTAGAGCTTTTTATGCCACTGGTGATGTGGGTACTAGCACCGGGCTTTGATGCAATCCCGGGAAAAATGGCTTTGGCTACTGAACTATCAAGAATTGCTTTTCCTTATCTTATTTTCATTTCATTGGTATCCTTGCAGTCGGGGGTATTGAATTCCTTAAACCGTTTTGCGGCAGCTGCTGCCACGCCTATACTGCTCAATCTAACGCTGATAACTGCCTTGCTTGGCTTTGCGAAATCTCAAATTCTTGCTGGGTACGCTTTGTCCTGGGGCATATTCGCCGCCGGTGTCCTCCAGTTTGCATGGCTTAGGTATCATTGCAAGCGAGAAGGACTACCCGTGTCCTGGCGGCGCCCAGAACTGACCCCAGAAATACAGCTCTTAGGTAGACGCATATTGCCCGTCATATTTGGGGCCAGCTTATACCAAATTAACCTCCTGATTGGCACAATCCTGGCTTCACTTATCTCTGATGGTGCAGTATCTTTTTTGTATTATGCGGACCGGGTGACACAGCTTCCTCTTGGTGTAGTAGGCATTGCTGTAAGCACCGCACTCTTGCCTACACTGTCGCAGCAATTAGCTGCCGGAAATGAGACCGCTGCCATGCGAAGTCAAAACCGTGGACTCGAGTACGCCCTACTTTTAACATTACCAGCTACGGTTGCACTTTACATCATATCGGAGCCACTAATTACCGTACTATTTGAACGCGGCGCCTTTTCGTCCACCGATAGCATTGCTACTGCTTGGGCGCTCATGGCCTATTCAACTGGCCTCCCGGCCTACGTCCTAATCCGCGTTCTAACACCCGGTTTTTTTGCTCGTGAAGATACATCGACACCTGTTAAAATAGCGGCCGTAGCAATGATCGCGAATATTGTTCTAAACCTTTTTTTAATGCAGATCTGGGGACACATTGGCATTGCTATAGCTGCGTCCATATCGGCCTGGATTAATGCAACTGCCTTGGGCTGGATCCTTCACAGACGGAAACAGTTTGTATTAGATAAGCGCCTCTCAAATCGATGGCCTCGGATAGTACTTGCCAGCCTGCTCATGGGGATAATTCTTTATTTTGCTGGCGAATTGTTAGCCCCCTGGTTCAAAAATGATGAGTTTTATCGAAGTGCAGCATTACTTGTCCTAGTTTGTTTTGGCATAGCTTTTTATGGCCTTATCGCACAAATTCTTGGTGCCGCGCATTGGAGGGACCTTAAGTACTTGTTTCGAAAGTCATCTGAGGTTACTAACCCTTAATCGGCGGACATTTAATAAACTATACCCGCAAGAAAGATTACTTTAAATGGAACGAATTTTTTCTGGCGTTCAGCCAACCGGCAACCTACATCTAGGCAACTACCTTGGTGCTATCCGAAACTGGGTAAAACTACAGAATGAATATGAAGACTGCATATTTTGTGTGGTCGATATGCACGCTATAACTGTTTGGCAAAATCCCAGTATCTTGCAATCTAACACCCGCGAAACCGCTGCTACTATGATCGCCGCAGGTGTTGATCCCAAACGCAACATCATTTTTAACCAGAGTCAAGTTGCGGCTCACGCCGAGCTCGCCTGGATCTTCAATTGCATTGCAAGAATAGGTTGGCTAGACCGCATGACTCAATTTAAAGAAAAAGCTGGTAAAGATAAAGAACGAGCATCAGCAGGGCTCTACGTCTATCCAAATCTGATGGCCGCAGATATCCTAGTTTATAAAGGTACACATGTTCCCGTTGGCGAAGATCAAAAGCAGCATTTAGAACTCGCGAGAGATATAGCTTCAAAATTCAACCATGACTATAAACGAGATCTATTTCCTTTAGTTGAGCCACTAATATTTGGGCCGGCGACTCGGGTAATGTCCCTAAAGAACGGATCATCAAAAATGAGCAAATCGGATCCATCAGATCTTTCTCGTATCAATTTGAAAGACGATGTTGACACAATTGCCCGCAAAATTAAAAAAGCGAAGAGTGATACAGATGTACTGCCAAGTGAGTCAGCTGGCCTCAAAGGACGTCCAGAAGCGGCAAACTTAGTAAGCATATATGGAGCCCTTGCTGAATTAGATATCACAGATGTTCTTGGCCAGTACGGAGGACGGGGATTCGGTGTTTTTAAGCCTGCACTTACCGAACTCGCCATTGCAAAGCTCACTCCTATCCAAGAAGAACTTAAGCGCCTGATGAGTGATCAAACTTCCCTAGATTGTTTGCTCAAAAGCGGCGCCGATCGGGCGCGTTCGATCACGGATCCAATTATAGCTGAAGTAAAGGAGATTGTTGGCTTTATTAAGCCTTAAATAATTGATAGGCTACTTCTTAATCTTAGGTCATTAGATCAACGGTTGAATCTTTAACAAAATAATACCAATTATTGAGATAAATTAGGGATATGAAGAAGAGAGGTTAAGGAGAAAATATGTTTATCCAAACTGAAAGCACTCCCAACCCTGCCACTTTAAAGTTTCTACCCGGTCGCGCTGTTATGCACAATGGAACGGCAAATTTCGCCGATGTCAGCGATTCACAAGGTTCACCATTAGCCCTGTCCCTTTTTAATGTTGAAGGTGTGCTCGGTGTATTTTTGGGCTCCGATTTCATCACTGTGTCCAAATCACCCAATAAAGAGTGGGATGTTATGAAGCCATTAATCTTAGGTGTGATAATGGAGCATTTTCAGTCTGATCGTCCTGTAATTGAGGAGGAACAAAAAGTAATTGCCGAATCTACCACTGGGGGGGAGGTGGTTGAACAAATCAAGGAGCTCATCAATACCCGGGTTAGACCAGCCGTAGCACAGGATGGTGGAGATATTGTCTATAAGGGCTTTGAAGACGGAGTGGTTTATCTCCATATGCAAGGAGCTTGTGCCGGGTGCCCTTCATCAACAATGACTCTCAAACACGGCATCGAAAATATGCTTCGACATTACGTTCCAGAAGTACAGGAAGTTCGAGCAGTTGAATAGCGTTAACTTATTGTAAAGTCCCATTGTCAATAATGGTTAAAGTTTTAAAAAAATATACTTGGCAAAAGGAGCAATTTACGAAGCCAGATTTAGCAGCAAAAATTCAACCTAGAAAAAATCACGTTATAAGCAGTGATCGCGAGCTAAACGCTCCGTTTCAGTATAAAAATTGAGAACGAAAACGGAATTTCCCAGGGGCAAAAATATCAGTTGGACCCTTTTCATTCGTACGCTGGGTCAAAATTAGAAAGTATCGGGAATTGTGCTTGTATTAACTGTATTAGGTTTTTTTAGATGCTGAAACGATTTGAATATGTTGTAATTTTACTTGCCGGAAGCCTGGTCGCGGGAACGGTTGCGTTGGCTGTATTTAGTCCCCCTGTGGCGCGGAGCCCTCAAACGTTTGCAACACACATTAACCATAAGACTCAATTCGATATAAAACTCAAACAAGATATCCCTTCCGGACTGATACGCATAAACACACCCGGTGCAATCACTGAAGGGATAGTTGGTGACCCAAATTCAATGCGAACTGGAAAGCACTCTGCAAATGCACTTGATGAAGCTTTCAATCGACTAGGTTATAATCTCGACGATGTGTCAAAAAAGGGAGCATTTGTGCCCCGCGTTTTTCTCGCTAGCCTACCCAAAGACCTTGATCAGGTTCGACAAACAGAGAAACGTAAAGCCATTTTTTTCCGATCAATTTTACCTCTTATTTTACAGGCTAACGAAGAAGTGCTTTTCGAACGAACCCGACTCATGCGCTTAAACACTCAAATAAAAAACGGACAAAAATTGGATGCGGTTGATCGATTATGGCTTATAGTTTTAGCTGAGCGGTACAAAACCAAAAGAGGCGATATGGACACCCTTATGAAACGTGTTGATATAGTACCTCCCTCCCTTGCTCTAGCTCAAGCAGCTGAGGAAAGTGGCTGGGGTACTTCACGTTTTTCACGTATAGGTAACGCTATTTTCGGTGAGTGGACATTTAGTAGCTCTGAAGGAGTTGTGCCTCAACGGCGGGACGAAGGCAAGTATCATCGCGTCAAAATATTCAAAAGTCTTTTGCACTCAGTCCGCGCTTATATTCGCAATCTAAATTCCCACCGGGCATATAATCAGTTCCGTAAAAAACGTCATGCACAGCGAAGTGAGGGTAATATGCCTCGTGGATACAATTTAGTTGATACTCTCTTACGCTACTCAGAACGTGGAGAGAAATATATTAGAACTTTACGTTTAATAATGGTTGCTAACAAGCTTGATAGGCTGGATAAAGCACGCCTTGGCCATGTTTCAGAAGCCGGTCGCAAAGTTTCCAAAATATAAAAACGGTGCTTCATGGGCGATAAAATTGCCGCCCATACCAGTGCCAGCGCCGGTCTGGTCCAGGAAGTGTGCAGTTAAGTCGTGTGCGGCCTTTTGGAAAAGGTTGGGATGTTCGAACTTCAAACCTGCTATGCCCCAAGCGTTCTATCTCCGCACGACCAGCATGGGATAAAAAGCACGCGAGTTTTTCCAAATTTTTATAATGCTCTGCCATCGTGAACCCCATAGGTGGCGGATTAGGGGTTTGCAACTCTGCGCCTAGCAATGGGTCTACGGGAGTTACATCGGTCAACGGAAGTGGTAACGCATTTATCACTAGGCGAAAACGGTCAAGTCCACCGTAACTTTCATTCATAGAGAACCGTGGAAGATAAAAACGATCCGATTTGTTGCCAATTGCACCAGAATGCTGTCCAAAGGCAGCATCAAACCCAAAGTCCCTGATTTGCTTGATAATGGCCAAACTAGCTTCACCATAAGGATACGAAAACACTCGAGGGCGGAACCCCAGTTCCTCTTCAAACCGGCTATATGCTTCGGTTAATTCCTTATCTATTAACTCTCGGCTAGCAGCTATCATATGCAAATGAGACACAGTATGGTGTCCGATAGTGACACCCTGTTCAGCCAAATCGCGTAATTGACCCCAGCTCATATGGCGACGCGAAGAACTGTCTATGTGAGCCGTAGACACAAAAATAGTTATAGGTAGGTTCGCAGCTTTGAATTTAGGCCAAGCCACCTCATAAACTGAACGATAAGCATCATCAATAGTAATCCCTATTGTTTTACTCGGAAGGGCCTCTCCGTCCAGTAACCTTTCTACTATTTCAGGAACTGGCAATATTTTATATTGACCTGATAAAAGCTCTTTTATATGGCCGTCCAATTGCTCCACCGTAGTATTTGTGGACGGGTATTCGCCCTCACCAAATCGGTGATACATAAGTACCACAGCCGAGGGACTCGCAAGAACTGTAGTTCGCAACCCCTGATATGAAAGCTCTACAAAGAATATAAAAATACCAAAGATTAAGGTTGTCTTATTTATGGATAGCCCGCCGAAAGACATGTTTGTTTCCCCAAGTAAATTCCAGTATACAAATCTAACCTGATACATCTGCCTGCTCAACTTACTCTTGGCTGTACTATGAAAACTGTCCTCAATGATTATGCATTAAATCAGTTGTTTTATGATGCTCGCAGCTTTAACGGCTGGCACGATCAAAACATTGACAAAAAAACCCTTGTCCAGCTTTGGAATCTAACGCGTATGGGTCCTACCAGTGCTAATTCGAGCCCAATGCGAGTTGTGTTTGTGATAACTCGGAAAAACAAAGAGAAGCTGCGACCGTGCCTTATAGAAAGCAACGTCGAGAAAGCTATGACCGCTTCCGCTGTGGCTATCATCGGTCACGACATGGCTTTTGCGGAGATGCTGCCAAAATTGTTTCCACATACAGACGCACAATCCTGGTTTGAAGGCAATGATGAGCTAACAGCTACAACGGCCTTTAGAAACGGCACCCTGCAGGGTGCCTATTTAATGTTAGCAGCGCGTGCACTTGGAATAGATTGTGGGCCAATGTCAGGTTTCAATAATGATCTAGTTGATGCAACATTTTTTAAAGGCACTGATGTGAAATCCAATTTCCTTTGTTGTCTAGGACATGGTGATTCTTCTTCTCTATTTAAGCGTAGTCCACGTCTTGAATTTGACGATGCCTGCAAGATTGTTTGATAGTGTTAATACTATCTCTCGACACATCAGCTGCAGCATGTTCAGTCGCACTCCGGCAGGACGGCAAAACATTATCCAAAAGCATTGATTATATGGACCGAGGTCACGCTGAGGCTCTGATGCCAATGGTAAAAAAGGTTATGAAAAGCGCCAGATGCACTCCAAAAAAAATCCAACTGATTGCGGTTACTATCGGCCCAGGCGCCTTCACAGGTCTACGTTTAGGAATAGCAGCCGCGCGGGGCATAGCGTTAGCAACCGGCACCGAGTGCATAGGTTTGACTTCAACCGAAACTCTTGCTGCTTCACTTATGAATGTCAAAGTGGACGGGTGTATATTAGCAATTATGTCGTCCAAGCGCTCAGATGTTTACGCGCAAGCCTTTAAAGGTAACGTGGTACCCATTACGGAACCATCTGCCATAACACCTAAAGATATTTGTAAGTACTTTTCAATTTTTTGCGATAATTCGAGCTCTTGCACCCTTGTTGGGGATGCCCAGGATCTAGTAGCGCCATATTTAATCGAGGCCGGCTGGAATATTAAAAAAAGCCTTAGCATATTTCCTGATGCTGCAATACTCGCTGGCCTAGCAGAGGCTCGCTGGAAACTAGGTCTACCATATAGGCCACCAAAGCCGCTGTATATTCGTCCTCCAGATGCATCGATCCCAAAAAACGAAGGTAGATTGAGAAATTAGTTTTTCTTTACCACAAGTCGATGCACCCCGTACGGCATTAAACTCCCACGCTCGCGCTCCAAACATAGCAGCTCATGGCCATGCTCCTTCAAGTTGCGCGGCACATTATCCAATGGCTCACGGCCACAGAGTCGGATTTCAATTATCTGCCCACTTTTCATCTTTTCAATTAACAACTTTGTTTTGACAAAGGTCATTGGACAGACATCATCC
This sequence comes from Magnetovibrio sp., assembly GCA_002721825.1. Taxonomy (GTDB): domain Bacteria; phylum Pseudomonadota; class Alphaproteobacteria; order Rhodospirillales; family Casp-alpha2; genus TMED8. Next base: position 51,816 of record PBLS01000008.1, read on the forward strand.
GTAATATCTATGAAAAAATCGGAAGTGAAATTCTGAAACATTTGTTAACCAAAAATATTGACAATTACTTGGATTCAATCCGAATTTAACGATATAATCACGATCATAGCAAAGAAGTTATTGTTAAGGGTTGTCTGCAGTGCACAAACCTGCAGTTTATCGAGCTAGGAAGGTAAGTTATGGATAAACAGCTCAATGTTGGTGAATTAATAGAGTTCACCACTGAAATTGTTACCGCACATGTCGGAAACAATAAGCTTACTCAGAGCGAAATTCCGAGCCTTATTCACGATGTATATAATGCCTTATCGGAACTTAATAATGTAACGTTAGCACATTCCCGACCTACACCAGCAGTTTCCATTAGAAGGTCTATAAACCCTGATTATTTAGTTTGTTTAGAAGATGGTAAAAAATTAAAAATGCTAAAACGCCACCTTAAAACCGTTTATAATATGACCCCTGAGGATTACCGTGGACGATGGGACCTTCCGCGAGATTATCCAATGGTAGCGCCTAATTATGCTAAACACCGAAGCAGTCTAGCCAAAAAAACTGGGCTGGGAACTAAGTCACGTAACAATAGAAAATAGTCGGAAGGTCTGTAGTATTCTCTTATTCTTCATCTGAGTGATATTAAATTTAGTCAAGTGGGCCTCATAACTAATTGGAATATAAATGTCCGAAAGCCGAATTGAGAAACGTTGTATAGAAAAAAAAATGAAAATGACGGAACAGCGCCGTGTAATTGCGCGAGTTCTATCGGGTTCCTCTGACCACCCCGATGTGGAAGAAGTATACAGCCGAGCCAGCGAGATTGACAGCCGGATTTCTATTGCGACTGTGTACCGCACTGTAAGGTTATGGGAAGAGTCGGGTATCCTTGATCGTCATGACTTTGGGGATGGTCGATCACGTTATGAAGAAGTGACCGACGAACATCACGACCATTTGATTAATTTAAAATCAGGAGCTGTCATCGAATTCCAAAATTCAGCGATTGAAGACCTACAAGAGAAAATCGCGCGTAAGCATGGAATGAAATTAGTGGGCCATAAACTTGAGCTGTACGGCGTACCAATTGATAATCTAGACGAAAAGTAGGTTTCAGTATATTACTCAGGAATAATTGCCAGTTTATCTAATAAATTTACCGGCCACATCACACATAGCTTTCAAACATTGTAGCGGATTTTCTTGGCTAAAAAACTCTATATAAAATCTTTCGGGTGTCAGATGAATGTTTATGACGCCGAACGGATGGCCGACATTTTAGCACCAATTGGTTATGAATTGACGGCAACAGCAGAAGATGCCGACCTGCTTATACTGAATACGTGTCATATAAGGGAAAAAGCCGCCGAAAAAGTCTACTCGGACCTTGGCCGCCTTAATAAATTGAAATTTGCTAGAGCCCCAAGCGCGCGTCCGATGATGATTGCCGTTGCTGGTTGCGTAGCACAAGCCCAAGGGGAAGAAATTCTGCAACGCGCGCCTTATGTTGACATTATATTTGGTCCACAAACATACCACAGGCTCCCCGAAATGGTAGCACGCGCGTATCGTAAAACTGGCGCAATCCTAGAAACTGAATTCCCATTAGAATCCAAGTTTGATCACCTTCCAAAGCCAAGAGCTCTGGGGCGGTATACCGCATTTCTGACCGTGCAGGAGGGCTGTGACAAATTCTGCACTTTTTGCGTTGTGCCCTACACTCGTGGAGCTGAATTTTCCCGCCCTACAACTGACGTTATTGACGACGCTAAAAATCTCGTCAAAGGGGGGGTACGAGAGATCACTCTTCTTGGACAAAATGTCAATTCTTACCACGGGCCTGACCACAACGGTAACGAGTGGGGACTTGGACGCTTAATCTCTAAGCTCGCAGAAATTCAAGACTTGGAACGCATTCGCTATACTACTTCCTACCCAGCTGAAGTAGACAATGATTTAATTGAAACGCACCGTAATATTCCAGCGCTTATGCCTTACCTGCACTTACCAATTCAGTCAGGCTCCGATCGTATTCTAAGCGCAATGAACCGTCATCACACTACTCACCTCTACCGTTCCTTGGTGGATCGGCTTCGAAATGCCAGACCAGATATAGTACTTTCTTCAGATTTCATTGTTGGTTTTCCTGGAGAAACTGATACCGACTTTCAGTCAACCTTAGATTTAGTGGATGAAATTGGTTTCATAGGCGCATATTCATTCAAATTTAGTGCTAGACCCGGTACTCCCGCGGCAGCGATGCCTAAACAAGTTCCAGACAAGGTGAAATCCGATCGTTTAAAGATACTACAAAATAAATTAAACACTGCGCACATAGCCTTCAACGCCGCTACCGTTGGTAAAAAAATACCGGTTTTATTGGAAGGTCATGGGCGTTATCCAGGCCAATTAATAGGTCGTACGCCCTATATGCAAGCTGTTCACGTATACGCACCGAAAAAACAATTAGGCAAAATTGTCAACCTAAGGATAGACGCTGCTCACGCCAATAGCTTGTCTGCAAGCAAAATCATAGAGAAAGTTGGGAGAGCTGTAACGTGACTAGAGCGTCAGCAAAAAAATCCGAAAAGCCACCCAAAAAGAAAACATCGCAAATTCAGTCCACCTCTGCAACACGGGTTTTCGAGAAGAACAGTCTAGCCATGGAACTTTTCGGGCCACATCATGCGCACCTTACCCACGTCGAGGCTGCACTTGATGTAAAAATGAATGCGCGTGGCAACGAAGTAACTATCACAGGAACGCACGAGGCAGTAAAAGATAGCTATGAGACGCTCAACTATCTCTATGACAGGCTACAGCGCGGCCTCAATGTCGAATTACCAGAGGTAGAAGCTGCCGTTCGTATGTCACAAATGCCGAATGAAACCATTTCTTCTTCTATCGCCACCATTCGCACTCGAAATCGAGTTATTAGTCCGCGTTCGTCCAATCAAATGGCCTATCTGAAAGCTATTGACGAAACCAGCCTAGTTTTTGCTCAAGGACCCGCAGGTACGGGGAAAACATATCTTGCCGTGGCTAAGTCAGTAGAAATGTTGGTAGCGGGTGACGTTGATAGGATAATTTTATCTCGACCAGCTGTAGAAGCTGGCGAGCACTTAGGCTTTCTTCCTGGTGATATGCGAGAAAAGGTGGATCCGTATTTACGCCCAATTTACGATGCGCTTTACGATATGCTCCCAAGCCAGCACGTGACTAAACGCCTTGAAAGTGGGGAAATTGAAGTAGCGCCTCTGGCTTTTATGCGTGGAAGAACTCTTTCGAACGCATTCGTAATCCTTGATGAAGCCCAAAACGCAACCCCTGTTCAAATGAAAATGTTTCTTACCCGGCTCGGCGATGGCTCACGGATGGTGATTACCGGTGATCTATCGCAGGTAGACCTTCCACGCGGTGTGCATTCAGGTCTTAGGGATGCGTTCGAGGTCCTATCCAAAGTTGAAGGCCTCCAGTTTATCAATTTTGATTCAACTGATGTGGTCCGCCACCCATTGGTTGGACGGATAGTAGATGCTTACGGAAAAATGGATCGTCTAAGACATACGGGTGCTCGATATCAAACAAAAGAATCCTATGATGACCCGACTAGAAATAAAGAATAGTGCTGTGGATATATCCGTTGAAGTAAACGTCAGGGACTCAGGTTGGAATTTAAAATTAATAAACGTCAAAAAACTTTGCCGTAAAGCCGCCACTGCAGCCTGGCATGCCGCTGAAATACTAGACACGCTGGATTCCACTAATAATACCGCAGAGGTATCAATCAGTTTAATAGGTGACGATGAGATAACTGAGCTAAATAAAAATTATCGGGCCCGTGATCGCCCCACCAACGTACTCTCCTTCCCTGCCTTAGATTTCTGGACTGATAGGAAACCACCTCCAGGCGCTCCTCTACTTCTGGGCGATGTAGTAATTGCTCTCGGGATTACTGAATGCGAAGCTAGAGAACAGGAAAAATCATTAGCGAACCATTTAAGTCATCTAGTGGTTCATGGTACGCTTCACCTATTCGGCTATAATCACGTAAAGAGAGAAGACACAAAAATTATGGAAAATTTGGAAAAAACAGTATTAGCCAGCCTCGCTATACCGGACCCGTACTCTGAAACCCAAGTAATTAAGGCGAAGTTATCGGAATGAATGACCAAGTTACCTCCACCTTGCCCGATAAAACCCAACCTGAAAACAAACCAATCTACGCTTCTATCCTTGCCTGGCTAAAGACACTTCGCCGCGAACGTAAAGACGACTCCACAGTCCGCGATGCTTTGGAGGAAATAATAGAAGAGCGTGGAGAGCCACTAGAGCCTATTAACAACGATGAGCGAGCCCTTCTCGCTAACATTCTGGATCTACGTGACCGTACCATTCACGATGTGATGGTACCGCGAGCCGATATTGTAGCAGTAGGTAGTAATGTCACCCTTAAAGAAGCGATAAATCTAGTTACGGGTGAGGGACATTCACGTCTCCCTGTCTATAATGAGACATTAGACAATGCGATTGGGTTCATTCACGCTAAAGATATGTTGGCCTGGCGTAACTCTGAGGACATGTTCTCACCAGAGAAAATCTTACGCAAGATACTTTTTGTTGCCCCTTCTATGCATGTACTGGAGTTACTATTGGAGATGCGTGTGAAACGCGCTCATATGGCACTAGTAGTAGACGAATATGGTGGGATAGATGGGTTAGTTACTATCGAAGACCTTGTCGAAGAAATCGTTGGAGAAATTGAGGACGAGCACGACCAAAATGATGAACCAAGCCTACAACTATCCGGTAATGAAATATACGTTGCTGATGCACGTGTTGAAATAAGCAGCTTAGAGGAAGCCATTGGAGTTTTTGTCAGTGAAGACGAGCGAGAAAATATTGATACTCTCGGAGGACTAGTATTCGGGCTTGCCGGTCATGTCCCCATCCGAGGCGAACTAGTTTTGCACCCCTCAGGAGTTGAGTTTGAGATATTAGATGCCGACCCTCGCCGTATCCAACGCTTGCGTGTCCGCACAACAAATTTTAATAGCAATACATAGCAAATGATTTTTTGCCCGCCCAACTGGGCCATAAGTATTAGCCGCCTAAAACCAATGCATAGAAAAGCTGTGGCATTGATAATGGGCGCAACCGCCGCGGTTGCCTTGCCCCCAACCAGTATAGTATTCTTTCTAATTCCTGCGTTTACAATCCTCTTGTGGTCAATCCAAGAAAATAGTGTTCGCTCTGCCATAGCCCAAGGCTGGTGGTTTGGATTAGGATTTTTTATTGCTGGATTTTATTGGATTAGCAATGCATTTCAAGTTGATGCTGAACGCTATGGCTGGCTGGCACCTTTCGCTGTTATCGGAATAGCTTCTTTTATGGCTTTGTACGCCGCGTTCGCTACCGGCATGACTAAATGGTTGAGCCTGCGATTTAAACTCTTATATTGGAGCCAAGCGCTAACTTTTGCTGTGTTTTGGACTTTCGCAGAATATCTAAGAGGCAAACTCTTAACAGGATTGCCTTGGAATTTGATTGGTAGCGTCTGGGTTCTCTCAGACACTATGATGCAATCAGCAGCTTGGATTGGTGTTTCAGGCTTGAGCCTGGTTACTATCGCCGCCGCTTGCCTGCCAGCATCGCTAGCGTGCTATGGTAATAACAATGTAAAAAAATGGTTTATCGCATTAAGTGGCATTTTTGTTATTGCCCTAATGTTCGGCGCCGGCACTCAACGCTTAGCAGATGCAAAAACTACTAATATAGAGAATGTTCGCCTACGATTGGTACAGCCTAACATTCCCCAGCATCTAAAATGGCTTTCAAATATGCGGATTCAGCACGTTTATAAGCAACTAAAAATGAGCCAACAACCTACCAATGCGACCAAAGCTCCAACGCACGTGATATGGCCAGAAACGGCAGTACCCTTTGACCTTGCAACTAGTCCATTTCTTAAAAAATTAATAGGCTCTGCAGTTCCCGAAGGAGGGCTCATTATTTTAGGTGCTATCAGAAGTGAGGCAAACACGGAACGCAAACCAAAGCTCTGGAACAGCTTACAAGCTATTTCAAAGACAGGCTCAATCGTAGGAAGTTACGACAAAAAACATCTAGTTCCATTTGGTGAGTATGTGCCTATGCGAAACATCCTCAGTTTTTCGAAACTAACGACGGGTAGGCTTGATTTCTCATCGGGCACAGGGTCGAGAGTACTTAACTTACCTGGTCTCCCACCTGTAGCTGTTTTAATTTGTTATGAAATAATTTTTTCAGAAGAGATACTTAGAAACACATCGGAAGCAAGCCGCCCGGGCTGGCTATTAAATATTACCAATGACGCTTGGTTCGGTAATTCTGCCGGTCCACATCAACATTTTGCCGCAGCACGCCTTCGAGCTGTTGAATATGGTTTGCCAGTAATCCGAGTTGCTAATACAGGCATTAGTGCAATTATAGACCCTTATGGCCGCACTATAAAGGCTTTGGGGACAGGTCAAACTGGGATCATTGATTTTGCTCTTCCCAGTCCATTAGAGCCAACCTTTTTCAGCCGTTTCTATTCAGGCATAACTTGGGGTTTAATTCTCCTAGTAATAATTTTTTCGACTATTTTACCTAAAGTTGGTCGACATAATCCACGAACTTAGCCTTGCTTAGAATTTGAGGTAATTTATTTATATAAAACAATATGTTATTTTTTCTAAATCCATCAAATATTTATTATCTACTTTTAAAACACCTCCACATTTGCGCCCATAATTATCATTCTTTTATTAGTCTAATCCTTTACGAAAAACCAATATAGAATTTATCTCTGTCAAGCTAAATAATTCGTGGCGTTATGTAATAAGCAACTCTCGAACTAAACTTGACGCCAAATTTAAAGGCTGTAAAAACTCCATGCTCAAGGGATGTTTTTTTTCCACCTGCGTGCTACTTTGTCTAATGAACAAAGTTTTAGTATGCTTTACCGCTATAAGGGGTTTTTATAGGGGTCGTTTTTACAAACATTAAGTAGAGGTTTCCAGTTTGAAAAAAGGCAATTTTCTTTTTACCAGTGAATCAGTCTCGGAAGGACATCCGGATAAAATAAGTGACCGTATTTCAGATGCTATCCTGGACCGCTTTATGTCGCTAGATCCTATTAACTCGCGCCTTGGGTGCGAAACCTTATGCACTACTAATCGTGTAATAATCGGGGGAGAAGGCAGATGCATTGAACCAATGGTGTCTAATGGAGAAATCAATGAGCGCGAAATCGAAGAAATTGCAAGATCTTGCATAAAGGAAATTGGTTACGAACAAGATGGCTTCCACTGGAAAAGTGCCGACATACATGTCTATTTGCATGCTCAATCTGCGGATATTGCACAAGGTGTTGATGCGTCTGGCAATAAAGAAGAAGGAGCGGGCGATCAAGGTATTATGTTTGGTTATGCTTGCCGTGAAACAGAAGAATTAATGCCTGCGCCCATACACTTTTCGCACGCTATTTTGCGGTCTCTTGCCAATGGGCGCCATTCCGGGGACGAAAAAGGGCTTGGGCCAGATTCAAAAAGTCAAGTGACCCTGTTGTACGAAAATGGCAGCCCGGTGAGAGCTACATCCGTCGTTGTTTCAACACAACACTCTCCCGATTTATCACAAGAACAAATCCGAGAAATAGTGCGCCCACACGTCGTAAATGTTCTACCCGATGGCTGGATGTGTGATGATAATGAGTTTTACGTGAACCCAACCGGGCGCTTCGTTATTGGAGGACCAGATGGAGATGCCGGACTAACGGGGCGCAAAATTATAGTTGATACATATGGCGGAGCAGCTCCTCATGGTGGAGGTGCTTTCTCAGGCAAGGACCCATCCAAAGTTGATCGTTCAGCCTCATATGCAGCACGCTATCTTGCCAAGAATGTTGTTGCAGCAGGACTTGCTGAGCGTTGCTTAATCCAGGTCTCCTACGCCATCGGTATTTCAAAGCCGCTTTCGGTTTATATAGATACCCAAGGTACTGGTATTATCTCTGAAAATAGCCTCTCAGACGTACTTCAGGAAATGGTTGATCTGAGTCCCCGCGGCATCCGCGAGCATCTAAAATTGAATAAACCGATTTATGCCCGCACCGCCGCTTATGGCCATTTTGGCCGACCACCCGATTCAGATGGCGGTTTCTCATGGGAGCGCACGGATTTAGTTGACGAACTCAAATCTGCGTTCAACATTGGTTGAGAATCATAAGACCGAACCGATTTTCAGACACGCGATGGTATGGCCGGCGTCGCGGTCGCCCGTTGCGTAAAGGTCAAAAATTTCTGATCGATCATCTGCTGCCTAATTATCGCGTTAAACTTCCAATCATACATAAAGCCCAAATCGACCTGAATAAGCTATTCGGTAAAATCCCCAACGCTATATGGATGGAAATTGGTTTCGGGTTCGGCGAACATATAGCTGATCTTGCAATCAAAAACCCACGCATTGGTTTCATAGGCTGTGATCCCTACATCAACGGCGTTGCTTCCTTATTAGCAAAAATCAAATACGAGGGAATAGAAAACATAAGAATTTTTGATAATGATGTAAGATTATTATTCCCCTTCTTGCCGGAAGCTTGCATAGAACGGCTTCTGATTCTATTTGCCGATCCGTGGCCAAAGCACCGTCATCGAGGCCGACGCATAACAGTCGATGACAATTTATCTGAGTTCGCTCGTATATTAGCTAATGACGGACAATTATTGTTTGCTACTGACCAGCATAAATTTGCCGCCTGGTCACTAGCTAATATTTTGCGTGAAAGGAGGCTGCAATGGACCGCACATCAATCAAAAGACTGGAGGGAAGAGCCTGAAGGCTGGACACCAACGCGTTATTATATCAAAGCTCGTAATAACGGAAAAAATCCATTATATATTCATGTTAAACGCCGTCCACGTAATTCTGAATTTTGAACAAATCCTCTGTAAAACTTGAAAAACTAATACTAACCGTATATACAACGGGCGCGCTAGATATATAGCGTATTCGTTGACTTCGCAATCTAGCTAGTTGTTGTTTGGGTGGGCGTGATGCCCGCCTTTTTTTGATGTTACAAGCCGAATTTCGTAAACCAGGAGGGGCTTATTGAAACACACCAATAGAGTTGAAAAAATGGTTCAGCCGATGCTAAAAGAACTCGGATACGAACTTGTACAAATCCAACTCTTAGGAAAAAAAAATCCATGTCTTCAAGTTATGGCAGAACCAATAAGTAGCCGGTCAATGTCAATCGCCGACTGCGAATCTATAAGTCATGCTTTATCTACTTTGCTGGACATTGAAGACCTGATACCAAGTTCCTACACACTTGAAGTGTCTTCACCAGGACTTGATCGACCATTGGTTAGATTGGACCACTTTGAACGTTTTAAGGGTCACGAAGCGCTCATAGAAACATCTACAAATATTGACGGCTCAAAAAATTTTAGAGCCCAGATAAATGGTGTAAAAGGAGACAATGTTTTGTTACAGGCGACAGACGGGGAAAAAGTATTTGCGTTTAAAGATATTAAAAAAGCTAAACTGGTCGTAACTGACGAAATGCTGGCAGAAAAAAAGGACAAACCAAGAGATGACTGACGGCGCATTGAACACTGGAGCTCTTCATGAGAGGCCGGAATTGCTTCAAGTGGCTGAAACCGTGGCCCGAGATAAGGGAATAGAGCGGGACGAGGTACTTGAAGCCATGGAACAAGCTATTCAAAAAGCAGGTCGCTCAAAGTACGGCCAAGAATACGATATACGTGCTCATATCGACCGCAGCAGTGGGGTTATTTCTCTTGCACGGTACACAGAAATTGTCGCTGGTGCAGCAGATTTAGAGAATGAAGTAATTCAAATTGATCTAGAAACCGCACGCAGTAAGAACCCTGACGTAGTCCCGGGTGATTTTCTGATTGACCCGCTTCCTCCGATTGATTTTGGCCGTATTGCCGCTCAAACGGCTAAACAGGTTATTGTTCAGAAGGTACGAGAAGCAGAACGAACCCGTCAATTTGCCGAATATAAAGACCGAATTGGTGAAATAGTTAATGGGCTGGTTAAACGAATAGAGTACGGTAACGTGATCGTTGATCTAGGCCGCGCGGAGGCTCAATTAAGGCGTGATGAATGTATCCCTCGCGAGCACTTCAACAATGGTGATCGAGTGCGTGCCTATATAATGGATGTTCGCGAAGAAACTCGCGGACCACAAATTTTTCTGTCGCGTACTCACCCGCAATTCATGGCTAAGCTTTTTAACCAAGAGGTGCCCGAAATATATGACGGTGTGATTGAAATAAAATCCGTGGCGCGGGACCCCGGTTCACGTGCTAAGATTGCCGTTTTGTCTCATGATACTAGTCTAGACCCTGTTGGCCCATGCATAGGCATGCGCGGCTCAAGAGTTCAGGCGGTAGTTGGTGAACTCCAAGGCGAAAAAATTGATATTATCCAATGGTCGCCCGATGCTGCTTCATTTATCGTAAATGCCCTAGCGCCCGCGGAAGTAGCAAAAGTTGTTCTGGATGAAGATAAGAATAAAATCGAAGTTGTGGTTCCCGATGACCAGCTTAGTTTAGCAATTGGTCGGCGTGGGCAAAACGTACGTTTAGCGTCATTACTTTCCGGTTGGGATATAGATATACTTACAGAAGCCGAGGAATCTGAGCGTCGCCAGCAAGAGTTCCAACAACGATCACAAATGTTTGTCGATACGTTGGATGTTGATGATGTAATAGCCCACCTTTTAGTAAAGGAAGGATTTTCAGAAGTTGAAGAAGTTGCTTTTGTCCCTATCGACGACCTCCTCGTCATAGAGGGCTTTGATGAAGATGTTGCGGAGGAACTTCGAGTAAGAGCTCAAAATTACCTTCAACAACGCGACGCAGATCTCAACAAAAAACGTTTGGAACTTGGTGTCACAGATGATTTAGCTAACGTCGAGGGCGTAACTCCCTCAATGCTTGTGACGCTTGGTGAAAACGGAATCAAAACACGAGACGACCTAGCTGATTTGGCAGCTGACGAGTTACAAGAGTTATTTGAGGAAAGCGCACTTAGTGAAGAAGTTGCAAATAAAATAATCATAGCTGCCCGTGCGCACTGGTTTGAGGAACAAGAAAGCCCCAAAGCAACAAATAAAGACGCTCTAAAAGAGCCCGACCAGAATACGGATAATGGCATAGATTGATCCAGTTAATTTTTTACTTACGGAGAATATTAAAGGTGACAAGGGGAAAGGACCTGGAAATAAGCTCAAGTTATGAGAAGCCTGATAACGGCCTTCGCACGTGTATTGCTAGTAACCGTAAACTTTCTAAGTTCAACATGGTTCGCTTCGTTATGGATGCAGAAAATCGCCCAGTTCCTGACCTAAACGAAAGATTACCCGGTCGAGGATTATGGTTGACTGCTGATTATAGATTGATAAATAAAGCTTCCGTTAAAAACTTATTTGCAAAAAAAACACGAAAGCATGTGCATATCGATTACGATATACCTGAGTTGTTAGTCAAATTAATGGTACGGCGTTGCATCCATAACCTCGGATTGGCGAAGCGTGCCGGACACGTTCTAATCGGCTTCGATGAATTAAAACGAGCATTGGCTCAATATAAGGAAGGATACGTTTTTTCAGCACGTGATGGTGGTTTTAGCAATCGCAAGAAATTATTTCTGCTAGCTAAAAACATCCCAATTTTAGACTCACTAACTGCAACTGAAATTGGAACAGCCTTTGGGAGGAATCGCGTGGTTCATGCATTTATTTCTTCGGGTGGTATAGGAGATAGTCTGTTTCGCGATATGGGTCGTTTAGCAGGGTTGCGTGAAACCACCTTAGCAGCGTAGATTTGCCGCAACATATGTTAAACACTATCAAATTTCGCTGAAAAAATCGCTGATTGGTCTTGAATTGGAATATTAACTTATGGCCGAAACCAAAGAAGAGCGCAATAAAAGCAAACTCAGTCTTTCTAAGCCCGGCAAGCTTGAGCTGAAGAAAACTGTTGAAAGTGGACAAGTTCGTCAGAACTTCTCTCATGGCCGCTCGAAAATGGTTCAAGTCGAGCGGCGTACCAAGCGTACTTTTGCACTCGACTCCGGTGGCAAGATGTCAGAGGTAAAAGATGCTTTAAATACCTTACCCGATACAGAATTAAAAGAAGCGCAAATTGAAATACCAAAGATTGAATCAAAAGACGGCACATATTCTGAAGAAGAAACAGTGCGCGCTCTAACTTCCGAGGAATTAGCAGCACGCGATCGCGCTCGAGCTGAAGCGAAACAGTTTGAACAAGAACGCCTAGAAAAGGTTGAGCACGACACTATTATTCGCGAGCAAATGCAAGATAAAAAGTCCGACGATAATTTAAGCACAAGCAACTTAGAAAAGGCTGAGGATAAAGATAGCGATGAAAAAGCGTCGGACTTACAGGCTGATAAATCGCGGGAAAAAAGCGAACCAATAGAAATTCTTACTGATCCGGGGAAAACCCGCGAGGTGCGTAATCGGGGAGCCGAGCGAGAGAAAGACGAAAATATCCGCGGTAAAGGCAAAAAGGCAATTCGCGGTGAAAAACGGCCTAGCCAGACTACTCGTCGTGGCGAGCCCAAACGGCGAGCCGGGAAGTTAACAATTTCAGAAGCTCTAGAAGAACGCGAAGAACGTCAGGCCTCTGTGGCTCGATACAGGCGTAAGCTTGAACGTGAACGCCAAAAAACACAGGAACTCCGATCAGAAGGACAACGCGTTATTCGTGACGTAATTGTACCAGAGGCCATCACCGTGCAGGAGCTTGCCAATCGGATGGCTGAGCGAGCCGGAGACGTGATTAAAGTTCTTATGGGAATGGATGTCATGGCAACTGCAACACAAGCTATTGATCCAGATACTGCGGAGCTTGTGGTACAAGAGTTTGGCCATCGAATTAAACGTGTGTCGGAGTCTGATGTTGAAGACGGTCTACGTGGTGAAGAGGACAAAGAATTATCGCTGGAACCGCGCGCGCCTATTGTAACTGTCATGGGACATGTAGATCATGGAAAAACTTCGCTTTTGGATGCGCTCCGTGAAACTGACATTGCAGCAGGCGAAGCAGGTGGTATAACGCAACATATCGGCGCGTATCAGGTTGAAATTTCCTCAGGAGAAAGAATTTCATTTATTGATACACCGGGTCACGCTGCATTTACAGCTATGCGGGCTCGCGGTGCTCAAGTCACAGATATCGTCGTTCTTTGTGTGGCAGCAGATGATGGAATCATGCCCCAAACTATTGAAGCGATACATCACTCCAAAGCCGCGGAAGTTCCAATTCTTGTTGCTATCAATAAAATGGACAAGCCCGATGCCGACGCTAATCGTATCCGGACCGATTTGCTACAACACGACTTGCAAGTTGAGGAAATGGGGGGAGACATCCTTTCAGTAGAAGTTTCAGCTCTTAAGAAAACTAACCTTGATAAACTTGAAGAAGCAATTTTATTGCAAGCTGAACTCTTGGATCTGAGAGCGAACCCAAACCGTCCTGCTGAGGGCGTTGTCGTGGAAGCTAAGATGGAACAGGGCCGCGGATCGGTCTCCACCGTTCTTATTCAACGAGGCACTCTTAAAGTAGGCGATATCTTCGTTGCTGGCTCTGAATGGGGCAAGGTCCGAGCACTTATAAACGCAAGTGGCGAACAAATAAGCGAAGCCGGGCCGTCAATGCCCGCTGAAGTGCTCGGCCTCAATGGTACACCGAATGCTGGCGATGAAGTTATTGCGGTAGAGAATGAGTCGCGAGCAAGAGAAATTTGCGAGTTTCGGGCGCGCCGGAAACGTGAGGCCAGCAGAACAGTTGCCGGCCGCGGCACGCTAGAGCAAATGTTTGAGAAAATCAAAGACGGTGAAATAAGTGCTCTTCCGGTAGTTCTGAAAGCGGATGTTCATGGTTCTGTAGAAGCAATTTCAAGTGCACTTCTAAACCTAGCCACTGATGAGGTTCAGGTCGAGATTTTACACGCAGCCGTGGGCGGTATTAATGAATCTGATATAACTCTAGCTGTCGCATCTGGAGCTCCGATTATTGCGTTTAACGTTCGTGCTAATCCTCAAGCACGTGAGATGGCTAAACGCGATAACATAGATATCCGATATTATTCGGTTATATACGATCTCACAGATGACGTTAGGAAGCTACTTTCCGGCATGTTAGCCCCAGAAATAAGAGAAACCTTCCTCGGCTATGCGGAAGTAAAAGAAGTATTTACCGTGTCAAAGGTCGGTAAGGTGGCCGGCTGCCTGGTTTCTGAAGGTCAGGTTAAACAAGGTTCTACTGTGCGTCTTATCCGCGAAGATGTGGTGATCCATCAAGGTGAATTGAGCCAACTGAAACGTTTCAAAGATGATGTTCGTGAAGTGCAGTCAGGTACAGAGTGCGGGATAGGTTTTACGAACTATAATGATATACAAGTTGGCGATATGATTGAATGTTTCAATGTAGAAGAAATCTCACGAGAACTTTAACGCAAGGTTATTACGCGGGTTACTGTGCTTTAAAGGTCACCGGGAGCATAAGAGATGTCAAAGCATCAGGCAAAAGCTCCTAGCCAACGTCAGTTAAAGGTTGGTGAAGAGATTCGCCATATTTTGGCCTGGATCCTGGAGCGTGGAGAAGTTCATGACCCAGCGGTATCAAATAAGACCTTAACCGTAACGGAAGTATCTGTTAGCCCCGATCTGAAAGCTGCAACAGCATACGTGATTGCTTTGGGATCTAACTCAGACGAAATGGGTGAAGCTCTTTTAGGCTTAAACCGTGCTAAATCCTTCTTACGACGCTGTGTTGCTGAGCGATTGCAGCTACGTCATGCGCCAAAATTAAATTTCTCAGTAGATACTTCGTTTGATAAGGCTGGACGGATTGACACGCTATTACACCTTCCTGAGGTCGCCCGCGATCTTGACAAGGGCTCAACCAATGGGGACAAAAATGGCTCGTAAACGCAAAGGACTTCCAATCCACGGCTGGTTAAACATCGACAAACCTATCAATTTGAGCTCCGCCGGGGTAGTGGGTCGAGTTCGTAGAGCTACCGGCGCTGCGAAAGTGGGCCATGCTGGAACTCTTGACCCACTGGCAACTGGGGTCTTGCCGATTGCATTGGGTGAAGCGACTAAAACAGTCCCTTTCGCAGTAAATAGTAAAAAAACCTACCGATTTTCCTTAAAATTTGGTTCCGCCACTAATACTAATGACCAGGAAGGTGAAATAACCGAAACTAGTGATATAAGACCTAAGCGCGCTGAGATTATTGAAATCTTGCCTTTATTTAGGGGCAGTATCTACCAGGTGCCGCCGGTTTATTCAGCTATTAAAGTAAATGGCCGACGCGCATACGAATTGGCGAGACGCAGCGAAGAAGTTAAATTAGTTCCACGAAAAGTGGATATTCACTCACTTACATTAATGAAGATAGTGGATATAGATCATGTCATTTTTGAAGTGGTATCTGGGAAAGGAGCCTATATGCGGTCTCTCGCACGAGATATTGCGCGTGCACTCAATACTGTAGGGCATATAGCCTGGCTGCGTAGAATCGCGGTCGGCACATTCCATACAAGAAATGCAA
This sequence comes from Magnetovibrio sp., assembly GCA_002721825.1. Classification (GTDB taxonomy): domain Bacteria; phylum Pseudomonadota; class Alphaproteobacteria; order Rhodospirillales; family Casp-alpha2; genus TMED8. Next base: position 67,458 of record PBLS01000008.1, read on the forward strand.
TTTCGCTGGATAATCTTGAAATGCTAGGGCATAGTGCCGCTGCTTTAAACGTCTTGCTTCCCGTTGAGACCGTGCTGGACGACATCCCGGCTCTGGCCCTGACCAAGCAAGAGGCCAATAAGCTTCGACGTGGACAAAGCGTTGCATTCTTGCCTGTGGCGCAGCGGTCTGTCTGTCAAGACATCCGTCAAGGCGATACTGTGCGCACAATGAACGACGGAAAGCTAACGGCATTGGCCAAGATTGCTGGCGGAGAAATTCGGCCAGTACGTGTAATAAACTTATAAATTTAGGAGATCACGATGTCGATTACAGTTGAACGCAAAAAGAACCTTCTACAAGAGTACGCAATTAAGAGCGGCGACACTGGGTCCCCAGAAGTACAAGTTGCGATTCTTACGGAACGAATAAATAACCTTACAGAACATTTAAAATCCCACAAAAAGGATTTTCACTCACGCCGTGGGCTTTTAATGATGGTTGGTCAACGCAGACGACTTCTAGATTATTTAAACCGTAAAGATAACAGTCGGTATGAAAATCTAATCAATCGGTTAAATCTAAGGCGATGAAGTAAAAATGTCGGGCGCTCGCTAATAAAAGGTGCTTGCGTAAGAGAGTTTGAATTCCTGGGGCCTATATATATTGGTTGCAGGGCAGAGCTTCTTAAGAGTTGTAAAACCGGCTAGAATTTAATCGAAATGTAGCCATGTACGAGAGGATAGATAAAATATGTTTCAAGAATACCGAAAAGAAATCGACTGGGGGGGACGCAATCTTGTCCTTGAAACTGGTAAAATCGCCAGACAAGCTGATGGGGCAATAATTGTAACCTATGGCGCAACTAGTGTCCTCTGCACAGTTGTGGGCGAGAAGGAAGCTAGGCCTGGTCTCGATTTCTTTCCACTTAGCGTTCACTATCAAGAACGTGCTTATGCTGCCGGTAAAATTCCAGGAGGTTTTTTTAAACGCGAGGCGCGACCTAGCGAAAAGGAAACTCTTACATCACGTCTGATAGACCGGCCAATTCGACCACTATTTGTCAAAGAATTTAAAAATGAAACCCAGGTTATATTGACCGTCTTAGCGCATGACCAAGAAAACGATCCGGATATCCCGGCATTGATTGGCGCATCGGCAGCTCTAACAATTTCCGGGTTACCGTTCTTAGGTCCAGTCGGTGGCTGTCGAATTGGTTATAAGGACGGTGAGTATACATTGAACCCTCACATCGACGAAATGGCTAATGCCGAATTGGATCTCGTAGTTGCTGGCACCCGTGAAGGCGTGTTAATGGTTGAGTCAGAAGCATCAGAGCTTTCCGAAGAAACCATGTTAGGTGCTGTGTCTTTCGGTCACAAAGCCTTTCAACCAGTTATAGATGCTATAATCGAATTGGCCCAAGCCTGTGCTAAAGAACCACGAGAGCTGCCAAAACCGCCTGACGGCAAAGATGATTTAGCCACACAGGTTCGTGAATTGGCCGAAGATGAGCTCCGCGATGCGTATTCAGAAACTATTAAACAGATCCGACAAGAAAAAGTTTCTAAAGTAAAAACCAAAGTCTCAGAGGCACTTGCGCAAAATGAGGTTATAAATCAGGACTTAGTCGAAGCGACACTCAGTGACATTCTAAAATCGTTAGAGCAAGATATTGTTCGGCGAGGAATCCTTGATACCAAGCGGCGTATAGATGGCCGTTCCACGACTGACGTTCGTCCGATTGCCGTAGAGGTCGGCATCCTTCCTCGTGCCCATGGGTCAGCATTATTTACTAGAGGCGAAACACAAGCCTTAGTAACCACCACATTAGGTACAGGTCAGGATGAGCAAATTATCGATGGCCTAGCAGAGGATTACCGCGAACACTTTATGCTGCACTACAATTTCCCCCCCTATTCCGTTGGCGAAGCAGGTCGTGTCGGTTTTACTGGCCGTCGGGAAATCGGCCATGGTAAATTAGCCTGGCGGGCTATGCGACCTTTAATGCCAGAAAAGCAAGACTTCCCTTATACCGTGCGTGTTGTCTCAGAGATAACAGAATCTAACGGTTCGTCTTCCATGGCAACTGTATGCGGTTCCTCATTAGCACTTATGGACGCTGGGGTTCCGCTAAAAACACCAGTTGCCGGCATTGCCATGGGCCTCATAAAGGAAGACGACGGATATGCCGTTTTATCTGACATACTAGGTGACGAGGACCATCTTGGTGATATGGATTTCAAAGTTGCCGGCAGTGCCGATGGTATTACTTCTCTACAAATGGATATTAAAATCACCTCAATCACTGAAGATATTATGCAAGTTGCCCTTGCACAAGCACGAGAAGGTCGGCTTCACATCCTTAATGAAATGGCTAAAGGTATTTCGCAGTCTCGGGAAGGCGTCAGTGACCACGCCCCACGTATTGAAACCATTACTATTAATAAGGACAAAATTCGTGACATCATAGGCCCTGGTGGAAAAATGATCCGCGAAATTTGCGAAACCACAGGCGCGAAAATCGATATATATGATGATGGTTCTGTCAAAATTGCCGCCATTGACTCAAGTGCCGTGGGTGCTGCTATCGAATGGATAGAAAGTCTTACCGAAGAGCCTAAAATCAACAAAATTTACACTGGAAAGGTTGTAAAGGTTGTCGATTTTGGCGCTTTTGTTAATTTCATGGGCAACCGAGACGGGCTTGTACATATCTCAGAATTGAAACCTGAACGTGTGGGGAAAGTTACTGATATCGTAAATGAAGGAGACGAAGTTAAAGTAAAGCTGATTGGCATTGACGACCGAGGAAAAGTAAAACTCTCAATGCGAGTTGTAGACCAAGATTCCGGCGAAGACATATCAGACCAAATCAAAGCTAAAGGTAAGGGAGAAAACAACTAGAAAAATCATTACCAAACAACATACAAAATATTTTATGAAACCGTAGTTTTTTAACCTAAACTATGTTTTAAGAGGTTACGCTGCGGTATAAGGGGGTATAGTACGATCGTATATATTTTTCGACAGCAACAAATTTGGAAAGGCTAAAGGGTTGACCAAAGGAAAAAACAGCTATAGTTGGGAAGACCTTCTAAGATGTGGGCGGGGTGAATTATTTGGTGCCGGCAACGCTCAATTGCCTTTGCCTCCAATGTTGATGTTTGACCGAATTACCTCAATTGCCGATACTGGCGGAACGTTTGGCAAGGGGCATGTTCATGCTGAGCTTGATATTAAGCCAAATCTTTGGTTCTTCGATTGTCATTTCCAGAGCGATCCGGTGATGCCCGGTTGTCTGGGGCTTGATGCACTTTGGCAGTTAGTTGGTTTCTTTCTTGGCTGGACGGGAGCTCCGGGGCGTGGACGAGCACTCGGTGTCAACAACGTAAAATTCACTGGTCAGGTTCAGCCTAGCGCCAAACTCATAACCTATACAATTGATATAAAGAGAGTACTGAACCGGCAAATAACCCTAGGTATTGCAGATGGTATCATGAAAGTGGATGGAATAATTGCCTACGTAGCTGAGGGTCTAAAAGTAACTCTGTTCACTAAAGATAATGAAAACTGACGGTGAGGCGTATATGAGGCGGGTAGCCGTGACCGGTATTGGGATCGTTTCCTGTATCGGTAATAATAAGGAAGAAGTACTTCAATCGCTTCGGGACGGCCGCTCGGGTATCACTTTTAGCGAAGAGTACAAAAAAATGGGCTTCCGCAGTCAGGTTTATGGCAAACCAACCCTCAACCTGAGCGAAACAGTGGATAGACGCTGGGGTCGTTTCATGGGAGATGGGGCTGCCTATAATTTTGTTGCCATGCAGCAAGCGATAGTTGATGCCGGTCTCATCGAAAACCAAGTGTCAAACGAACGCACCGCACTTATAATGGGCTCAGGTGGCCCATCAACATCAAACCAAGTAATTGCAGCAGACAATGCACGCAACCGAAGTCCTAAAAAAGTTGGTCCATTTATGGTGCCGCGTACAATGTCGTCCACTAACTCAGCGACACTTGCAACGGCATTCCAGATCAAGGGTTTGAGCTATTCAATATCTTCTGCTTGTTCCACCAGCGCGCACTGCATCGGAAACGGAGCCGAACTAATCCAATTAAATAAAGCAGATATTGTGTTTGCAGGTGGTGGTGAAGAATTACACTGGTCTTTATCAGTTTTATTCGATGCTATGCCCGCTCTAAGCTCAAATTACAATGATACGCCAACGCTTGCTTCTCGTCCCTACGATGCCAATCGGGATGGCTTTGTTATTGCAGGTGGCGGCGGCGTTATAATTCTTGAAGAGTTAGAAAGCGCCAAGGCCAGAGGCGCCAAAATTTATGGCGAACTCACTGGTTACGGAGCTACCTCTGACGGATTTGACATGGTTCAACCTTCTGGTGAAGGCGCAGTGCGTTGCATGCGGATGGCAATGAAGAATTTGGATCGACCAGTTGATTATATCAACACCCATGGCACATCTACGCCGGTCGGTGACATTAAAGAATTGGAAGCTATCCGTGAAGTATTTCAGGACCGCAACAGAATTCCCCATTTTGGTTCGACTAAGTCACTAACCGGACACTCTTTAGGAGCAACGGGCGTCCAAGAAGCTATTTATAGTCTTTTGATGATGAATAATAACTTTCTTAGTGCATCAGCTAACATTGAAAATGTTGATGCTGATGTTGGTGACATGCCCTTATTACATCAACGTTTGGACGATGTTGAGATCAATTGCGTGCTGTCTAACAGTTTCGGCTTTGGTGGCACAAATGCAACGCTCGCATTTAGCCGCGTCGAATCCTAATCGGATCAATCCGGAAAGGATAAGGTATGGTTTCAAAAATGTCATCATTAGGAGGACATAATAGTCTAAATGAAACCAGCGTTAATGAAGATTGGGATTCACCTAACCCTGGCGCCCTAATGCGAGGTAAACGCGGCCTCATAATGGGTGTCGCAAACCGTAACTCCATTGCTTGGGGAATAGCACGTACACTTTTTCAACATGGAGCAGATCTCGCTTTAACTTATCAAGGCGAAGCGTTAGAACGCCGGGTCAGACCACTGGCAAAAGCCGTATCGTCGGACCTTGTAATGTTTTGTGATGTAGAAGATCCAAAAAGTATTGAAACTGTGTTTGACACTCTAAACAGTACATGGGGCGATTTAGATTTCATCGTGCACGCCATAGCCTATTCCGACAAGGAAGAACTCAAAGGACACTACATAGACACCAGCCGGAACAACTTTCTTAGAACCCTTGATGTTTCATGTTATTCTTTCACTGCCATCGCGCGTAACGCTGCTGAATTAATGCAAAATGGTGGCAGTCTTATTAGTCTAAGCTTTTTTGGTTCCGAGAAAGTTATGCCAAACTATAACGTTATGGGGGTTGCTAAGGCTGCCCTTGAAGCTTCTATACGGTATTTAGCGGTCGATTTGGGCCCGCGGAATATTCGTGTAAATGGAATCTCGGCGGGCCCCATGCGTACACTCGCTGGAAGTGCTATTGGAGGTGCTCGTGAAATACTTAAGCGCAGCCAAGAAGCTGCCCCCCTTAGTCGCGCGCTTTGCCAGGAAGATATCGGGGGGGCAGCTTTATATTTGCTTTCTGATTTATCAAGAAGCGTAACCGGCGAGATACATCATGTTGATAGTGGGTTTAATATTGTAGGTATGACGCAGAATGTAGCGGATAAAATCGAATAGTATGTTTTATCTTTATTTCCGCTATATTTTACATCGTTTCTAATTAATACGGTTTACGATATAAATAGCCACCCGTATTTTAGGCACTGCGCCGTAAGAGGTTCATAGAGATTGTAAATTTTAAACTGTCATATGTGTGTGCAACTATACTCAATAACCACTGGTGACAAACCATGAATAACAGACCATATACTAAAGTAATTAATCAGCTTAAGGCTGCTGGTTTGCGACCCACGCGTCAAAGAATTGCGCTAGCAAAACTACTTTTCGGAACCTGCAATCGACACGTTACAGCAGAAAGTCTATTGGCAGAAGCTACCCAGGCAAAAATCCAGATTTCGCTCGCAACCGTTTATAACTCACTCCACCAATTTACTGATGCTGGGCTGCTACGTGAAATTGTGGTTGATCTTAACCGCTGCTATTTCGATACCAACATGACAGAACATTATCATTTTTTCTATGAAGAGAATAATCGTTTAGAAGACATTCATAGTGATGATATCATTATTTCCAAGTTGCCTTCTCTTCCCCTCGGAAAAAGCTTAAAGCGCGTTGATATTGTAATTCGCGTATAATAATATTCAATATTTTCAATATTTTACATGCATTTTTAGAGCGCATCAAACATACTTGACACGTCCGTAGAATAACACCATATTTCATGTAAATTTAAATGTAACCGCTGTAGCGTTTCTGTTTGAATTTAGTGCACGTTATTCATCATTGTCTCATCACACTAGTAATGGAGGGTCCATCATGGGATTGAAGGGCAGTCAAACTGAACAAAACTTAAAAGACGCCTTTGCTGGAGAATCGCAGGCTAACCGCCGATATCTATATTTTGCACAAAAAGCTGATATTGAAGGCTATAACGACACCGCAGCCGTTTTCCGCTCTACAGCTGAGGGAGAAACAGGGCATGCACACGGGCACCTCGAATTCCTTGAAGAATCTGGTGATCCAGCAACAGGCCTTGCCATTGGTGGTACTAATGACAATCTAAAAGCAGCAATAGCTGGTGAAACGCATGAATATACCGATATGTATCCAGGTATGGCAAAAACTGCCCGAGAAGAAGGATTTGATGAAATTGCCGACTGGTTTGAAACGCTTGCCAAAGCAGAAAAATCCCATGCGGGTCGATTTCAAAAGGCGTTAGACACGATGGATTAATCCAGGTTAACATTTAGAAAAATACTTCAAAACGAACCGGGAGGCTGAAGCGCCTCCCTTTTCTTGTTACAATCAAAAAAATCAGCAAAGGATTTTAACATGAGGGAAGGCAGTCTGGACGCACCTGTTCGACACCCTATTGCTTGGCAAAGCCCTGATTTCATTGATGAAGAAAAACTTGACCAAGAGCTCCGACGTGTTTTCGACATCTGTCATGGCTGTCGTCGCTGTTTCAATCTCTGTGATAGCTTTCCAAGGCTTTTCGACCTCATAGACGATTCGAAAAGTGGTGAACTCGATACGGTCGCAAGTAAAGATTTTGCTCCCATAGTGGAGGCTTGTACGCTGTGTGATATGTGCTTTCTGACCAAGTGTCCTTATGTGCCCCCCCATGAATTCAATATCGACTTCCCACACCTGATGGTCCGTTTTCGCGCTGCGCAACTCAAAAAAGGGGAAATTTCAAGAGTGACACGACGGCTCACCGAGACGGATAAGAATGGCAAACTCGGGGGCAATTTCTCTTCCCTCGCCAATTGGGCATCTAAACGCTCCAACGTCGTGACACGTTCCCTTATGGAGAACACGATAAGGATTCATCGCGATGCTGCACTGCCAAAGTTTGAGAAAAAACGATTCTCCCGAAATAGTTATGAACCTTCTATCAACCAAAAAGCCCCAGCTTACGGACGCAAAGCCATAATCTTCTCAACTTGTTTCGTCGAATATAATAATACGGATATCGGTCTCGCTACCAGATCTGTATTAGCCAAAAATGGGGTAGAGACGACAACTGCCTATCCTTCTTGCTGCGGGATGCCGCAACTTGAACACGGAGACTTTGAACGGGTCGCAGCCCATGCAATAAAAACCGCCACGGAACTGATGCCCTGGGTCGAAAAAGGTTATGATGTGATTGCTCCAATTCCCTCATGTGCTTTGATGCTAAAGTTTGAATGGCCATTAGTCGTCCCCGAAAATGAACTCGTTAAAAAGCTCGCGAAAGCAACATTCGATGTTTCCGAATATATGGCTGACATTAATAAGAAAGAGGGTTTGACTGATGGGCTCAAACCACTAGGAAAAGTATTAATCCATGTAGCATGTCACTCAAGGGCTCAAAATATGGGACAGAAGGGTGTCGAAATTTTGCGCTCCATTCCTGATACTGAGATCCGTGTGATTGAACGTTGTTCGGGCCACGGAGGCTCATGGGGAGTGATGAAGGACAACTTCGGAACGGCACTAAAAGTTGGCAAACCGGTCGCTCGGCAAGCAGCTACCGCTCTGGATGATGGGATTGAACATATTGTTTCGGAATGCCCCCTAGCACGTGAGCATATTTTACAGGGTACAGAAGGGCTAGCTACTCTCGACGCGTCTAATATATCTAGCGTACAACACCCGATCCAACTTCTAGCCCGAGCCTACGGGCTAGAATCGAATGAGGCTCTAGAATGAGCAAGACAACTATTACCCGAAAAGACATTATGGATATCACCGAATACGGCAAGACCCGTAAAACTCATCGTGCCCAGATTATGAAAATGAAGAAAAACCGACGTCTTCATTGCGGACCATACGCGACATTCTACTTCGAAAATTTTGATACTATGTGGTATCAAGTTCACGAAATGCTATTTATAGAAAAAGGAGGCGAAGAGCAGATTAAAGACGAACTCGACGCTTACAACCCCCTGATCCCAAATGGTGAAGAGTTAGTATCAACATTGATGTTTGAGATTGCTAATCCTGAATTGCGCGCAAAGTTCCTTGATGGCTTAGGTGGCATTGAAGATAGCACTTTTTTCAATATCGACGGCATGGTGGTCAAGGGTGTACCAGAGGCTGACGCTGATAGAACTAACGCAGAAGGCAAAGCGTCAAGTGTACAATTTTTACATTTCCCATTCACTCCAGATCAAGTTACCGCATTCAAGCGGCCCAATGCCCGCGTCGAACTTAGTATCGAACATTCTAAATATGCTCATACTTCGCTTTTGCCAGAAATATCGCGTAAAGTATTAGAGATAGATTTTACCTAATAGAAAACTTTAAGACCTGGTCCTGAAGTAACTAATGGTTTTTTCGAGACCTTCATCAAGACCAACCCTTGGCTCCCATCCAAGATATTTTTCAGCGAGTCTAGTATCAGGACAACGCTGCATCGGATCGTCCATCGGCAAATCCTCATAAACAATTTTTGAGTTAGTCCCCATCTTGGTGACGATCTTACTCGCTAACTCTCTTATGGAAAATTCTACCGGATTACCGAGGTTAATAGGCCCTGTTATTTTCTCGTTAGAAGCCATCAGACGGAGGAGACCTTCCACAAGGTCATCAACATAACAAAAAGAGCGCGTCTGATCTCCGTTACCATAAACTGTTATATTTTTCCCTTTCAGCGCCTGAACAACAAAATTGGAAATTACGCGGCCATCATTGGGCTGCATGTTAGGACCATAGGTATTAAAGATACGCGCAACCTTAATTCCTACGCCGTGCTGACGCCAATAATCAAAAAATAACGTTTCGGCACAACGCTTACCCTCATCATAACAGGCCCGTAGACCAATAGGATTCACGCTTCCTTTGTAGGTCTCTGGTTGAGGATGCACCTCTGGATCGCCATAAACCTCACTAGTCGAAGCTTGTAAAATTTTAGCCCTCGTCCGCTTTGCGAGCCCTAACATGTTTATCGCACCATGAACACTCGTCTTGGTGGTCTGCACAGGATCATATTGGTAATGCCTCGGCGAGGCTGGGCAGGCCAGATTATAAATTTCATCGACCTCAACATAGAGAGGGAATGTAACGTCATGCCGCATAAGTTCAAAATGCGGATCATTTAAAATATCCGTAATGTTATCTTTCGTACCCGTAAAAAAATTATCAACACAAAGCACGTCCGCTCCATCTTCCAATAGACGCGAACAAAGATGCGACCCTATGAATCCAGCACCTCCTGTTACCAATACTCGTTTTCTAATATCCAATGGAAACCCACTTATTTATACGAACTGAAAATTATCACCCGTTTACAATACGTTCAACGATGCACCTTTAAGGAAAACGTGCGTTCAAGATTTCATATGCCCAATAAGGACTTCGACTTGAATAAGCTATAGTCGCGCAGAACAACACTTTAGTATAAGCGTCGTAAGATGCAAATTTAAATGATACTTCGTTAGCAGCTTCATCAGCAATTGTAATTTAGGCTAGCTTTCCACTAATGACTTCTAGCTTCAGATTATTTCAAGACCCTTATAATCAGTCCTTTTCACTTACACCAGCCTCATCAAAAGTGGCCATGCCTGCATGACAAGTGTGAGCTGCTTTTACTATGGGAATAGCAAGCGCTGCCCCCGATGCCTCTCCAAGCCGCATGCCAAAATCAAACAACGCCTGCTTCCCCAACTTTTCTAATAATCTTCGGTGGGCCGGCTCAGCCGAAACGTGTGATGCTATACAATGCTCCAAAGCATTCGATGAGACAGAAAAAACAGCAGCAGCGGCAGCCGTTGCGACATACCCATCCAAAATTACTGGAACTCGACCAAAACGTGCTGCAACCAACGCGCCCGCTATGGCTACGAGCTCACGCCCTCCAAGACACCGTAAAACTTCCAAGCCATTGTTGCAGATTAACTTGTGCAGTGACACAGCATCTCCAACTACTCGAACTTTATTTTCGAATCCTTGGCCCTTAACCCCTGTACCGGGACCAGTCCAATCAGATGCCTGTTCACCAAAAATGGCATGACAAATAGCTGCAGCTGCAGTCGTATTGCCGATACCCATTTCGCCAACACATAGTAGATCGGTTTCGTAGGGGAAACTATCAGCTCCAATGTTAAACGCGGCAACGAACTCCTCCTCAGACATTGCATCAGCTTTTGTAAAATTCATGGTTGGGCGTTCGAGTTCTAAACTTATAACCTTTAATTCAGCACGACTAATCTCACATAGTTGATTAATGGCAGCTCCACCTGTTTGAAAATTAGCAACCATTTGCGTAGTAACCTCAGATGGGTAATTGGAAACGCCCTCACTAACCACACCATGGTTTCCAGCAAAAATCCGCACCCTTGGGGTGTCCATTCTAGTAGGATAACTACCCTGCCAGCCAGCAAGCCATTCGACAATTTCTTCAAGTTTTCCCAGCGATCCTGGCGGCTTTGTCAACAGAGGCTCACGAACTCGCACTGCATTCACGGCTGCTGCATCCTTGACAGGCAATTCCTTTAATCGTGCCCTCAAGTCATCAAGAGATAAAATAGGTTGGAAGAAACTCATCATCTTGTCTTCGCACCTATCGAACACACGGTCAATATTTAGTTGCTTATTAGATAAACGCAACGAACCTTATAATTAGTCATACACAAGAAAATGAGAGTCTATCAACGCATAAGCCGTCATTTATGAACTAATTTGGTTTCGGCCCAGGCTTCCATCCTAACAAATAAATTACTCAGAATTTGTTTATACGATTAATCCTGTTAAATGATTTTTCATATTATTCATAAGGCGAAACCACTTTTGTTTTCCTTAAATGCCATAATTCCGTATAAACTCCCGTCTCTTAGAGTTTCGGGAAGACGTCAAAATGGTCGATAAAAGCTACTTAATAACAGCCTGGTTAAAAGACCAAGCTGACGAATTCGCCATTGCATGCTCTTTTTTAACGCGTTTACCTGTTCGCCAGAGCAGATTACCGCATACTGTAGAACTAAGCCACACTATACACTTTTTCCCCATAGTTGGCCTACTTATAGGGGGGCTTTCTGGTGGAGCCGTATGGCTAACAGCGCAAACAGGTTTGCAGCCTTTAGCCTGCGCCTTCGTTGGGCTTTTAGTAGGAGCTTGGATAACAGGAGCCTTACATGAAGATGGCCTCGCCGACCTTGCTGACGGTTTGGGTGGAAACACTCGGGAACGTAAACTCGAAATTATGCGTGATCCAAATATTGGCACATTTGGAATGCTGACTCTAATTCTCCTCATTGGACTTAAAGCGTCAATTTTAAGTCAGTTATGTGAAGAAGAGGTTGCTTGGAGCTCTATCGTAGTTGCCGCAACCCTATCGCGATCAGTAATGACGCCATGCATGTCAATGATCGCCCCTGCACGCACCGATGGACTTGGATACAATTCTGGTCGGCCAACGGCCAAGAATACTTGGAAAGGCCTTATTCTTGGGTCGACAATAAGTATCGTCTTCCTTGGCCTCATATCAAGTTTGCTTATCGTTGCCGTAGCCGTCGCAATTATGGCCCTGATTATCTGGCTTGCCCACTCGAAGCTCGGTGGGTATACGGGAGATGTTCTTGGCGCCATACAGCAAACTGCAGAGGTTTCTATCCTTTGCGTCATAGGAGTTCTATTATAGTGACCGTAGTAACTCGATGGTGGTTTGTGCGACATGCGCCAGTGCTAGGAATGAAAGGCCAACTTTACGGTTCGTCCGACGTTGCTTGCGATACCTCCGACGCTGACGCTTTTCGCAGCCTCGCTAGAAAACTACCTTCCAACGCAATTTGGATCACAAGTCATCTGAGCCGAACTCTGGAGACAGCAGCTGCTATCAAAGCAGCCGGCCTAAGCGCACCTAAACCGTGCATCGAAAATGGGATTTGCGAACAAAACTTCGGCGATTGGCAACGACTATCATGGGACGAAATGGAAAAAAAAGATCCAAGAGCCTACTTGACGTTCTGGGAATCCCCAGCGCGCAATGCACCCCCAAAAGGCGAGAGCTTTGTGGATGTCATCGCTCGAACAACAGAAGTAATAGAGAAATATACAAAACTCCATGCTGGTCGCGACATTATTGCGATCTGTCATGGTGGATCAATTCGTGGTGCCTTAGCACATGCCTTAGGGCTAACACCTGAGGCTGGGATGGCCATAGTTATTGATACTTTATCGTTGAACCGTATAGATCATATTGATGGAGGGTTGCTACGCGGTAAGGGCGCTTCTTGGCGGCTTTTAGCTGTCAACCATCCGCCGGGATGTCCCCTCCCATCCGGAATGATGCAGTGACTTCGTTAGCACGTTCTACCCTAATCCTTGGCGGAGCCCGCTCTGGGAAAAGCTTATTTGCAGAAAATATGTTTGAGCAATACGAACAGAAAACTTACTTAGCCACAGCATTAGCTCGTGACAACGAAATGAAAAAACGGATACAAATACATCAGGCACGTCGCAATTCAAAATGGAAAACCGTAGAAGAATCAATTGATATCGCAAATGTAATATCAAGCCACAGCAAAAAAAATTGCCCAATATTGATAGATTGCTTAACCTTTTGGGCAATGAATTTGCTATCAAATGGTTGCAACCATAAAAAAGAAGTCAAGCGACTATTGGATACGCTACAAGAATCAGCTGGACCTGTTGTTTTAGTCTCCAACGAAATAGGTCTAGGTGTGATCCCCGAAAATGAACTATCACGACGATTCGTTGATTTACAAGGAGAAATAAACCAAGCTGTTGCGCAAGCAAGTGATTGCGTCATCTTAGTTGCTGCAGGACTACCGATAATGATGAAACCAAATGAATAAACAAAACTTAAAAATCCCTACCACCATAATTACTGGTTTTCTCGGCGCTGGAAAAACAACAGTAATCCGGCATATTTTGGAGAATGCACGCAGTAAACGTTTTGCCCTGATTATCAATGAATTTGGCGATCTAGGCATTGATAAAGATATAATTACTGGCTGCGGCATAAAAAACTGCAACGAGAGCAACATTATGGAATTAACAAATGGTTGTATCTGCTGTACTGTGGCCGATGACTTTTTACCTACAATGGAAACTATAATTGATCTTCCTGAACCTCCAGAACATATCATCATCGAAACCTCCGGCCTTGCTCTTCCAAAACCTTTAGTGAGAGCGTTTAATTGGCCCGAAATTCGCTCGCGCGTCACTGTCGACGGTGTGGTAGCCGTAGTCGATGCGCCAGCAGTTGTAAGTGGACAATTTGCCGAAAACCCCGGTGCTGTCCAACTTCAACGGGAAACCGATGATATGCTTGATCACGATTCTCCCCTGGAAGAGGTTTTTGAGGACCAAATACTTTCCGCAGACATGGTTTTACTCAACAAAGCAGATTTAATTGATGATGACGAAGTTGCTGCAATTCGCGAAGATATCTCAAGCACAATTGGTTCGGCCGTCAAAGTTCTAACAGCGAGCCATGGAGCTATAGACCCAAATGTGCTTTTGGGAATTGGCGCCGCTGTTGAGTACATAATAGAGGATCGACGCTCGCACCATGATGGAGAAGAAGAACATGACCACGACGACTTTGAGAGCTTTGTATTAAGATTTGGTGTTGTTGAAGATTTAACGGATTTAGAGCATCGGATTAAACTGGCTCTTCAGGACCATGAGATTCTTAGAATCAAAGGGTTCATTAATGTATCGAAAAAGGATATGCGCCAAGTGATACAAGCTGTCGGCCCCCGTCTCCAACGCTATTATGACCGACCCTGGCATGCAAATGAACAACGACAGACAGAGTTAGTGATCATCGGGATGACCGGCCTAGACAGGACTGCTATCGTAGACCTTCTAACACCGAGCGCATAACTTGCATCTTCTAGCTGCACAACCAGGCGCTATTTCTGACGGAACTGAGGCTATCGACCTAAATCAATCGCCTGGAGATGTCGTGGTAATGTCGGCCGCGGATACCGAATTAGCCATTCTCGCTGACGCCCGCGCAACTATCTCTGATGACAGATTCCCCTCTTTACGTCTCGCTAACATAATGAATTTAAGCCACAATTTATCGGTTGATATTTACGTAGCTGATACGATAGCGAAATCGCGCCTCGTTATAGTACGGTTACTTGGTGGACGCAGTTATTGGCCATATGGGGTTGAGCAAATTATCACTGCTTGTCAGAAATCTGGGGCACAAACCGTGTTTCTACCTGGCGATGACCAGCCAGACCCAGAACTAATCGACTTATCAACGCACTCGGCAGAATCCCAACATCGGCTTTGGCAATACTGTGTCCATGGAGGAATAGAAAACGCAATTGGGTTTCTCAATTTTGCTGCTACACTCATAGGCTATGATGCTGAGTGGCACGAACCCCGCCCCTTAGTACGTGCGGGGATACACTGGCCAGGAATCACTAATGCAAGCTTTGCCCAGGTCAAAGCAAAATGGACGGACGGTCACCCGGTAGCTGCTCTGGTGTTCTACCGTGCGTTAGTGCAATCTGGTAACCTTAAGGCAGTGGATATGATGATTGAAGGCCTTGCCAAAGTTGGCGTCAATACTATCCCTATTTTTGTTACCAGTCTTAAAGATCCTGTTGCGGCCGCTGTTATAGAAACAATTCTAAGCCAAGCTAGCCCCAACATTATTCTCAATGCTACGGGTTTTGCTTTTTCATCACCCGGGCGTGTCCGATCTCCGAGCCCATTTGACAAAATCTCAGATAGCTCCGCGAGTCCGCCTGTACTACAGGTCATTTTTTCGGGAGGAAATTTAAGAGACTGGAGCGAAAACTCAAACGGCCTATCCGCCCGTGATATTGCTATGAATGTAGCGCTTCCAGAAGTTGATGGCCGTGTTTTAACACGCGCTGTTTCTTTCAAGGGGTTAGCTCGACGAGACCCATTGACAGAGTTTGATATCGTTCGATATGAACCTGTGCATGATCGAATTGCATTTGTCGCCAAACTTACAAATGCTTGGGCAAAGCTCGGCCAGACATCAGAAAGAAACCGACGTATAGCTTTCGTACTTGCAAACTACCCTAATCGTGATGGACGTCTTGGAAACGGTGTTGGCCTGGACACTCCTGCAGGTCTAATCCAAGTCTTAAAAGCTCTAAAAAAGTCTGGCTACTATATATCTGAGATCCCTAAAAATGGCGAAGAATTAATTAGAAGAGTCCAAACGGGACCAACGAATAATTTTGATGATCTCAAGTCCCGTAAAATTTCCGAAACTCTCTCTATAGACAACTATAAATTATTCTTAAATGAATTACCCGTCGCTGTTGTAGCCGCCATCAACAAACGTTGGGGCGCACCAGAGCTTGACCCATTTTTTTTAGATATAGAATCTAACCAGGGTCACTTCGCCATTCCCGCCTTCCGACTTGGTAATATAGCTATTTGTCTACAACCAGCCCGGGGGTACAACATAGACCCAAAAAAATCTTATCATGACCCCGACCTTGTCCCCCCACACATCTATTTCGCGTTCCATTCATGGCTCAGACACAAATTCAATGCACACGCTATAGTCCATTTTGGCAAGCACGGTAATTTAGAATGGCTTCCTGGCAAAGCTCTAGCATTATCGGAGGAATGCTTTCCAGAAGCTGCGCTGGGCCCTTTACCTAATATTTACCCATTTATAGTCAATGACCCCGGAGAGGGAACGCAAGGGAAACGCCGTAGCAGCGCCGTAATCGTAGACCACCTTATTCCACCCTTAACCCGCGCCGAAAGTTACGGTCCTCTAAGAAACCTTGAACAGTTGGTCGATGAATATTACGAAGCTGCCGGCCTCGACCCTCGGAGACTGAATATTTTAAGCCGCGATATACTAGAGCTTTGTAGCTCCATTGGGCTTGACGTGGACTGCGGAATTAAAGCACGGGACAACAATATAACAGCCCTCGGCAAATTGGATAGTTATCTGTGTGAGTTAAAAGAAATGCAAATACGTGATGGCTTACACGTGTTTGGCACGGTCCCTGATGGTAACAAATTAAATGACTTGCTTATTGCACTCGTACGTGTACCACGGGGAAGTGGAGAAGCTGGGGACGAGTCACTCCACCGAGCCTTAGCTAACGATCTTGCTCTTGATATAGATCCATTGAATTGCGAAATGAATATAACCTGGGAGGGCTTGAGGCCAAAGATTATGGAATCGCTCAGTAAACAGGTGTGGCGCAGCTATGGTGATACGGTGGAGCGCCTCGAGATGTTGGCACGCCATTTAGTAGCTGGAAAGATAAAACCCGCACCTGAGTGGTTAGGCACTATTGCTGTTCTAAAGAATTTAAACCAGGAAATTCGACCAGTGGTTGAGGCTTCAGGTAAGGCCGAAATTCGAGGCATTATGACGGCTCTTTCTGGAAAATTTCTGGAGCCTGGCACTTCTGGCGCGCCGACACGAGGTCGTCTGGATGTTTTGCCCACCGGTCGCAATTTCTATTCCGTCGACACTCGTACGGTACCCACGCCAGCTGCATGGAAGCTAGGCTGGAAATCCGCGTCTTTACTAATCGAACGCCACATGCAAGAGCATGGCACCTGGCCCAAGAGTATCGCCCTAAGTGCTTGGGGGACCTCTAATATGCGAACGGGGGGCGATGATATAGCGCAAGCACTAGCGCTAATTGGGGTACAACCCATCTGGGACCCTGCTTCAAGACGCGTTACCGGTTTTGAGGTTATGCCTTCAGATATATTAGGACGACCGCGGGTCGATGTTACCCTTCGGGTTTCTGGCTTCTTTCGCGATGCCTTCCCAATGCTGATAGACCTTTTTGACTCCGCAGCACGCGCCGTTGCTGCTTTAGATGAACCAGTTGAGATGAATCCTATCGCAAGTTCTTATCGCCAAAAAATTGCCTCTCTCAAATCTAAAGGCGTAGATGCTGAATTAGCAGCCAGGCAAGCTGGTTACCGAGTTTTTGGCTCAAAACCTGGTGCTTATGGCGCAGGCCTACAGGCGCTTATCGATGAAAAGGGTTGGGATACAGAAGCCGATTTAGCTCGCGCTTATATCGCGTGGGGTGGGTATGCATACGGTGCTGGCTCAGAAGGACAAGCGGCCCACAGCCTGTTCGAAAACCGGCTAAAAGCTGTAGAGGCAATAATTCAAAACCAAGACAACAGAGAGCATGATTTACTTGATTCGGATGATTACTACCAATTCGAGGGGGGCTTGAATGTTACGGTCCGACATTTGTCTGGTATTCAACCCGCGGCTTATCACGTTGATCACTCGCGCCCGGAAAACCCGCGCATACGAACGCTGGACGAGGAGATCTCACGAATTGTACGCGCGCGAGTCATTAATCCAAAATGGATAGAAGGCGTTATGCGTCACGGATACAAAGGTGGCTTTGAGATAGCCGCGACAGTAGACTATCTTTTTGCC
Source organism: Magnetovibrio sp. (assembly GCA_002721825.1). GTDB lineage: Bacteria > Pseudomonadota > Alphaproteobacteria > Rhodospirillales > Casp-alpha2 > TMED8. The sequence goes on from PBLS01000008.1 coordinate 85,487, forward strand.
TTTGCTGCAACTACTCACTCGGTGCATGATCATCATTTCGATGCTGTCTTTAATGCATTTATTGATGATAAAATAGTACGTAAATTTTTAGAGGACCATAATCCAGCCGCCCTTATTGAAATGTCAGGCCGTCTTATAGAAGCCCAAGATCGCGAGCTATGGAAATCAAAGCGTAACGATACACGAGGTGTGCTTGAAAATTTACTCTCAAAATCCAGCGCTAAAATGTCATGAACAAATTGCTGATAACCTGAAATTTAATCTTCTAACCCGTGATCTTTCCCACCCTTGCAACCACAAGCAAAAACGAACTATTGGTAAGGCTCGATACATTACAGTTTTTTCTTATGTAGCCACACAACTGTAATTTATCTTTGCAATTACTTTTTCAGATTATCGCCGTTTATATTATCGATTTTTTATAACCCAACCGTTTGCTTCTTGGTAAGTATATTTGCTGTCTTGATTGCCAGAATAGATAGAGTAAGTCTAAGTCTCGTTACATTAAATGGTCTGATTGGTTTTCTCATTCGATCGTTTCTCCCTTATAAACACCCCAAAAATGAGTGCGTCGCAACCATCCTTTAAAGCCTTTTATCTCTATACGACACCAGTTCCCTTTCTGCGGGCAGGTGAGTAGGCTTCCGACAACGCCTGGCTCAACTGAAGCGACAGGACTACTTCTTGAAGATTGTCGATTACGAATTATACGGACCTTACCAGTAACAATAATTGTTCGGTGCCTACTTAGCATGCTTTGATGAATCCACCCTTGTGTACCTTGCCAATCACGTATTTTTCGCCAATTTTTATATTCGGCGATCACCTCAACAGGCAATGATCGGCGACGATAAAGCCACTCAATAGGGTATTGACCACCAGGCCCTATACGCATGTTAACCCTATCAGCGCGTAGGCTAATAAAACGAGGTAACGATAAACCTGATCCATTCGTTTGGGCACGAGCTAGAGAAACAATACCAAGACTACAAATTAAAAGTGTAATAAAGAATCGCATAAATGAGCCTAAACATTTTTTCATGATACGATAAGTATTTACTATACTGCCTCAAGCCCATTGCGCCAATGGATGCTAGACAAGACCGGAGTGGATTGTTATGCGAGACCTGCTATTTTAGATGAATAGCTGACGATAGGGGGGCTCCATGAAGCAGGATCGACCAAGGGTAGTTGTAACCCGAAAACTACCAGACGTTATTGAAACGCGTATGATGGAGTTATTTGATGTCCAGTTGAATTTGGACGACCGTCCAATGTCTAATGGAGAGTTGGTTGAGGCTGTGAAAACGACCAATGTACTCGTATGTACCGTCACCGACCGCATTGACGCGGCGTTGCTATCCGAAAGGGGTGCAAATCTAAGCTTGATTGCTAACTACGGCACTGGCGTGGACCATATAGATATAGCATATACGCGACAACATAACATTATGGTAACAAATACTCCCGATGTTTTAACCGAAGATACCGCCGATATGACAATGGCAATGCTGTTAGCAGTTCCCCGCCGTTTAACCGAGGGTGAACGCCGCTTACGAGCAGGTGATTGGCAAGGGTGGGCTCCCACCTCTATGCTGGGACATCGTATTTATGGAAAGCGGCTTGGAATTATAGGTATGGGTCGCATTGGTACAGCTGTAGCCCGACGTGCTCGAGGCTTTGGTATTTCAATTCATTACCATAACCGTCACCGAGTGCATTCAGACACTGAGTTAGAACTTGAAGCTACCTATTGGGAGAGCCTTGACCAAATGCTAGCACGAATGGATATGATATCCGTGAACTGTCCGCACACGCCAGCTACATACCACTTGTTATCTGCCCGCCGTTTAAAGCTATTGCAACCTCACTGCGTGATAGTAAATACATCACGTGGAGAGGTCATAGATGAAATAGCTCTCACCCACATGCTAATTAAAAATGAAATTGCAGGAGCTGGTCTCGATGTTTTCGAGCACGAACCCGCGATAAATCCAAAGTTATTAGCGTTAAATAACGTTGTTTTGCTACCGCATATGGGATCAGCAACATATGAAGGACGCGTCGATATGGGAGAAAAAGTATTAATCAACATAAAAACATTCGTTGATGGCCATGCTCCGCCCGATCGTGTAATTGGCGAGACATCGTAATTTACCACACTTAACCAAGATCAAGGAACTTTTGGGAAAACGGTAAGGGCTAATGATTCTGCTTTAGATTAGATAAGGATATCGATAATTCCGAAAACCGCGCTCACAAACTCAAAAAGATTAACCAAAACGCCGTGCATAACAAAGATCCCTGCGGGATTGTTAAAAAAGCACATGGTCAAAAATTTTGGTCTCCAGTTATCCGTACTCGAAGATCCAAACTTCAAATATTACCGCCAAAAGAGAAAAATTTTTTAAAATACAACAACTAAATAAAAATAATTGAACCATTTTTTGACGCATCAGTAATAAAAGTTACAACACCGCCTTCTTCTACGGGAACATCATCCCTAATTTCTTCACGAGCTACTTGAATAGCTCGCAGCCCCATCTCACAGACTAGAAAACGCACTTGCATAGATACACATGCATCCAAAAGCTCTTCAAAAGTAGCAATATTGCGCTCACGGCAATGCTCATCCCAATTTTCGCCATCACCATCAAAATTCAAAACCGGCATCGATGCCCAGCCCAACCGACCATCCAGCCCGCTCTTTAACAAAGCGCGGGTCGCCGACATGGTGAAAAATAACGTAACCTTGCGTCCAATCGCCGCCGCTCCTGATGCAATAACGAGCGCATAGTGAATCTTATCCAAATGGGGATCATATACAATTATTGACAATTTATCGGGGCCATTAAATTCACTCATGAATAGATAGATCCTTAATACTTGGCCTCTCACCACAAAGGGGGCAATCTGGGTCACGATTGACTTTAATTTTACGAATTTCTGCACTTAGCCCATCAAAAACTAGGAATGAGCCATCTAAACTCTCTCCTACGTTCAAAAGCTCCTTTATAACCTCTGTGGCTTGAAACGACCCGGCCATACCGCACATTGCACCAAGTACACCTGCTTCAGCACATGACGGAACTTGTCCCGGAGGCGGCGGTTCGCGGAATACACAACGATAGCAGGGTCCGGGGTCACTTTCATTAATTCCCGAAGAAGGCCGATAAGTAGCAAGTTGCGCATCAAAACGTAGAATTGCGGCTGAAACGAGGGGCTTCTTGGCAAAATAACAAGCATCGTTAACCAAAAAACGCGTTGAAAAATTGTCGGAGCCATCTGCTACTAGATCGTAGCCTGCAATTATTTGCATAGCATTAGATGCATTTAATCGCTTCATAAATTTTTCAACTTTAACATCGGGATTAATCGCTAATATAGATTCAGCAGCACTTTCTACCTTTGGCCTACTAATATCACCCGTATGATGTACTATTTGACGTTGCAAATTAGAAAGATCAACTAAATCGTCATCTATAACTCCGATCTTTCCCACACCTGCTGCTGCTAAATAAAGGATTAAAGGCGAACCTAGCCCGCCAGCACCGACAACCAAAACCTTAGATTTAAGTAATTGTGCCTGGCCGTTCCCACCTACTTCTGGCAGCAAAATATGCCTGGCATAACGATTTATCTGTTCTTCTGTAAAATTCACAATAATAGCTCCTAGCTAAGGTCTCTAAACGACATCTTAGAGTGATAAAATACTGCGATTAAAGGCATAGTCATTACTATCAGGAAGCTATTTGTTATAGGAGAAAAACACGTAAATATTTACAATGTTATCGAAAGTTTATCCGATCCCAGGAAAATTATAGTTAATCCGGTGCAGCATGGTGCTTCCATAAACGCCTAGCCAATTTGATCGTTAACAGAAGCAAATCATAGAGTTACCTTTTTTGTTTTTACCCTCTATACTGGCACAGTTCATAATAGACAGGAGCCCTAAAAGCATATTTAGGACCGTATTTGAGTAGCAAACCAAAAGTTAATACTTTAACCCTTTGTCTAAACAAACGTTCGCCGTTAAACTAAAGGCTTAAAACACCGGTCGAGCCCAACCCCCCTTTTCCTCGTTTTGTTTTTTCAAGCACATCACATTCACGCCATGCTATACGTACCACTGGCGCCACAACTAGTTGTGCAATTCGCATCCCTCTTTCAAGTCGAAATGGTTCAGTCCCATGGTTGATCAAAATAACAAAAATTTCACCTCTGTAATCAGAATCGATAGTGCCAGGGCTGTTTAGGGTGGTTATTCCGTGCTTTATGGCAAGTCCAGACCTTGGGCGAATCTGGGCTTCAAACTCGTCAGGAACACTCAACGCAATTCCAGTCGGTACAAGAAGACGGTCGCCCGGCTTAAGTGAAACCGATTTATCTATCGCGGCCACCAAGTCAATCCCCGCACTAGCTTGTGTAGCATAAGAAGGCAAAGGCAGACCGACGCTATTAGGCAAACGATGTAGCTCAACGGTTATTCGATTGGTTTCATTATATTCCAACACTTTGTTCCTTTGCTCTATTACCTAATGCTTTTGCAATCCGCCGTGCAATCCGCAAGCCGACCGCGGATTTGTTTAGCGTTGGCCACTCTTCGCTCTTTGTCTCTGTGATCAAATGAACTGTATTTTTATCACCAGATAATGTCCCGCAATCTAATGACACATTATTAGCAACTATCCAGTCGCACCCTTTGCTTGTCAGTTTTTCCTTAGCATTTTCAATAACATTCTCTGTCTCAGCAGCAAAACCCACAACCAATTTTGGCCGATTTATATTATCGGCCCCAATAGTTGCCAGTATATCGGGATTTTCTGATAACTGCAGTGCTAACGGAGTAGATTGCATGTTCTTTTTAAGTTTATTTGGTGCCCGCTCCGCAACATGCCAATCACAGACAGCAGCCACGAACACGGCTATATCGGCTGGTAACGCGGCCTCACAGGCTGCCAACATTTGGCTCGCAGATTCTACGCACACCATATCAACACCTGAAGGCGTAGGAAGGTGCGTTGGCCCCGAAACCAATGTTGTCCGAGCTCCAAGCTTTGCAAGAGATTCCGCAATTGCATAGCCCTGCTTGCCTGATGAACGATTAGCAATGTATCGTACTGGATCTATAGGCTCATGTGTAGGCCCACTAGTTACTAGCGCATGGCGTCCTGAAAGTGGTGTATCAACTGTGAGAAAATTCTCAAGCGCAGCGATTATTTCGGACGGTTCTGACATACGACCCAATCCGTAATCATGGCAAGCCATGTCACCTTCTTCTGGACCAATGATTTTTATATCCCGCTTGCGCAAAAGCTCTACATTTTCTTGAATTGCTGGATTTTCCCACATTCTAACATTCATAGAAGGAGCGGCAAATACTGGCTTATCGGTAGCAAGAAGAATACTACTTGCAAGGTCATCCGCAAGGCCACATGCCATCTTAGTAAGCATGTTGGCAGTAGCGGGGGCAACTAAAATAATATCAGCGTCCCGACCTAATTGTATATGTCCCATTTCATGCTCATCCGTAAGAGAATAGAGTTCCTCATAAACCCTCTCCTCACTGATGGCACTTAAGGTCATAGAAGCAACAAAATTTTTTGCAGAACTTGTTAAAACGCATCGCACGTTAGCGCCACGTTCACGCATGCGTCGAACAAGGTCGGGGCATTTATAAGCAGCAATGCCTCCAGTTATGATTAAGAGAATTTTTTTAGAATTCAGCATACATATTAACTTTTTAATGTTACCAATTTTTAGTGTGACACGCTAATACCAGGTCCGTATTCACGCAAGTCTCCCAATAAAGTCAGCGCAAAAACAATAAAATTAAAAATATTACAGCAATTGAACATGTTGTCAGAAAGATAGACATTTTATTATTACCACATTTTTTAATAAAATTCAGCGAATCTGGATGTAATCGGACATGACCATTGGAAATCAAAGCCGATCTTTCCTCAATTTCATCAATGATATGGGGAAGGCGTCCCAAAGCACCCGTTAAACCTTCAACCGCGTCGCGCACCTGAGCTTCAGGTCCCAAATTATCGCGTGTCCATTCCTCAATTAATGGCCTAGCTAGAAACCACATGTTTGCCTTCGGGTCTAAAATACGTGCGGAACCCTCGGCAACCAACATTGTTTTTTGGAGCAAAAGTAATTGTGGTTGGGTTTCCATCTCAAATGTTTGAGTAATCTGGAAAAGTTGTCCTAAAAGGCGTGCAATAGAAATTTCATTTTGCAGCCTATCTAATATTGGCTCCGCTATGGACCGGCACGCCTGAGTGAAAGCATCAACAGACCTATTCGCCGGCACCCAGCCTGCCTTAAAATGAACTTCTGCAGCCCTTCGGTAATCTCGCGTTAAAAATGCCAGTAACATTTCGGCAAGAATTTTTCTAGTTTTGAGATCAAGCCGACCCATAATCCCAAAGTCTACGGCCCCAATAGCTCCTTCCTGTGTTACAAAAAGATTACCAGGATGAACATCAGCATGAAAAAACCCATCGCGAAACACCTGACGAAAAGTGGCATTAGCTGCCTTGGTAAGTACCTCGGTTGGATTAAACCCGGCCTCAATTAGGGCATCACGATCATTAAATGGTATGCCGCGAAGACGCTCTGTCACCATAATACAACGTCCTGTACGACTCCAGTCAACCTTCGGGACAACAAAAGTTAAATCACCTTCAAAGTTTTCCGCTAATTCACTAGCGGCGGCTGCTTCGAGCCGCAGGTCCATTTCCATATCTACGGTCTCAGCAAGCTTTTCAATAGTATCGCGAGGTTTCAATCGCTGCAAATCAGGCCGGCTTAACTCTATCAGGTCTGCAAGCCAACGCAAAAGCTCTAAATCACGCTTAAAGGCTTCCTTTATACCAGGCCGAAGTACCTTGACTGCCACCTCCTGGCCATCTGAAGTAATAGCGTAATGTACTTGGGCAATTGACGCAGCAGCTACCGGTATTTCCTCAAAATTTTCGAAAAGATCTTCCATTTTAACACCAAATTCGGTCTCAATCGCGGAGCGTGCTTGGGCTCCCGGAAATGGCGGCAAATTATCTTGCAAATTAGAAAGATCCCGGGCTATTTCCTCTCCTAATAAATCAGAGCGTGTAGCTAAAGCCTGTCCTATTTTTATAAAACTTGGCCCGGCCTCAGTAAGAGCCGTAGCAAGGCGCTGTCCAGGTCGACCTACAAAATTGTGCTTAGGAACCAATTTAACAAATGCCAGAATCAATGGAGTAGCACCCAATCTCTCCAACGGGAATAATGCATCATAACGCGAGAGAATATAGGCAACGCGAAGTAATCGGCAGCTGTTCTTAATGGTACTAATCATATTTCAAATCCGCCACGCGGAATGCAATGCAGCTATTCCCGCAGAAAGTTCCCTCACCTTGACTCTGCTAAAGCCGGCTCGCTCGATCCTAGATGCAAATTGTACTGGACCAGGAAACTTCCGTATACTTTCGGCGAGATACTGATAGGAAGCCCGGTCGCCGGCAATAACTTCACCAAGCAAAGGTAAGACAACGAATGAGTATTTATCATATACCTTAGATAATAGCGGCTCAGAAACCTTTGAAAATTCTAGACATATAAATCGGCCTCCGGGCTTTAATATACGCTTTGCTTCCGCCAATACTCTATCAATATGCGTCACATTTCTAATACAAAAGGAGATGGCGAAAACATCCACCGACATGTCTTCCAACGGGAGCAGCTCGGCATCACCGTTTAGCCACGTGACTCCTTCTCGAATTCCCATATCAACAGCTCGGTCTCTTCCTCGAGAAAGCATGTCGCTATTGACATCAACTACTACGACGGCCCCGCCACCGCCTTTAATAAATCGAAAAGCTATATCCCCGGTACCGCCCCCCACATCTGCTAAAATCATATCCGGCCGCGGGTTTATCAAATCAACCATGGCTTTCTTCCATAGCCGATGCACGCCTAAGCTCATGACATCGTTCATCAAATCATATTTGTCAGCAACGCTGTCGAAGACGCCGCGAACCAAAGACATTTTTTCAGCCTCCTTTACTACCCTATTGCCAAAATAGGTAGTTGGAGCGGTCGACTTTCCTTCACCTGATCCTTTAATCATCAGCGGAACATAGCGGAATACCTAACTTGAGGCCAGTGCGAGAAACAAGCTACAAAGTTATAGACATTTCAGAACTTCCGCGTCATATCGTTATACATCCAACTGTTAAGAGAGGCTTATGCCTGAACTGCCCGAAGTTGAAACCGTATGCCGTGGTCTCGCAGAAGCCCTAATAGGGCGTAAACTAGTGAGGGTGATAGCTAATCGTCCCAATCTCAGATTCCCTCTTCCAAATGATCTTGGGCAACGCCTTATTGGTAATAGCATTAGTGCTGTAAAACGTCGTGCCAAATTCATACTTATAGAGATGAGGACCTCGGATGTTCTAATTGCCCACCTGGGAATGTCCGGGCGATTTAGAATCTATCAAAACACACCGCCACCAGAGAATACACACGACCACGTGATCTTCGAGACAGAGTCAGGATCAGTGATCCGTTATAATGACCCGCGTCGTTTTGGATTTTTCGATCTTACGAGCCGAGATGATCTAGCAGAGAATAGGTTTCTTTCAGATCTAGGTCCTGAACCGCTGGAGAATACTTTTACACCAGATGTTTTTATCAAACATATCAAAAGCAGGAAAACTTCTCTAAAAGCGGCGCTATTGGATCAACATATAGTAGCCGGCCTTGGAAATATATACGCTTGCGAGGCCTTGTTTATGGCTAGATTATCGCCAAGACGCAAAACACACACTGTTGGACCTAAGCGTGCCACGGCCTTAGTCGACGCCATCAAAACAGTGTTAGCTAATGCCATAGCGCAAGGAGGATCCTCACTTCGCGATCATCGTAAAACTAATGGCGAGCTTGGTTATTTCCAGCATACGCTGCAAGTATACGGTCAAGAAAACAAAGCCTGCCCAAGATGTGGTATTGGCTACCAAATTACACGTATCAATCAATCAGGTCGCTCAACTTTTTTTTGCCCACACTGCCAGCGCTGATGGTATAAGAGTATTTATGAGACAATCAAACCACAACAATACTTTAGTTATGGTCGCGAGTATCGCAGCCACACTCATACTTAACTCGACTGTACTGACTGCAGGACAATTTTTCTTTAGTCTCATTGAAGATTTGCCTTTGATGCCCCAACTCGCAGAGCAAACCGAATTATCTATGACTTTTGAAACTTCAGCAGGACGCGTTTCCAACGTTCAGGCTAACGGATTAACTAATCCGGATGCGGTTAACGCTTATTACAAGGAAAGCCTTCCACAACTAGGGTGGAAACTACAGTTAGATGGCAGTTACCTGAGAGAAAATGAACTGCTGTTTATGAGAATTGAAAGGAGCCCAAATAATATGGTCAAAGTCGTTTTTTACTTAAAACCATTAAACCAATAATAAATTTAAGGTTAAACAGCAAAAAAGTTCCAAATTGGAAACCTTCGCCAAACTATGCAGGACTTGACGAAAATCTAAGGCGCATATATAAGCCGCCCGGTATTAACGCAATCATTTTATTAGTTGATAAACAGTAGGAAGTTAACTATGGCTAACCACACTTCTGCTAAGAAACGTATCCGGCAGACTATCCGTAAAACGACAGTTAATCGTTCTCGGCGTGGTTCCATTCGTACAGAATTGCGTACCGTTGAAGAGGCTATCGCCAGTGGAGACAAAAAATTAGCACAAACCGCTTTTAAGACTGCTGAACCAGCCCTCATGGTAGGAGTCAGTAAGGGCATTATTCATAAAAATACGGCAACGCGAAAACTCTCCCGACTCTCTAAAAGAATAAAAGCAATGGCGGCCTGATAGTTTGTGATTGGCGAACAAACCGCAGCGTCGCACTTAATTTAAGTGCGGCGTTTTTTAGTTTGCGTTTGCGAAATATCCACTGACCTTCGGTTAAACTTAAAGAAGGAGCTGAGTCAAAAAGAAGTAGCTGAGTCAAGAAGAATATTTTTTCATTTCCTCCGTGTACATGTTGAAAGCGTTTTAATTGACTCGTAGTATTTGATAGACATTAACTAGGCAGTCGCCATGAAACTAGGCAGTCGCCATGAAGTCTTCCATTTTCGAGTCTAGCTGTTTTAAATTTTAAGATTAATACTTGTATATGTTTTGACAACATAGTTAACATAAGGAAGGCATAAAAATTTAGCTATGCTACGAATTGTGTTCAAGATTAGGCTTACTATTTTTATATCTTGAACGATCGTGATTATACGGAGACGAATGCGATTTACTAATTTTAATATTTTGTCTAGGAACGCATTTGTCGAATTAGGGGGGGTCGTTCTCAGAAAATAATACGAAGTATATAGATAATATCCATTAAACCGCGGGCACTTATTACATTATTAACTAATTATTGCCTTGGGCACAGTGCGGGTTTAGTGATTTAAATATCTGAGAAGACTGACTTTGTTTTAACTGCGCCAAATTTAATGGTGCTATAAGTAAAAATGGGATCGATGCGCTAAATGCCCAACGATATGCAAGTCGATGGCGGAGGTTCTAGCGACCTCCAACAGCAGTGGAAAAACGTTTCAAATCACCTTCGCGTAGAAATTGGTGAAGCTTCTTATCAAAGCTGGCTTAGACCGATGAACGTTCTAAGCTTTTCTGACGGTGTTATAACCATTTCCGTGCCAACAAGATTTATGCGAGACTGGGCAAGCGCCCATTACCAAGAGCGTCTTACAGAGTTGTGGTATAAAGAAAATGTTACAGTTGAGAGAATTGATTTAGTGGTTCACTCAGCACCTACAAAAGAAGGTAATAAAAACCTACAGAAAGATAGTGGTCAAAAAAACATGGCCGCTGGCCCATCTCAACTTAATAATGACATAGGTGCCCCTCTTGACGGTCGTTTCTCTTTCGAACAATTTGTAGTGGGAAAACCTAACGAATTTGCATACGCCGCAGCGCGTCGTGTCGCCGAGGCCGATAGCGTACCCTTCAATCCTTTATTTTTATATGGCGGTGTTGGTCTTGGAAAGACCCACCTCATGCATGCAATAGCCTGGCATATCCAGGCCAACCAACCTGAACGTACTGTGATTTATCTCTCTGCAGAAAAATTCATGTACCGGTTTATTACTGCATTACGCGAGCAAAACACTGTAGACTTCAAATCACAATTTCGTTCTGTCGACGTTCTAATGATCGATGACGTTCAGTTTATTGCCGGGAAAGACTCAACCCAGGAAGAATTTTTCCACACTTTCAATGCCTTAGTTGATCAAGGCCGCCAGATAGTAATTTCTGCTGACAAATCTCCATCCGATTTGGAAGGCATGGAAGAGCGACTAGTTTCTAGGTTAAATTGTGGGTTGGTGGCAGATATTCATGCTACAACCTATGAACTTAGACTCGGCATTCTCCAATCTAAGGCGCATAAACTCGGCGCTCAGGTCCCGGCAAACGTTTTAGAATTTTTAGCTCACAAAATTACTGCCAACGTGCGCGAATTAGAAGGTGCATTGAACCGCGTTGTCGCACATTCCCAGCTAGTTGGTCGAGAAATAACTATGGAAACGACACAAGATGTTCTTCGTGATCTCTTGCGCGCCAACGACCGACGCGTGACCATTGAGGAAATCCAAAAACAAGTAGCATCACACTTTAACGTCCGCATTTCTGATATGCATTCTGCACGAAGAGCTCGGTCAGTTGCACGACCTAGACAAGTAGCAATGTACCTAGCCAAACAACTAACTACACGTTCTCTACCGGAGATTGGCCGAAAATTTGGAGGCCGAGATCACACTACAGTAATGCATGCAGTCCGAAAGGTGGAAGAATTAAGGGAACACGAACCCACCTTTAATGAAGACGTTGAACTATTGCGTCGTATCTTAGAAGGGTAAGCTGTTAATTCTTGTTTCCTCTAAACCGGAAAATAGTATAGGAAAACCCTTTATTTTGCTATAATGTTAAATGCTTAAATGAAGGCTGGTTGGAATTCGATGTCGTCTAACTTGAAGTGCTCTATCTATCTTATTAATATTTATATTAAACAATTATAAAGGTTTGAAGTTCAACGATGAAATTTACGATTGAGCGGAACAATCTAATGAAATCGCTTGGACATGTGCAAAGTGTAGTTGAGCGCCGAAATACTATACCGATTCTATCAAATGTAAAAGTGGAAGCCAGCGATGGTGTTGTTAAACTAAATGCTACTGATATGGATCAAGATGTTATAGAAACTACGCCTGCCCAAGTTGCAACGCCAGGTGCAACCACGGTATCGGTCCACACTCTCTACGACATTGTCCGAAAGCTTCCCGGTGGTGCCCAAGTTGACCTCGACTCAAACGGGGATGGCGAACTAACCTTGAGTTCTGGCCGCTCACGTTTCGCTCTACAAAGCTTGCCCATAGATGAGTTCCCCGTACTTTCTGGTGGTGAATTGCCACATGCTTTTTCGCTAAAAGCTGAAGAATTACGGTCGCTAATCGACCGCTCAAGATTTGCTATATCAACTGAAGAAACACGCTACTATCTAAACGGCATATACTTACATAATGCCGAGCGAAATGGTGCTGCCGTGCTACGAGCAGTTGCCACCGATGGACATCGATTGGCGAGTGTGGAGGTTCCAGTGCCGGTCGGTGCAGAAAGTATTCCCGGAGTCATTGTGCCAAGGAAAGCTATTACTGAATTACGCAAGTTAATAGATGAGTTGAATGATGATGTTGAACTTTCACTTTCGGAAACCGCCATTCGATTTTCTTTTGATAATGTTGTACTCACGTCCAAGTTAATTGATGGCACATTTCCTGATTACGAGCGGGTTATCCCCACTGGGAA
>PBLS01000009.1 GCA_002721825.1 Magnetovibrio sp.
TATGGCGCCCTTTTCTCATGCCAAAGTTTGGCTGCGGTCGCTACACGACGCTCAATAGCCGGGCTAGGCGTGTCACCGGCCAACTGTGCTGCCCCCAGCACTATAATTACATCAAAAGTGTAAGGATCTTTTGCGCTCATTCTACTTCTGGAATTGAGCCTCGGCTTGCATCGCTACCCCACCCGTATGATTAGCTGCCCATAGCGAAGCAGTTTTGTTATCATCTCCTGGAGTGCCATTAACTGTAAAAGTTTCGATATCAAAGAGTGGACTAATAGCTCGGTAATCAAAGCTAACGAGTGATGAACTCGGGTTTTCTTGACAACAAAGGTCCATTAAAAGTGTTGCTATAAGAGGTCCGTGTACCACCAACCCCGGGTACCCTTCTTCATTCAAAGCATAGGGACGGTCATAATGAATCCGATGACCGTTAAACGTTAGGGCGGAATAGCGAAACAGTAAAACGGGATCTGGTGATATTTCTCGTGACCACTTCGCCGTTTCTGGTGCCCGTTTAGTCACTGGCGATGATTTGCCTGGTTCATGCGCTTCGCGGTAAACAATGTTATGTTCTTCTTTAATTGCCAGTTGATCCATGGCAAAAATTTCATGCCCCACAACCACAAATACCAGTTCCCCGCTTTTACCTCTTTTATAATCAACACTTTTGATAGTCGATAAACGCCGTGCCGTGTCGCCGATACAAAGCGGCCGGATGAATTCAATACGGCCTCCTGCCCACATACGTCGTGGCAAGCCTACCGGTGGCAAAAAACCACCAAGCTTCACATGACCATCAGACCCAATTTCTCGCATTGGTGATTTTGGCAAAAAATACAGCCAGTGCCCCGCCGGTGGCAACGCATCCCCCATTTGTGGGGCTATATTAGCTGAATGATCAAGCGTTGCCGCAAGCCCCGCCATCGGAGTAGCGAAGATGATTTCACTATGCTCTTCGGTCTTTCCAATCCATTTTTTTAAATTCGTAATATCGACTTTCATTGATTTCCTCTAGAATGACCTTGGCAACCCTAAAACGTGTTCTGCAATGTAGCTCAAAATTAGATTAGTGGAAATTGGAGCGATTTGATAGAGACGCGTTTCTCTAAACTTACGCTCGACATCATATTCCTCCGCAAACCCAAATCCTCCATGTGTCTGCAAGCACATATCGCCCGCTTTCCAAGATGCGTCAGCCGCTAAAAGTTTTGCCATATTCGCTTCTGCCCCACAGTCTTGACCAGAATCAAATATATCTGAAGCACATTCAACCATCAAAGCTGCCGCTTGCAGCTCAGCAAAGCTACGAGCAATCGGAAATTGTATACCTTGATTCATTCCGATAGGCCGATTGAAAACCTTACGCTCATTTGCATAATTTACTGCCTTTTCTATGAACCAGCGACCATCTCCAATACACTCAGCTGCAATCAAAATTCGCTCAGCATTCATTCCATCCAAAATGTACCGAAATCCTCTTCCTTCCTCACCAACCAAGGACGTTGCAGGAATCATTAAGTCATCAAAAAAGACTTCGGTAGCCGCATGATTAATCATAGCGCGTAAAGGTTTAATAGTCAGACCATTGCCTTCCGCCTGGCGAATATCAATCAAAAATACCGACATCCCATGATGCGGCTTCTCACCTGCCTCACGCGGCGCAGTACGTGCCAGTAGTAGCATAAAGTCAGAATGCGCAATACGCGAAGTCCAAACCTTCTGACCATTGATACGATACTTTTCTCCTTCTTTAATTGCCGTCGTGCGGATACGGCTAGTATCTGTTCCGGAAGTCGGTTCAGTAACCCCAAACGCCTGTAATCTTAGCTGGCCTGAAGAAATCCCCGGCAAAAGGCTTTGTTTTTGCTCCTCACTTCCATGCCGCAGCACTGTTCCCATGATATACATCTGCGCATGGCATGCACCGCCATTACACCCAGCGGCTTGGATCTCTTCCATCACAGCAGCAGCTTCCGATATGCCGAGACCGCTTCCCCCATATTGTTCTGGAATCAAACACGAGAGAAAACCAGCTTCAGTCAATGCCTTTACAAATTCACTCGGGTATTGTTGTTCTCGGTCCTTCTCTCGCCAGTATTCTCCCGGATATTGGCTGCAAACCTGAGCAACGGCCTCCCGAATATCTTGATGCCTTTTTTCCATGTTTACCTGCATTCCTTAAGTTTCAACAAATTACCATGCTGGCTATAGCCAATTCGAGAGCACCAATAAATATTCTAAGCAATCATAGCCGCACTGTTATTCATCAATAACACTGTGAGATGAAAATGATAGTACCAACACTAAAACCCCACACATCATATACAATTTTTCGGAGGGAATTTAATTTATACACAGCATCGACGTCTACTCTTCAGAATGGTGACCGTTCACAAAACTTTAACCCCATAAGGCCGATAACGGCGGATACACATAACCGTCTTTAAATACTAACCCATTTTTGCGATCTTCCTGAAGTAATAGCGGTCCATCTAAATCAACAAATTCTGCGAAAGAAGCAAGCATCATCGCAGGAGCCATAGCTAGAGACGTTCCAACCATACAACCAATCATAATTTCTAAACCAACACGCTTCGCGCTATAAGCCAATTGTAAAGCTTCGGTTAAACCTCCTGTTTTATCGAGCTTAATATTAATCATGTCGTACCGCTCTCGGGCTTTAGTGATATCTTCACACGTATGACAACCCTCATCAGCACAGAGAGGCACGGGACTTTTATAATTCGCGAGCACAGCATCTTCCTTCGAAGAAATTGGTTGCTCAATCATTTCAACACCAAGTTTATCAAGTATTGGAGCGACTTCGGCTAATAGAGACATATCCCACGCTTCGTTAGCATCCACTATTAACCGACTCCCAGGGGCTGCTTCACGTACTGCTGTTACTCGGGAGACTACATCTTCTGCATCAAGCTTAACTTTAATAAGTGGGGCCGAAATGAGTTCCTTGGCTTGCGACGCCATCGTACTGGCTTTTCCAATGGATATTGTCTGTGCAGTTATTATGGGAGCTGGTTTCTGAAGACCCAAGTATTCCCATACGGGGCGACCTATCAGTTTCGCTTCCAAGTCCCAAAGTGCTGAATCAAGAGCATTCCGGCCCGCTCCAGGCTCAAATACGGACAAAATAGTCTCTTTTGATACCCCATCCTCAATCGCATTTTTCGATAGTGCTACTTTTGCAAGAACACCTTCTGTAGTCTCTCCATAATGCGCATAAGGCACTCCTTCACCACGTCCTGTATAGCCATCCTCGGTAATCTCTACTACCAAGACATTCGCCACGGTTTTAGTCCCCCTAGAAATAGTGAAGGGTTTTGTAAGTGGCCAAGCTTCCGTATAGGTCGCGAATTTACGTTGGCTCACGGTAGATTTTCCAAGAGCCGACCAACACCAGTTTTGACGGGATCAACAACGGGAAGCGCAAATTCCTTTTCTAGAGACAACATATAATCGTTCGCTTCTTCTTTACTCAAAGCATGGGTGTTAATCGCTATACCAATGCACTTAGCACTTGGGTTAGTTAACCGAGCGGCCTTCTCATTAGCGGCTATACATTCGGCTATACCCGGAATTGGATAATCCGGCAATCCTCGCATATGGCTCCGTGTTGGTTCGTGGCAAAGTACCAATGCATCAGCTTGCGCACCGTGCAGAAGCCCTAAACTAACCCCAGCATATGACGCATGAAACAACGAACCCTGCCCTTCAATTAAATCCCAGTGATCAGGATCGTTGTCAGGAGCCAACCACTCAACCGCTCCAGAAATAAAATCTGAAATTACCGCATCGACCGAGACACCGTCGCCCGCAATAAAAATACCGGTCTGCCCCGTAGCTCGAAAAGTTGCTTTAATACCTTGGGCGGACATCTCCTGCTCCAGGGCCAGCGCTGTATACATCTTACCGATGGAACAGTCCGTTCCGACAGGTATCAATCGCTTTCCAGACCTTTTTTTTCCGCTGCCAACACTAAAGGTACGGGTCGGATGGCGCACGTCCGTCAAATGGCGACCATATTTCGCTGCCGTCTCTTCAATCATGGGCACCTCAATCAAGCGGCTATGTAGACCACTCGCTATATCTAAGCCATGCTCTAACGCATCCACAAGAACATCAATCCATGTTTGAGACATAACGCCCCCACGGTTGGCAACACCGACAATTAATGTTTTAACTCCCTTAGCCACGGCCTCCTCTATAGACATGTCAGGAATGCCTAGATCAGCGTTGCATCCTCTCAGGCGCAGCTGGCCAACACACAGTTCAGGTCGCCAATGAACAACACCGGCCGCGGTCTTCGCCGCCAACTGATCGGCGGCGTCACCCAGAAACATTAGATAAGGAGGAATCACTGCCATTATCGCACCATCATTGCTTTATTCTAATTAAGCCACAAATAGCATACATTAAGACATCTCCTTAGTAACCCTAGCAACGAACTCGTTCGTTATCTGGGTCATATAGAGGCCGAAGTGAAGCATCGGCATTGTATTTCTTTCCCGCTACCTCAATCTCAAAATGTCCATCATGCACAAAATCATTGCTCACACCGTCCGCATTGGAAACATATCCTAACCCAACGGCTCCTCCCAATGCATGGCCATACACACCAGAGGTCACGTATCCGGTTATAGTACCATCACGATAAATCGGTTCGTTATGATAGATAATTGGTTCAGGATCATTAATTTTAAACTGCACCAGGCGTTTTTGGAGGCCTTTTTCGCGTTGTCGCAAAAGTGCTTCTCTGCCTATAAATCCACCCGGCTTATCCCAAGCAATAGAAAATCCTAATCCCGCTTCTAGTGGTGTTTCCTCATCAGATATATCATGCCCCCAGTGCCGGTATGCCTTCTCCATGCGCAAAGAATTTACCGCATGCATACCAACATGCGTAGGGAATCCGCCAGTGGTATTCTCTACGAGAAACTCATAAATCCCCGCGGCATATTCCGTTGGTATATACAACTCCCATCCGAGCTCACCGACATACGTAATACGGGAAGCTCGAGCATGGGCATATCCAATCTCTATCTCTCTGCTAGTACCAAATGGAAATGTATCGTTGGAAAGATTATCTGAAGTGAGCGGTTGCAAAAAATCGCGGGCCTTCGGCCCCATAATAGCCAGCACTGCATAGGCCGAAGTGACATCTGTCAAAACAACTCGATCATCATCCGCGATGTGGTTACTCAACCAGTGAAGATCTCGGGTTTGCGAAGTAGCAGAAGTTACAACTAAATAATCATCTGGAGCGAGTCGGGTGACGGTCAAATCCGCCTCAATACCACCTTTATCGTTCAACCACTGACTATAAACGATACGTCCGGATTCGACTGCTACATTATTAGCACAAATTTTGTTGAGAACAGACTCCGCATCAGAGCCCTGAACCCGGTATTTAGCAAAAGACGTCATGTCCATCAAACCGACTTTTTCACGAACGGCCATATGCTCATTTGCGGAAAATTCAAACCAGTTTTGACGCGTAAAACTATATTCATACGTGGGCACCGAACCATCCGACGAATACCAATTCGGCCGCTCCCATCCCCCCACTTCTCCAAAGCACGCACCTTGCGTTACATGTTTCTCATGCAAAGGCGTGCGACGGACACCGCGCGAAGTCGTGTACTGGTAGTAGGGCCAGCGTACGGCATATAGCAGCCCAAGTGTCTCTTTTACCCTATCGTGTAGGAATCGCCCATTAGAATGAAATGGCATATTTCGACGAATATCGACACTATTAAGATCCATTGGCGGATACCCGTCATGAATCCAATCTGCTAACATCTTACCAATACCCGCAGCAGACTGAATGCCTATTGAATTTAGCCCTGCCGCAACAAAAAGATTTCCTACTTCAGGTGCCGGTCCAAGATGATAACGATCATCGGGCGTAAAGCTCTCGGGCCCACAGAAAAAAGTCTGTATGCCAGCGTGTTCAAGTGCTGGCATACGCTCGATCGCTTTTATAAGCACCGGCTCAAAGTGTTCGAAATCATCTGGAAGTTGGTCGAAGCTGAAATCCTCTGGAATTCCCTCCATTCCCCATGGCTTCGCCACTGGTTCAAAAGCTCCTAGTAGAATTTTCCCCGCATCCTCCTTAAAATAACTCCATGAATCATAATCACGTAAGACAGGCAAATCCGGTGTGACGCCTTCAAAGGGTTCTGTAACAATATAAAAATGCTCGCATGCATGAAGTGGAACATTAACACCGGCTGTTGCTGCGAGTGTCCTGGTCCACATACCGCATGCTAGCACCACATGTTTAGCACGAACCTCCCCCCCGCCGCTAACGACTCCAACTGCTTTCCCATCCTCTACAGAGATCTCCGTGACCAGGGTATCTTCGAAAATTTTTGCCCCCCCCATTCTTGCACCCTTAGCCATAGCTTGAGTTATTCCTACTGGGTCAGCTTGACCATCTGACGGAACAAAAATACCTCCCTTTAAACCCTTGGTTGTAATCAAAGGATAGTGATCCTTGCAGCCATCGGGGCCAAGTACATCGACATGTAGACCAAACACCCTTGCCATATCAGCACGACGGACCAGGTCCTCCATACGACCGTCGCTAGTAGCTAGTGAAAGGGATCCGTTAACTTTATAACCAATGGCCTGGTCCGTTTCAGCCTCAAGACCGAGATAAAGTTCGGCCGTATATTTCGCAAGCCGAGTCATGTTTTGCGAATCACGTAACTGACCAATAAGTCCAGCCGCATGCCACGTCGTGCCGGAGGTTAACTTTTTGCGTTCCAGCAACACAACATTTGTAATACCGATTTTAGTTAAATGATACGCAATGGCGCACCCTATAACACCACCCCCTACAATAACTACATCCACTTTTCCAGGTACCTTCTTTGCTTTGGTTGCCGAAGCCATTAAGCCTTCCTTTCACCTTGATCGACTGAATCCCCTAAGAAGGAGCACAAAAATTTTGCAGCACTATTATTCATCCATGATTATCGTCACTGGGCCAGCATTTACCAGAGCAACTTCCATTTCTGCTCCAAATCTTCCCGTCTCAACCACTAAGCCATTCCCCCGCAATTCATTACAAAAGAAACCATACATAGCCTCGCCAGTTTGAGGATCTGCTGCGCGAGAGAATCCGGGCCGGTTTCCTTTGCGCCATTCAGCAATGAGAGTAAACTGACTAATAACGAGCGCCGCTCCTCCAATTTCGCTAATCGAAAAATTCATCTTACCGGATTTGTCCGGAAAGATGCGCATCGACGCGATTTTTCGAGCAAAATACGAAGCCTTCTCCGGATTATCTTCAGGCTCCGCACAGAAAAAAACCAATAAACCTGAGCCTATAGCGCCAATGACTTCGCCATTGACCTTAACGTTTGCTTCGGAAACACGTTGAAGAACTGTCTTCATAACTTAATAGACTGAATATAACCCTATTTAATGCCCCGTATCACTACCCGAGTGAAAATTGAATACAGCACCCTCTTTAATACCGCTTGGCCAACGCGCCGTAACGGTTTTAAGTCTGGTGTAAAAACGTACACCTTCCATACCGTGAATAGAGTGATCACCAAATAACGAGGCCTTCCACCCACCAAAACTATGATACGCAACTGGCACTGGAATAGGGACATTAACGCCCACCATACCAATGTTCACAGATTGCGTGAAATCACGTGCCGTGTCCCCATCACGGGTAAATATTGCAGCGCCATTTCCATATTCATGATCCAGTACCAATTGCTTGGCATCTGCATAGCTCGCCGCACGTACAGTACTAAGTACCGGGCCAAAAATTTCGTCACAGTAAATGGACATACCCGAAGTAACTCCATCGAACAAAGTCCCTCCAACAAAGAAGCCATCCTCATAACCCTGGAGTTGCAAGCCACGGCCATCAACTATCAATTCCGCACCAGATGTTACACCCTCTTCGATATACCGTTCGATCCGTTCCTTAGATTCGCGTGTAATTACTGGTCCCATCTCCGCTAAAGGATCCGTATAAGGTCCTATCTTTAGGTTTTGCACACGTGGCCCAACACGTTTAATAAATTCGTCCCCCGTCTCCTCTCCCACGGTAACCGCTACTGAAACGGCCATACAACGCTCACCAGCTGACCCGTACGCAGCACCCATTACCGCATCAACAGCCTGATCCATATCCGCATCAGGCATGATAACCATATGGTTTTTTGCACCACAAAGGGCTTGGACTCGTTTGCCGTTTCGACAACCGGTTTCATATATATAACGTCCAATAGCAGTGGAGCCCACAAAACTCACCGCTGCAACAGTCGGATCTGAAAGAAGCGCGTCGACAGCTTCTTTATCACCGTTAATTACGTTAAAACACCCATCAGGCAATCCTGCCTCACTAAGCAGTTCTGCCAGCCTAAGAGCACACGACGGGTCTTTTTCAGAGGGTTTCAAAATAAAGGTATTGCCACAAGCTATAGCTACTGGAAACATCCACATTGGCACCATAGCCGGAAAGTTAAACGGTGTAATACCCGCGCAAACGCCCACTGGTTGGCGTAGCGCATAACTGTCAACATCCCCAGCCACTGATTCCGAATAATGTCCTTTGAGTAATTGCGGAACACCACACACAAATTCAACCACTTCCAAGCCTCGGCTAATAGAACCTTTCGCATCTTCTAATGTCTTACCATGCTCCGAGGAAACTAACTCGGCTAGTTCATCGAGGTGTTTTAGGATTAGGCTGCGAAAATTAAACATCACCTGAGCGCGCTTCGCAGGGGGAGTAGTTGACCAGGCCGGGAGTGCAACAGCTGCTGCTGTAATAACTTTTTTTACCTCATCGGTATTAGCTAATGGAACAGATTTACTTACTTCGCCAGTTGCTGGATTAAAAACATCACCCGCACGTCCACTGGTTCCAGCGACACGCTCTCCATCAATAAAATGCCACAACTCTCTTCCCACTTCTCGCAACCCCCTATAGAACGACGGAATAGAATTTCCCGCGATTTACCATCCTCTTGCCGCATTCAACAAATAGTTGGCGTAAAATTACTCGGAAACAACACGGAATATCTCAATCAGTATGTGACCCCGTGTTTCTCCATACGGCGCCATTCATTTTCTCCAACTAGATTTAAGTTAACCCTTTCCACGCCACGGAATAGTCCTATCTATTATCTTTCTGATGGTGATATCAAACAGTAGTCCTAAAACACCCATCACAAAAATGGTAATCCAAATAACTTCATACTGCATGTATTTTCTTGCCACATTTTCAACAAAGCCAATACCAGTTGTTCCGGCCAAAAACTCTGCTGCAACTAATGTTCCCCAGCACATGCCTGCAGCCACTCTTACTCCCGTTAATATTTCAGGAAGCGAGTTGGGGAATATTACTTCTCTAAGTATTTGCCATCTCGACGCCCCTAATGAGTGCGCAGCATGAATTTTTGATAGCTGAGTTCCCGTAGCGCCAGCTCTTGCTGAAATAATCATAATCGAGAAGGAAACCATGAATAGCAGGAACACTTTTCCAACATTATCAATTCCAAAGACAGTAATTATCAATGGCGCCCACGCTAGTGGTGGCACGGGTCTGTATAACTCAACTAACGGATCGAAAAATCCTTTGGCAAATCTATTGAGGCCCATAAATATGCCTAAAGGTACGCCAAAAATAATCCCGAGCGCCAAACCTAAAAACACCCTTAAAAAAGAATCCCATATATGACCTGTAGGAACAGGTATTTTGAAAGCCTCAAAATTCCCCGTTACAATATCAAGGACCCTACTTTTAAAATTTGGCTCAACTTTTCCATAAGAAGTATGCACTGGATATCTGCCCGGCAAAATATCTGCTACCCAATCCGGCAGAAAAAAATCTACTATTTTATTGACGCCCATCATCTCATACCAAAGCATGGGTATCATCTTAAACCCGACGCTTGGCTTTAAAAGATCACCAAAAATCCTGAACGTATCCGATGGTTTCGGCAACCACCTGCCTGGGCCATCTTCTGCACACGTTGGGCCACTCGAAACAATAGTTCCTCCTGGAAAAAACAATATATCTCTGACCCTTATGGCTCCTTGCTCTTGCTTTTGTACCTTATCAAAATCTCGGATCGATTGTTCTAATGCATCAAGAGCTGAAGGGGGAAAAATGCTCGCATAGTGTATTCTTTGGCCAAGTTTTTTAATTTCTTTTATATACGTCATTTCCAATTCTTGGCCATCATCTAACCCTGATTTATATCTCTTTATTTCACCTATAATAGCTTTTACTTTTCTTAGATATTTAGGGTGATGGTTTCGCATGGAAAAAAATTCGTCGCTGATTTTGTTCAATTCTTCAGCAGCCGTGTGAAACTTTAAACCTACTCGCGTCTCAGGCAATGGAGGCACTTCCATTCCAGTAGCACCCCAGCCTCGTTGTTTTTGTAAAGCTTCAATTCTTTTCTTTTCAGCTTCGTCGCTCAAAGCTGGTGGGTATGTATCTTTAGGAAAATTTTCGGTCAGACGTTTAATTCTATTCGTTAAATCACTTATTATGTTTTTTGTTTCAAGCTGAAGGTATTTTTCGTCGGTTAATAACGGAATGATTTGTTGCGTGCTATTCAGCAAACGTACAAATCGCTCCTTATCGTGTGTTTCCAATTTATGTGCATTTTGTATAGCCAGTATTTTATCGTTGATATTCACATTCTCACGTTGAATGATTGCTGTACTTTTATGCTGCCTCTCTTCAATAGGAAAAAGGTACTTCAATGACAGCAAAGACTCGGTCACTTTGGCGACCTGGCAAAGTTCGTTAGCAGATTTCGGGTAAAATGCTTTGGCTATATCCCATGAGTAATACAGCCACAAAAATAACAGAAAACAAGAACCGAGTATTACCCAGTGCACGCCGCCTTTCGCCCTTTCCGGGTTCCCAAAAACAGCATCCGTTTTTTCAGTTTTTATTAATTTCTGCCCATAAAGAATAGATCCAATCACCGCAAAGATTATTAAAAAGGTAACTATTCCTGTGAGCATTTTAAATTTCTTTACCCATTATTTCTTCTTCCATATCCCAGATCATGGATAGAATTTCTTCTCTCTTAGTAACAAATTCTTTGTTATTTTTTATTTCCCGCAAGTCTCCATCTAAACCCATTGAGGCAAATGGGAGCTTATATTCTGTATGTATTCTCCCCGGTCTAGGCGCCATTACGTAAACGCGTTCCCCCAACAATAATGCTTCCTCTACCGAGTGGGTAATCAAAATGATTGTTTTTCCTGTTTCCTTCCAAATTTTTAATACTAAAGACTGCATTTTTTCCCTAGTTAAAGCATCAAGAGCTCCTAACGGTTCATCCATCAAAATTAGTTCAGGGTCGTTGATCAAACATCTTGCTAAAGCGACCCTTTGTTGCATACCGCCTGACAATTGATAGGTGGGTGTGTTCCCAAACCCTTTTAGCCCAACTATATCAAGCCATTCTTCAACTTTTTCTGCGGTTTTAACGGGATCCACTCTCTTCATGCGTAATCCAAAGTTTACATTCTCCGCAACTGTTAACCATTCAAACAATGCCCCTTGCTGAAACACCATACCTCTCTCAACACCGGGACCATTTATTTCATTATTACCTAACGTAATTTTTCCAGAGGTCGGCCGAAGGAAACCAGCCGCGATATTTAATAATGTTGTTTTTCCACAGCCTGAAGGACCCAGTACCGTCAGCAATTCGCCTTTTTTTAGAGTAAATGTTATATCTTTAAGTGCATGCACATGTTCCCCTTTGGGGGATGTAAAAATCATATTTAGATCTTGCGAAACTAAATCACTCATAATTTAGGTCTTATGATTGTTTAATAAAAATAGGCACCAATTTTGTTAAATTGGTGCCTACCTAATTAAATTCTACGCTTAACTAAAAACAATTACATTGGCAAATAACTGGTATCTACCACTGCAGAGTAATCTTTAAGCGCCGGATTTTCCGAAGTAGCAAACATATTTCCCATCACGCTCAAGTATTTCATAAGTATACCACCAGTATTCATATACTTTGATTTCATGGTCGCCGCATTGGGGAATTCAAAACCACCCATTTGTTTCTTAGTTCCAGCTAGATCCATTCCTGCATCCTTAGCTATGATGTTCATATCCGACTTACCGGCATTATATCTAGCATTCGCCTCATGAGTTACTTCTACAAATGTTCTAACCATACCAGGGTTCTCTTTGAGAAATTTATTGGTTACCGAAGTAATATCAATTCCAGCAATGCCCGCATCTTTGGCTTCTTTAACAGTCAACATCTTTTTACCAGCTTCTTCTGCTTTTTTGATGGACTTACCACCAAACAAACAAGCCATGGCAACGTCACCATTGACTAAAGCTGCCGATCCATCTTCGGGGTCCATGTCGACCACTTTCATCTTAGAAGGATCCGCACCTACGACCCTCATTGTTTCTTTAAACACGTAATCGGCCATCGTCCCCAAAGGAACAGCAACTTTTTTACCCTCTAATTCGGAGGCATTTGCCTTTGATATACCCGATGAGTTAGCCACGACACAGGTCGTTCCCCCCATTCCGTATAAAACTGCTATATCTACAAGCTTGAGTGGCGCCTTAGCGTTAACGGCATTTACAAAAGGTGTTAAACCTTGTGAATAAGAAATATCAATATCTCCAGACAACATGGCCTCTGTCATCTCGCCACCTGTTTTAAAATTTGTCCACTTTACAGGAACACCAAATGCTTTATCGAAAGTCTTTTTAACTTTGTCTTCCTGGTTTGGAGTGGCCCACTCCAAGAAAAATGCAATCCTCACTTCATTAGCAGCTGCATTAACACTCGACGAATTCATTCCAAAGGCCGCGAGGCACCCTAAAAGCAAGCCTACCGTTAATCTTTTCATTACTAACCCCTCCTGAGTAATTAATAAGTTATTTTATTTTTTTATTTTATTTTCATGGAAACTTTAGAATTAAGACTAACCCTGAAATCGTAGTTTTACAAAAACAAATTACCACAAGGGGGCAATCTAATTAGGACCATAGTATACCAAATGCCTGTCATACATTCCAATGCTTCCAAGGCTAGATACCGACATTCATACCTCCACTTTGATGTGAAAACGTGCTTTCCGATTTACAAATTTTCAAGAGTCGAACGGAGCTTGTCCATCATTTCATCAATATGTGCTTTCTCACTAATAAACGGAGGAGCAACTATACCGGTGTCCCCCGTGAACTTGACGTGCATTCCATTCCAAAAAAGATCCTTTTGAACCTGCGTTCCAATAGCACCAGGATTTCCCTTAGCTTTCAATTCCACTCCACCCATAAGCCCGTATCCGCGTATATCCTTGATACAATCAAGATCTCGTAAACTAAAAAGGCCATCTAGGAAATAACTGCTTAACTGAGCAGCTTTATCGAAGATATTTTCTTCTTCGTATATTTTTTGGACTGCAATACCCGCCGCACAAGCTGCAGGATGGCCTGAATAGGTATAACCATGAAAAAATTCGATAGCATTTTCCGGAGCGGCTTCTGTTATAGTTTCGTAAACTTCATCTCTTACAGCCACTGCTCCCATTGGTTGTGCCCCATTCGTTAGGGCTTTTGCCATGGTCATGATATCCGGTGTAACATCAAAAGCTTGCGACGCAAAAGCATGACCTAGGCGCCCAAAACCAGTAATTACCTCATCGAAAACAAGAAGAATGCCATGTTCATCACAAATTGCACGCAGCCGCTCTAAATAACCCTTTGGCGGCACCAAAGTCCCCGTTGATCCAGCAACCGGCTCAACAAAAACCGCCGCAATAGTTGAACCGCCATAGGTCTCACAATGCCGCGCCAAATCATCCGCGAGCTCGGCACCATGTTCAGGCTGGCCTCGCACAAACAACTCATCTCCGCTCCAGGTATGGCGTATGACAACAACATTTGGCATTACACTAGTAAAAGTTTCACGGTTACGCACCATACCCGCAAGAGAAACGCCACCAATATTAACACCATGGTAGGCTCGTTCCCGCGAAACGAATCGTGTCCGCTGTGCTTCCCCACGTGCGCGGTGGTAAGCCATAACCATTTTTAGCGCCGTATCGATGGATTCGGACCCGGAATTAACAAAAAACACATGGTTGATAGGATCTGGCGTAATTCGCGCTACACGATTTGCCAACTCAAACGTACCTGGGGTCGAAGTCATGAAAGGCGACGCGTAGTCATTCTCCAATAACTGTTGGTAAACAGCCTCAGCGATTTCCGTGCGACCATGGCCAAGCGGACAACAAAATAGACCAGATGAGCCATCAATTAACTTCCCACCTTTATGATCCGTGAAGTATACACCATTACCACCGACTACAATGCGCGGGTCCGCTTTGAACTCGCGATTAGCTGTAAATGGCATCCAATGCTGCTCAAGGTCATTTGTCTGAAATTGCATGATTAAATAACTCCCTAACACGATATATTAAGACAAAAGCTGTAACATCTCTCGAACTACTAACTAGCTTACTATTAAGAACCACCATGTCGCCCAGAACAACTGTACAACATTACTAGGATTTAGTTTCGGTTTCCAGCTTAGAGATCACTTTAAACGCGGGCTAAAGAAATATACATACAGTTTTATTACTATTGGTCAGCTATTGTATTTATTCGACCTTCACGTGCCAAAATCGAAAAAATAAGGTCGATGAATTACGTAACAAGTTACAGTCCCCATATTTTTTCAAACGCTGAAACTTGACGCTGACAGCTGTGCCGTGTTCTATGCGATCAATAAAAACAACTTTTAATCTTTGGCCGCGTCACAAAGGTCTTTTAAGCCTCGGTAATCGCCGGCACTGTGGAGGAAATTCTCATGACTAAGATGACAACTGAAGAATCCTTTGTGAAAGTCCTTCAAATGCATGGGATCGAAAACGCCTTCGGAATTATTGGTTCCGCATTTATGCCTATTTCGGACCTTTTCCCAAAAGCGGGAATTACCTTTTGGGATACCGCGCATGAATACACAGGAGGCATGATGGCCGATGGGTACACGCGCTCTACCGGAAAGATGTGCATGGCGATTGCTCAGAACGGTCCTGGCATCACAAATTTCGTTACCCCAATTAAGACAGCCTACTGGAACCATACACCATTGCTTCTAGTGACGCCTCAAACAGCCAACAAGACAATAGGCCAGGGGGGATTCCAAGAGGTTGAACAAATGGCCTTGTTCAAGGAAATGGTCTGCTACCAAGAAGAGGTCCGCGACGCATCACGTATGGCAGAAGTGCTTAACCGCGTAATCGAGAAAGCCTGGCGCGGCTCAGCACCCGCCCAGATTAATGTGCCAAGGGATCTGTGGACCCAGGTAATAGATATTGAGCTACCCCCTATCGTCCGTTTAGAACGTTCATCGGGTGGGGGAGATGCGGTAGCTGAAGCTGCAAAATTACTTTCTGAGGCGAAATTCCCCGTAATTCTCTCTGGAGCCGGCGCAGTGCTGGGCGGAGCCATTGCCGATTGTGCGGCTTTGGCCGAACGCCTTGATGCGCCTGTTTGCAGTGGCTATCAGCACAACGATAGCTTCCCCGGCTCTCACCCACTAGCCGCGGGTCCGCTAGGTTACAATGGTTCAAAGGCGGCGATGCGACTAATCGCTAAGGCTGATGTAATACTAGCACTTGGTACACGTTTAAACCCTTTTTCGACATTACCCTGCTATGGCATTGAATATTGGCCTGAAGACGCCAAAATTATTCAGGTCGATATTAATCCAGACCGCATCGGCCTAACCAAGAATGTTACCGTCGCCGTCTGTGGCGATGCCAAATTAGTTGCGCAGCAGATCCTTGGTCTACTCTCGGCCAGTGCCGGTAATTCCGGTCGCGAAGAACGCAAAGCCGCTATCCACCAGTCAAAATCAGCGTGGGCTCAAGAACTTTCCAGCCTTGATCACGAAGAGGACGACCCGGGAACAGTCTGGAACGCCGAAGCACGCGAGCGAGATGCCGAGCTGATGGCTCCGCGTCAAGCTTGGCGGGCGATACAAGCGGGACTTCCAAAAGAAGCCATCATTTCATCAGATATCGGGAATAACTGTGCAATCGGCAATGCCTATCCAACCTTTGAAAAAGGCCGCAAGTATCTAGCTCCCGGTCTTTTTGGTCCCTGTGGTTATGGTTTCCCCTCCATCCTCGGCGCCAAGATTGGCTGCCCCGACATACCCGTAGTTGGTTTTGCCGGCGATGGCGCTTTCGGAATTTCCATGAACGAAATGACGTCCTGTGGTCGTGAGGAATGGCCCGCCATAACTATGGTCATTTTCCGTAATTATCAATGGGGCGCAGAAAAGCGTAACTCGATACTTTGGTACGCCGACAATTTCGTTGGAACCGAACTCGACCCAGAACTTAGTTTTGCAAAAGTTGCTGAAGGTTGCGGTCTAAAAGGTGTCCAAGTAAAGACACCAGGAGAGCTTACGGATGCTATCCAAAAGGCATGTAAGGCGCAAGACGAGGGTGTCACAACCTTCATTGAGGTCGTGCTGAACCAGGAACTAGGGGAACCCTTCCGCCGTGACGCTATGAAAGCACCGGTGGAGGTCGCAGGCATTAGCCCCTCGGATATGCGACCGCAGCAACCCGTATGACTCATTAAGAAATAAAGTATGGCCGGATATGGACCTAGAGCCCATCCGGCCTTATTCTTTATAGCATGTTAAGTTCCATCCCCTTTGAAGTTCCCCGCTACTTGCAGGAGCGAATTAGTAGGTCCGACACAATTCCTATGGCAGTAGCTGGTGCTGACAACTTAATCCCCTTAAAAAGTGCGTATCAAGCAACTCAGGCGGGCCTTATAAATCCTACTCTTATCGGTAATGCCGGTGAAATTAATGCATTAGCAAATACTATTGATTGGAACCTCTCTGGTCTCGAAATCATTAATACTAAAAGTGAAGAAGAAACCTCCACCGTCGCCGTTGAACTAGCCAGATCAGGAGACGTGAGGGCTTTGATGAAGGGCCATGTTCATACCGACACACTCATGAAAGCAGTAATCAACCGAAACGATGGTTTACTAATAGGCCGACGTTTAAGTCACATTTTCCACATGACCGTCCCACAAAGTAAACGTGTACTAATGATAACCGATGGCGCCATAAATGTCGCGCCAAATGTCGAAACCAAGGTCCACATAATAAACAATTCGGTCCAACTTGCCCATGCACTCGGGAACACAACGCCTCACGTAGCAGTTCTATCGGGAACTGAAGCTGCGATCGATTCTATGCCATCAAGCGTCGACGCTGCAGAAGTAGTGAAACGTGCCAAAAACGGTGCAGTAACTGGTGCTATTGTTGACGGCCCCTTCGCATTTGACAATGCTGTTTCCTCTGAAGCTGCTAAAATTAAAGGTGTCCGCAGCCCTGTGGCTGGTAGGGCAGACATCCTTGTAGTGCCAAATATCGAAATGGGGAACGGATTATTCAAGATGATGGTATATTTTATGAGCGGTCTTGCTGCAGGTATCGTTATGGGTGCTAAGGTACCTATTGTCCTAACCTCGCGCGCGGACCCTCCAGAAGCACGTTTCGCCGCGACAGCGATCGCTGCTCTTGTTGCTAAAGACAATGTTAACTAAAATTAGTCTGTACAACTTCGTAAAATGCCCTCCCTTTCCTAAATTAATGAAATTTAACATTAGGATTTCGCTACCCCGGCTTTTTTTCAAAGCAATCCTCTTCACTTTACTTCAGCATCTTCCAATAACGAAAACCCCGGCTTAACCAGCGAGAACTTGACTTGCTCAGTATCGACAATGATTTCGCCGTGCGAATATTTCGCCTTGGTAAAAAATGAATTCTCAACATCACGCACTTCTGGAAAATCGACGCGGAAATGTGCACCGCGCGAATCTTCACGCACGTTCGCAGCCGCAACTATCGTACGGCTCACCAATAGAAGATTCTTTATATTCAGCCAATCATGCCAAGTTAGATTATATGCCAGCGTCGTAGCATCGACACCTGTTTCATCTAATTCAGCTTCTATCGAATCCAACCCCTCCTCGGCACGTTTAATACTCGCCGCGTCTCGTATTATGCCGACATCTTCCCACATAAGTTCATAGAGTTTTTGACGAATACCCTCGAGAAATCCAGGCTTCTTGGAAAATGGCGTGAGGCAAGCCGCAATGCTAAATTTAATTGTCTCAATATTGGGCTCACTATGACGACCGTTGGTCGATATCCACTCCGCCATAGCGTCACCCGCCAGCCCCCCAAAAACGGTCGAATTAGCAACACCGTTACCTCCCAGCCGATTAGCCCCGTGCACACCGCCCGTATCTTCGCCCGCAGCATAAAGCCCTTCGATTTCCGTCGAACAATCCTGATTAAAAATTACACCGCCCATCATATAGTGCGCTGTGGGTACGACCTCTACATCTCCCGAAACAAGGTCGAAACCGCAATCGGCGCAGCGTTGGACCATACCTTTAAAATTCTTACGAACATTTTCCTTATTAAGATGTTTCATCGTTATGAATAGACCCCCGTTTGGACCGACATTGCCACGACGCATTTCTTCCAACATAGCCCGTGAGACTATATCTCGTGTTGCACGTTCTAATCGATCATCATATTTCTGCATAAAGCGCTGTTTATCACCACCCAGCAAAAAACCACCAAATCCGCGCAGTCCTTCTTCAATAATCGTCCCCGTAATACGAGTGTCTTTGCCTGCTACAAGGCCTGTCGGATGAAACTGTACCATCTCCATATCTCGAAGAGGCAATCCCATGCGCAACAGCATAGCTAGCCCATCACTACTCTTATCCCCTGATGGTGTATGATACTTATACATTGTCGGTCCCCCACCAGTAGCCACCAACACCGCCTTCGCCTTGACAAACAGAAAATTTCCAGTCCGCATATCAATCATTAAAACACCTGAGACCGAAGAACCCTCGGCATTCTTAATCAAAGCCACAGCACGGTGGTCCTCCAGCCTTTGGATGCCTCGTGCCCAAACTTGTTCTGCAAGGCGATTAATAATTTCGATGCCAGTCAAATCACCCTTATGCACCGTTCGGTCAAAGGTTTGTCCGGCAAAAGCCTTCTGGTGAATCGTGCCATCCGAATTACGATCGAAGTAGCAACCAAGTTCATTCTCCAGTTCGCGAATACGCACTTGCGCCTCAGTAACCAGTGTCCAAGCTAATTCTTGATTATTTAACCACTTGCCACCTTCGATAGTATCCATGAAATGACGCTCGACAGAATCTCCTTGCGCCAGCGCAACATTATAGCCCCCTTGAACCATGCGTGTGCAGCCAGATTTACCGAGGAGGCCCTTAACCGCAATCATGACGTCAGCATTTGGCGCCTTTTGCAGTGTATGTAGCGCTGCAAATAACCCTGCCCCTCCAGAACCTAGGATTAAAACATCGGTAGAAGTAAAAGGGAGTTCGTCGGTATCAATTCCACTCATATCAGCTAACATTCAAAAGATAGACAAGACCCATCGCGAAACTGCACCCGAAAGTAATAGCTACAATTGATTTTTGCCAATTGTGCCAAGGCAGAAATTCAATGGCGAGAAGTCTCAGCCCTCCGGTGAGGTGCCCTGCAAGTAGAACAATTAATATCCCCTCTGCAAATTTAACCATTGGACGTTCGGCCCAGGCAGCAAAAGAATCGAATGCCCGAGCATCATGCAAAGCCAATTGCAGCACGTGAAAATGCACAGGTAGAAATAACGCGAGCAAAATACCAGAAATGCGGTGTACTAGAAAAGCCAAGTAATTAGTATAGTTTCGGTGCCGAGCACTCATGCAATCGATCCTAGGGCATAAAAATCCCGAACCACCCGATAGCCCAGATAAGCAATTAAAACTGCCGCCATAAAACATAGCAGATCAATACGTTTCCTCGGCAATGCTGTAATCTCTGCTAAAATAGCGCGAATCCCTATTGGCGCATGTACGGCAAGGGCGGCAACAAAGAGCCCGTAAAACAAAGCCCAGCCAAGATGACCACCAACACGATCAATAATCTCAGCAGCGGTCAATCCATCACGAACAGCATACATAATCGTCCCAAGATGGACAAAAACCATTAAAGCCAGAATAACCGCACTTATCCGCTGGGCTAGCCAAAGTTTGGTCTCAATTGCCGGATTACTAGCGCCATCCAAATCGTTCAATCCAACTCTCCTTTTAATACCGCAATGGCAGTGACACGCTTTAGCCCCGCAATAGAAGCCGTTGGATTGAGATTTTTTGGACAGCTTTCTACACATCCTTGCTGAGAGTGGCAGGCATGGCAGCCCGCATCTCCTGCGACGGCATTGAGACGCTTTCGATGTGCACCATCACGTACATCATTGACCAGCGTCCATGCTCGATTTAGAGCAGCTGGTCCTAGATAATTGGATTTCCATGCTACTAGATCGCAACTGGCGTAGCAGATACCGCAACCGATGCATTCGATGCCGTCCGAAGCAAGTCTGCGTTTTACGCTATCCGGTTTCACATGATTAAAGTCGTTTTGGCGATTACTGGTTGGATGAAAGCGACCTTCCGCTCGCGCTAGTTTATCAAAAAATTCCGACATTTCCACAGAGAGATCTTTGATAATTTTCATAGACCGTAACGGTGCAATTTTTAATTTACCACCCGGTGCTACTTTGGAAACAGAGGATCGACACGTCCACCTTGGCTTACCATTTACTGTCATCGCACAGGATCCGCACATGCCTACTCGGCAAGAAAAGCGATACGACAATGTTGGCTCCAGGTAGCGTTGAATATACGTAACAACGTCTAAGACCGTATGATTTTCCAGCCCACGGACCTTGTACTCTATATATCGCCCTTTATCAGCAGTGCCGCGCCAGACCAGAACCGTTAGCATTTGATCACTCATCTCTATGCCTCCTCGCAGAAGGTAATCTCAACACCGCAAATGTCATCTTGCAAAATAATTTGCTCTTTTGCTTTCTCTTTAAACCCCAAACCTCGTTCCATTAAATGGGCTGTCAACAAACTGCGGTTGCTAACCACAACAGTGAAGCCAGCGAACCTCTCAAAATTAGGGCCACTCGCCTCGATAACGTTAAATAATTTTTGCTCCGCATCAATTGCTGATAAAAAGGCCCCTGTCCCTGCAACATCGCTAGATTCAATCTGGACAGATTGAATAGCTTTCGCTCCGTTAACGTGGACCTGGTAATCGGATTTGTAGAAATGTTCCGGCGCATGGCGGTGGCAGCAAAAAAAATCATAGCGTCCGGCGCACCCAATCTCGGAAGATACGTAAGGTCAAAACCGACCTCAACTTCTACCCCATTAGGCTGTTTTGCCATCCGCTTAAAGCTAAATGGTGCCACCAATTCAAGTCCAGCGGATTGAAATTCGTAGCGATCAAGCTTCGAATCCGTGCTTTTCATTGCAACCATAGACATTCCTTCCCGCTTCGTTAGAAAGTCACGGTTATAGGCTCCAAAACTAAAATCCACATCAGTTGTTTCATTGATTAGTTCTGCCTGCGACACTGCTACTAATTCGATAAAGCTAGTCTTGAACTGGACCAGGCGGTTGCTTGTTCCAAAAGGGTGTCGAGCCAATGGTGTCAATGTAAATCCAAGACTTTCGTAAAGCTTTGAAGCTGCATCTAAGTTACGAACCGCTACAACCAAATGATCAATACCACGCGCTATTGCTTTGTCCCTTTCCTTCTAAGGTCACGACCGCCCTTCCCGGTTTCACGTGCGCCACATAAAAGTAAACTTATTTAAAAACGTATATTGGACTGGACCATATAAAATGGCCATCTTCCTGAGTTATACGAATATAATACGCGTTATCACAATGCGGTTTTATCTCCATACGGCGCTCCAAAGTCACAATCCGATGCGGGTTGACATCAGGCAATCTAAATATACGGATGCGTCGATCAATACCACCGTTTGCAAAAACCATTTCATCAAAACCAATTTCTGAAATACAAATTTCCTCTTTAATCAATTTTGTGTTTATTTTTAGCGTGCCAGCTTTTGCATCATCGAGCCAGGCATCAAAACCTCCGAAACCTCCCGTAGTAAGGGCTGTCCACTCCAATCGGCCAGGCGCGGTCTGTTCGAATCGTTTATCAAGATTATAGCGATTGATAGGTTTTAAGCTCTTAAACCTGTTATCATGAAGTTCGGCGTAACCATCCCAAATAGTTTCGCGTCCCCGTCCTCTATACTCCGAGCCCTCCCAAAGCACTCTTATACGACTGCCTAAGTCTCCCTCAGTATATGGTCTAAAAATTTCCACTGTCTCTAAACCGTTCCGTATATCAATACGCTCAATCGGCGCGGAGGCATGCACATCTATACTAAAAGTTAGCTCTTTATCACTGCACTTTAAAATGTCGCCCATAATGGCCTCCGTGACCATCTCAGACGTTACATTCCCCAAGTTTGGGTCATCTGAAAAATATTCCGCAGGATCGCTAAACTTAACCCGGGTATCGAGAACCATGCGACACCCCGTAGTCCCGTAATGATGGCGTTTCTTCATTGCATCCATGATGCCGGCCCGGGTGAGGGCAGACGCTAAATTACAAGTTAGACCACCATAAGAACCAAACTTGGTAGCACCTGGATGACTGGCGCCAGGCCTACCCTTATGCCCATCCGAATTGGATACAATTCCAACCCGGTACCCTTGCTCCAAAGCATCTTCTATTAGCCACTCGAAAGTTCCCCATGCAGAATGCACCTCCACAGCGCGCTCAAGCCGGTCATCGTGCGCCATTTTGATATCAGCATATCGACCGCCAATATGCGCAAAAACAGTGCAGTCTTCATCCTTTAGAGCTTCGAATAAATCTTTGGCTGAATTAGAATCCGTATCGATATCCGATAAGTCATCAACCAATGCGTGCGAAGAACGATGAATTTGGCAACCTTCTTCCATATGCAGTACGTTACGATCGCCACCCAATCCGGTGTTGCCAGACCATTCCCAGCCCGGGAAAACGATAAATTTTCCATCTTCTGTAAATTCCTTAGAGAGTGTATTCAGGTGCTCCCAAAATTCAGTTGTAATTTGGAAGTCGTTGCCCTGATGAACACACACATCAAGAAATGCTTTGTCACGGGCAAATTCGTAAAAGTCACGTGCGGAATTAGTACCAATAGTTTCTTCTGACTGACCATGAAGATCGCCCCAATACGGCATAAGATTGGACCATTCCACTACACGCATCGGATTGGAAGTACAGACAACGTTATTGTCCATGTCACTCAAGTCTATGGTCAAGTCTCCAATCTCATAAACGCTGAGCCCCTCAACCTTTATTACAAATTCCCCTTCGCAAAAAGTCACTGTATCTGGCAGTCCATTAATCTGCCTAGAGGCCCGCAAGGAAAAAATACCACGGGTCTGATCGGAGGGATTTCCCCACTTATCCTCAGCCTTCATGCGGAGTGAAAACACCTGACCTATTTTTTGTTGCGTGGGGATGATAGCTTTGTAATGTGCTGCAGGCCCCGGGATAACCGCTATCTCCGGTTGCTTTGACAGTTCAACATAATTATAGGTCGCAATAGCATCCACGAGAACACGAAACTCAAATGTGTGCTCACAAAATGTTTGCAATCGAATACCTGGAGATCCTTGCCGCCGATCACCAAAGCGGATAATAATTTGGTCACTTTCACGCAAAAATCCGCGTACCACTTTAATATATAATGTTTTATCCCACGGTCGGATATTTCGCTTCACGTCGTATTCAACGTGTAGAACGGCACCATTGGATGCCTCAACGGTAGTAAAGTTAGGGCCACTAGGGTCTTCAAATTGTGGTCGCCCCATATCGGAGGCAAACCGATGCACTACCTTTATCGAACCGGTATCATCAATCCCGAAGTAACCAGCGGTGTACGTTAAGGTAAATTCCTGAAAAGAGCCGGCTTCAAATCTACCACTAGGACTGACTTCCGCATTCCCCATACGGTGCGGTAAATAGGTAGAGTGAGGCATCTGTAGGTCCTCCCTGCGAAGATATTTTAATCAAACCGCTAAAAGAACGTCTCGCGGCATTGGAATACCGACGGGTCGACATCCTTCTAGTTTATCCCCTTTAGACACTAACGCCTTATTACCACAACAACCTATTGCTACCAAATGTCCAGAATGCTTTTATTAAATTAGAAATATCGACAAATTTATATTTGAAAGTCGTTTTATGAATGAAATTAGAATACCACAATTTGATTCTCCTCCCCTTATAGATAAACGTCCGCCACGCTGCCCTCCTTACATAGAAATCTCTTCAGCGGATGCGCTGTTACCATATTTAGAACAAGTAGCGAAACGCCCATACAACCAAGGACTACACGCTTGTTGGGACTTGCAACCAGGTGAGCGCGTCCTTTTGCGTGTAGATAACTGGCATGACGAAATGGTCGTAGACGCATCAAAAAAGATCCTTGAAAAATACGGATGCAAATATGAAATTCTTCGGGTTGATAAAGGGCCCATCCCTCAATGGGTTGGGTCAGATGAAGTCGACTACTATCTCTACCGTACCAAAGAACTTTCAGAATGGATGGACGAGTGGGATCAAATTGCAAAAAATCAAGACTACGATAAGCTTTTATGGGGGTACGGCGGACCAATCCTCGTAGATGATTACGTTAAAATTCAGCGTATGCCATTTATTACCCCAGAAATTTTAGCTTCTCCGGCACACGCCATGCCATATGAACTTTTAAAGGCAATTGATGAGTGGACGTGGAAGCGTGTCCGAACCAGTAAGAGGGTCCATATTACCGACCCAGAAGGTACCGATTTAGAGTTCACGAATCATGATGAGTATTATGACCGAAATCGGAAGAACTATAATTGGGATCTAATCAATAAGACCTGGTCAGATAACCCGCACTTTGCAAAAACTTATCTGCCCGGCCATATCACTGGCCGGCCATGGATTTTCCTACCTGATAAAGAAGACGGAAACGGTGTCATTGCCGGTACCACAAACCACATCGCTCCCGTTGATTGGACACAATTAATTATCGAAAACTCGAAAATTGTGCAAATAAATGAAGGTGGTGAATTTGGCAATAAGTTACGGACGCTGATGGAGGAAACGGTAGATATTCAGTATCCGGGAATGCCAGGTCCAGGGCTCATGCATTGGTGGGAGGCATCCATAGGAACTAATCCGCATATTCATCGACCTAGAAAGGATTTTCCATCAGGCTTTGTGAACTGCCTATACGAAAGGGTCCGCTCGGGGGTCATCCACATAGGCTTTGGTACAATAATTTCTTCTATGGATGAACGCCGCGCTGCTCGCGAGGGACTAAAAGTAGGTCATTGGCATCTGCACCTCTATTTCCCAACCTATATGGCGGATGGAGAAGCCGTCATTAAAGATGGTCGCCTTTTAGCCTTGGATGACCCACATATCCAAAAATTAGCACGGAAATACGGTAAACATCACGATCCGGTGCTATGGTTGGAAGAAAGCTGGATCCCCGCTATACCCGGCCTCAACGTTCAGGGGGACTATTGGAAACATTATGCTAACGATCCCTTAAACTGGGTAAAGACAGAACTGGATATCTGCCGCAACTGGCATCACCTTTTCACCACTATGGTCGGTGGTGACCCAAAATTCTGTAATGACGATGCGGGCTTTTGGACGGGTGGGTGTGTTGGTCAACCTAACCTACACAGGAATACGTGTTGTTCATGACTACGAAAACCCGCCCAAATCACTAGAGCAAAAAAGTAACCTCTATTGCTATGATACTCTTAAAAACCTAGAACACCTCAAACAACGGAGCACTACATAACTTATGCAAGAGTCTGAACATCTTGTCGCCCCCGCTGGAATGATCGCAATGGTCAGCCGCATATTTATCGCCGCGGGAGCCTCAAAAAATGAAGCCCACGCAATTGCCTCAAACTTGGTGGAGGCTAATCTATCTGGCCACGATAGCCACGGTGTCGTTAGAGTTCCACGTTATCTCATGTGGGTGCAAACCGGGAACCTAAAATTTGGCCGCTCCATCACAACCGTGCTTAACGGTAACGGCTTCGCGCTCTTAGATGGAAACAAGGGCTTTGGCCAAACAATCGGCCGACAAGCTGTCGATATCGGAACGGAAACAGCACGTAAAAATGGCATAGCACTAGTGGCGTTACGCCGGTCTGGTCATCTTGGCAGAATTGGCCACTGGGCGGAAGTTGCTTGCGATGCAGGGTTAGTTTCAGTTCACTTCGTTAATGCGGCACAAAGCCTACTGGTTGCACCTTATGGAGGAGCAGAACGGCGAATCTCTACAGCTCCGGTCTGTATAGGTGTTCTAAACCCTGGTGGTGATAATTTTATATTAGATTTTGCAACATCGGCAGTAGCCGAGGGTAAAGTAATGGTCGCTCTCCGCGGCGGGAAACCTGTTCCTTTTGGAGCATTAGTAGATAGCAATGGTCAACCATCAAATGATCCAAAAGTTTTATATGGGAATCTTGAGGACAACGTAGAGCCTAATCCTCGTTTGGGGCCGGGCGCGTTGGTTGCAATGGGTGATCACAAAGGTTCTGGACTCGCACTAGCCTGCGAGCTTCTTGCGGGCGCCTTAACTGGCTCCGGCCCGGTCAGCCCAGGGACGGAGATGCATAATGGAATGTTATCTATTTATCTTAAGCCAGAGATCATTGATGACGGCCATGATTTTGGCGCAGCAGTCGGAAACTACATTGAATATGTGCGAAGTGCCCGACCAGTAGACCCAGAGAGACCTGTATTGATTCCCGGTGACCCAGAGCGGCGCACACGTGCAACGCGCAAGATTAACGGTCTACCTCTACCCACCAAAACCTGGAATAAGATCATAAATGCGGGAGTTGCGTTAAACCTTAAGCGTGACGAATTAGAAGAAATTGCAAAGATGGAAGAACCGCGACCATGATAGAGTTTACATCTGACAGATTAAAAGTTCTAGCTAAATGGGACACTCCCACGATTTGCAATGCTCTTGAAATTGTTATGCCCGAGCGGCGTGGTTTTGGGTTTACTATAGATCCCTTTTACTGCCTCGATCCTTCACTACCGCCAATAGTTGGATATGCACGAACTGCAAAATTAAGGGCGGCCCAACCAGCCAGTGGCAGCGCGGAAGCCAACCGCATCCCTTATTACGAGTACATAGCCGAGGGACCAAAACCAGGCATTGGTGCGTTTTGGGGTGAAGTCAATACTGCCGTTCACAAAGGGTTGGGTGCACTCGGGGTCATCACAAATGGTTCTATTCGCGACCTTTCCGACAGCGCTCCGGGTTTTCAAGCTCTTGGTGGCCACGTAGGCCCTAGTCACGCATTCGTATATCCTGTAGATTTTAACTGGCCTGTAACCGTTCATGGGATGGAGGTCGCCTATAATGATATTATCCACGCCGATCAACATGGAGCTGTTCTCCTGCCGCAAGATTGTATTTCCAAGATACCAGAGGCAGTAGAGCTAGTTTCACGTCGTGAAGAACAGGTCCTAAAAGCGGCGCGCGCCGATGATTTCAATATCGAAAAATTAAAAAAAGCTATTAACCGTTCCGCCGATATCCATTAACCTTAAAATGACCCAAGAGAATCGAAAATGATCACCTATTTGAAATCCGGTAAAAACGCCGATGACCTGGCCGAAGCTGACGCCAAAATTCGTCAGACGGTTGAAGAAATTCTCTCTGACATTGAAAAACGCGGCGATGACGCTGTCCACGAATTAGCTGAAAAATTTGATGGTTACACTCGCGAGGACTTCCGTTTAAGCGATGCCGAAATTCAAAATGCCATGGACCAAGTATCACAAGATGATCTTGATGATATCAAATTTGCTCAAACACAAGTTCGTAACTTCGCTGAAAAACAAAAAGCATGCTTGCAAAATCTAGAAGTGGAAACCATGCCAGGAATCATACTCGGTCACAAAAATTTACCCGTAAATACAGTCGGCTGTTATGTACCGGGCGGCAAATACCCGATGGTTGCCTCTGCACATATGAGTGTGGTGACCGCCAAAGTCGCTGGTGTGAAACGAGTAATCGCTTCCGCTCCACCACAAAACGGCAAACCCCATCCGGCCATCGTTGCGGCAATGCATATGGGAGGAGCGGATGAAATACTTGTACTGGGAGGGATCCAAGCTGTTGGTGCCATGGCCCTCGGCACCCAATCTATCGACAGTGTCGACATGCTCGTCGGCCCAGGTAATATGTTCGTGGCAGAAGCGAAACGCCAGTTATACGGCCGCGTTGGGATTGATCTCTTTGCTGGTCCAACTGAAACATTGATAATAGCCGACGACACTATCGATGCCGAACTCTGCGCGGTCGATTTGCTCGGCCAAGCTGAGCATGGTCCGACTTCACCTGCGGCTTTATTAACTGATTCAAGACCACTCGCCGAAGCCACTATGGTAGAAGTCAAACGTCAATTGGAAATATTACCAACAGCCAACATAGCACGGGAATCCTGGGAAAATTACGGTTCGGTGATTGTTTGCGATAGCCAGAAGGAGATGGTAGCAAAAGCGGACGAGCTAGCTTTTGAACATGTTCAAGTAATGACAAAGGACCCCGAGTACTTCCTTAAAAATATGACAAACTATGGTGCCATGTTCCTCGGGCCACGCACAAATGTTTCCTATGGTGACAAAGTAATTGGCACTAACCATACGCTACCGACTAAAAAGGCAGCACGTTATACGGGTGGTCTCTGGGTCGGCAAATTCATGAAAACATGCACCTATCAAAAAGTACTTACTGACGAAGCATCCGCTATGATTGGCGGATACTGCTCGCGCTTGTGCGCCCTAGAAGGCTTCGCCGGTCACGGGGAGCAGGCAAACATCCGAGTACGACGTTACGGACGTTCCAATGTCGAACCATACGGAATAGTGAGTAAAGCATGACCGAAAATATTCAACTTCCAAAACTACCCAGTT
The DNA here is from genome assembly GCA_002721825.1 of Magnetovibrio sp. Lineage (GTDB taxonomy): Bacteria > Pseudomonadota > Alphaproteobacteria > Rhodospirillales > Casp-alpha2 > TMED8. Next base: position 29,007 of record PBLS01000009.1, read on the forward strand.
TCCGACTAGATGGCCGACACGCATTAGTTACGGGTGCAGGCCGCGGTATTGGCCGCGCCGCCGCCGCAGCTCTAGCCGATGCTGGGGCCGAGGTTACCCTAATGGCACGCTCATCAAATGAAATTGAAACTGTTGCAAACGCCATTTGTGAAGCGGGGGGAAAAGCACATACCTTAGCGCTAGATGTCACCAATACATCGCTAGTGAGTTCAAAAATCCGGGAACATGGTCCATTTCAAATACTCTTCAACAATGCCGGGACGAATCGACCACAGTTACTTAAAGAACTTACAGAGGAAGATTATGATGCAGTCACAAACCTCAACGTGCGTGCAGCTATTTTTGTTGCGAAGGCAGTAGCCTCTGGCTTGATAGAAGCTGGCTTAACCGGCTCCATTATAAACGTTTCATCGCAAATGGGCCATGTCGGGGGACCGAAGCGCACGGTGTATTGCGCCACAAAATTTGCTGTCGAAGGTGCAACCAAGGCGCTCGCGTGGGAACTTGGCGAATACGGAATTCGCGTCAATACCTTATGCCCAACCTTCATCAAAACACCCATGACAGAAGACTTTCTCAAAGACAAAGAGTTCGTTGACTCAATCCTATCAAAGATTGCATTAGGACGTCTTGGTCGAGTGGAGGATATAATGGGCGCTGTAGTCTACCTCGCATCTGACGCATCTTCTTTAGTAACCGGTTCCGCTCTTTTGGTCGACGGTGGTTGGACAGCGGCGTGAACTTATGTTGAGTACCTTAGTCGTGCCCCGTGTTTCGGAAACCGATGGTGCTGGACATATAAATAATACCGTAGTGCCCATCTGGTTCGAAGCAGGACGGCGAGAAATTTTTCGTATCTTTACTCCAGACCTCACTTTTGACCGCTGGCACTTGGCATTGGTGAACATGAATGTAGATTACTTAGCCCAAATTTATCTTAATACAACTGCTGAAGTACGAACCTGGGTTGAGCACATTGGAAACAAAAGCTGCAGACTTTACGAAGAGCTTTGGCAAGAAGAACAACTTTGTGCTAAAGGAACCGTCACTTATGTTTATTTTGATTATAAGACAAATAAATCAGTCCCAATTCCCGGCTCGATTAAAACCGCGCTCTTGCACCACGCGTTAGAACAAACCACATAAGGTTTGAGCCGAATGAACCCGGCTCGCAATTTCTTCAACCAGCCCACTCTCTAGGTTTAATAAATGGACTTATTACAATTATTGTTAAATTTTAATTTCGAAGCCTTCACAAAGGTCGTACTCATCGATCTTGTAATGTCAGGCGATAATGCGATCATAATCGGAATGGCTGCAGCTGGCCTTCCTATCAAACTACGGCGCCGTGCTATTTTTATTGGTATCGTCGCAGCGACTGTACTACGTATTGTTTTTGCATCCGTAACCTACCAGCTATTGGAAATCACCGGTTTAACCCTGATAGGTGGGCTCTTGTTAGTATGGGTCGCGTTCAAGCTGTGGCAGGATATTCGTTCCGGTGCGTTAACTAACGCAGATGATAGTCCACACAACAAGGAAACTTCTAAGACGCTTAAAAGCGCGGTTACGAGTATCATCATTGCCGACGTTACGATGTCCTTGGACAACGTCCTTGCTGTCGCGGGAGCCGCGCACGGAGCTCCTGGTATGCTAATTTTTGGTCTAGTACTATCGATACTGCTTATGGCCTTTGCCGCTAATTGGGTGGCTTCCCTTTTGGAGCGGTACAATTGGCTAGCCTACCTGGGTGCCGGCGTTGTCAGCTACGTAGCACTGGAAATGATCTGGCGAGGAGGCAACCAAATTTATGCTTCGGGACTAATTTAAACGGATTAACCGATATAACGATTTGATATACGGTCACTAAGGTATTTATCGATGCCCCCCATATATCCTTTCCAAATAAACGTCGACGACGACATACTTAACGGCATAATGAAACGTGTCACAGAATATCCATGGGACGCGATGACAAATTTCACTGGCTGGGAATACGGTACCAATCTGCGTTACATGAAGGAGCTATGCGCTTATTGGATAGAAAGCTTCGACTGGCGGGAACAAGAAACAATTATTAACAAATTCTCGCATTTTACCGTTCCAGTCGAAGGAATCGATATTCACTTCATTGAAGAAAAAGGTAGCGGTCCAGCTCCCACGNCCTTGATAATAAGCCACGGCTGGCCTGGAACCATTGCAGAATTTCTCCATATAATTGGNCCTCTAGCTCATCCGGAACGNTTNGGTGGAAACCCTGAGGATGCTTTTGACGTGGTTGTCCCATCGCTTCCNGGCTTTGGATTTTCTGCAAAACCCCCACANCCTTTTGGTCCTCGTAAAATTGCTCAGCTTTTCAATTCATTGATGACAGGTGAACTAGGTTACTCAAAATATCTTGCTCAAGGTGGAGATTGGGGAGGAGCAATTTCATCTTGGCTTGGGTACGACCACGCACCTGCATGCAGCGCCATTCACATTAACATCATGACAATGCGCCACCCCAACGGCCCGCAAGATTCGGACGAAAAAGCTTGGGCAAAATCCTTCAAAGATGAGCAGATAATGGAGAACGGGTACAGGACCCAACAAGCAACCAAGCCGCAAACGCTGAGCTATGCTATGGTGGATAGTCCCGTAGGCATTGCCGCATGGATCATCGAGAAGTTCAATTCTTGGTCAGATACAAAAGGCGGAGATATAGAATCCGTTTATAGCAAAGATGAGCTTCTCACCAACATAATGATTTATCTTGTTACTAACACTTTCAATACAGCATCCTGGATTTATACGGGCCGGCGTGAGGAAGGAGGCCGAGTTTTATCTCCGGAAGGTAATCGCGTTGAAATTCCAACCGCTTGCGCTCTTTTCCCTGAAGAGCTCTTATCCTGGCCGCCTCGCAGTTATGTTGAACGCGTATATAACGTAACACAATGGACGGAGATGCCCCGCGGTGGACACTTCGCTGCCATGGAGCAGCCCGAATTGCTGATTAATGACATAAGGAATTTCGCCCGAAGCTTACGGTAACCTTTATGCTATTTAGCCCAGCAAGGTTCAGAACTGAAGGACGCGCTGCAGCAAGAATGGCGATACAGTGAAGCAAAAGAGACAAACGGTATCGAAGGCGTTGCACGTTTCGTAGGTGGAAACGGGCAAGGCGGCGATTATAAAGATGTACGAGCTTAGCTTGCACTGCTGCGCTGTGCTCGCACCACAAAAATCACCCGGAATGTGATGCCACGTTTGTGATTTTTCTAGACGCGCTCGCAAAAATACAAAAGTATGAAGTGCGTAAAAATCTTCTTAGAGGAAAATTCGTGGGGGAAAGGATTATGAGCAGTAAAGTCTTGTATGAAAAAGATGGTCGAATCGGACGAATTACCTTGAACCGCCCAAACGTGATGAATGCTATCGACGACCAACTCCCAGTGGAATTAGCTAGCGCCGTTGCGCGAGCCGAGGCTGACCCGAGCGTGCACGTTATGATACTTTCTGGAAAAGGGGCGGGCTTTTGTTCCGGTTATGATCTTAAATACTACGCAACTTCAAGCAAAAAACAACACGCCGTCCAAGACATGCCTTGGGACCCTATACAGGACTACGCCTTTATGAGGCGCAACACAGAGTATTTCATGTCGCTCTGGCGTGCTATGAAACCAGTTATTTGTAAGGTACATGGCTTCGCCCTTGCGGGGGGATCCGATATCGCGCTCTCTGCGGATATCACTGTCATGGCAGAAGATGCCAAAATTGGATACATGCCTGCCCGAGTTTGGGGATGCCCAACCACCGCCATGTGGATCTATAGGGTGGGTGCAGAAAAAGCTAAACGTATGCTCTTTACAGGAGATAAAGTCACGGGAAAAGAAGCTGAAAAACTGGGGCTCATTTTAAAAGCTGTTCCAGATCACCAGCTAGACGCCGAAGTCGAAACTTTAGCTAACAGAATTGCACGAGTTCCAATCAACCAGTTAGCGATGCAGAAGATAATGATAAACCAAGCGATAGAAGCTACCGGAATGGCGAATACACAACGCCTGGCAACAATTTTCGATGGTATGGCGCGACATAGCCCCGAAGGAGTGAATTTTAAAAAGCGCGTTGAGGAAGTAGGTTGGAAACAAGCCGTCAAAGAACGAGATGAAGGCACCTATGATTGGACATTGGATGCGCCAATTGATGAGCTAGATTGATATATGCAGCTGGTGTACCATCGGTGCAATAAATAGGAACATAGATACAGAGCTGGCGCGGCAGAACACAATGAAACCTCGTATTATTATTCTTCATGGGGAACCTGCTGGGATTGGGCCAGAGCTTGTCGCCAAATTACTAGCGGAGCCCGATATTTCTGAGTTGGCTAATATCGTTCTAGTTGGCGATCGCCATATTTTTGAACTTGGACAAAAGCAAGCGAATACTGAGTGGCCTATGCAGGAGATCAGCCTTAATGACGTTAGAAGCTTTGACATTGAAAATTATTTTCCTCTAATCTCTACCAATAATATCCAGCCCAAAGACTTGCGGATTGCGGAGATAAGCGCAGCAGGCGGATACGCAAGCCTTCGCAACCTAGACATCGCACTGGATATAACGGTTAAAGGTGATGCAGATGCAATTCTATTTGGTCCTTTTAACAAGGCTTCTTTGCATTTAGCCGGTATGGAACAAGAAGACGAACATCGATACATAGCTAACTACATAAAATTCAATGGTTATCACTCTGAAATCAACATGCTTGATGAACTAATTACAACTCGGGTCACTAGCCATATCGCCCTTAAGGAAGTTGCTGAATCTATAGATGAGAAAGGAGTTATCGAGGCCATTCGATTAGCAAACAACACCCTAATTTCTGCAGGCTTTAAACACCCACGCATTGGTGTCGCTGCGCTAAATCCACATGCTGGCGACAACGGTAATTTTGGCAGTGAAGAAATTCAAATTCTTACTCCAGCAATCGAAAAAGCTAGGACATTGCAAATCAGCGTAGACGGCCCTTGGCCGTCAGATACAGTATTCTTAAAAGGGCGGGACGGTGATCTCGATGCAGTAGTGACTATGTATCACGACCAAGGGCAGATTGCGATGAAACTAATGGGTTTTGAACGCGGTGTAACCATTGCAGCTGGACTCCCAATTCCCATCGCAACGCCAGCTCACGGGACCGCTTTTGATATCGTCGGCAAAGGCGTTTCTAATTTAGGTGCCACACGTAAGGCATTTGATGTTCTTTGCCGGATGAGCATTCCCCAAATCTAAAGACAAGCCAAATGACACCTATTTTTTTCTATTAAAGTCTATTCCAATCGGGGTAAAAATCCTTTCACTAGTATTAATTTCCGAATTAAACCCAGCAATGCTTTTGAGAAACAAAACAACTCCAGATTTTCTTGAGAGGTTTAAGCTAATCATAGATTCGTTCCGATTTCCAGAAACTAGGGCCCTCTCAATAGACAGTCTTTAATTTGCAACGCCATATTGCGGACTAAGGAAAAATAGAGTTCTGGTCCATACTTAAGATCTCTTCCCAAAGGATCGATCACACCTATCTTTGCTTCCGTACCTTCCGCTATCACTGAAATTAACCTTGGTTTAGATTGAGGCTCAACAAAAATACAAGTCGGCCCAAATTTTTTTATTCTTTCTCTAATAATCGCTATTCCTTCAGCACCTGGCATAAGCTCCGGTGCAGATGTTATAGAGCCAATGGCAGAAATTCCGAAGCGTGCCTCAAAATATTGATAAGCATCATGGAGAACAAAAAAGCGTTTATTTTGGATTGGCTGCAGAATTTCACTGACTTCTCTCAATAGTTGGTCAAGTTTTTGAAGCGTTGCTGAAGCATTAGATCTATATACTTTGGCGTTATCCGGATCAAATTCTGCCAATACCTGCCTAATTTCACGCACAAAAATCTTCGCATTCACTGGATCCAGCCAGATGTGTGGATCAATTTTACTATGCCTAGAACCAGTTCGCTGGTAGTTTCTTCCATAATCCAATTTATGTTTTCCTTTTCGTACGATTCTCCCTTCTAATATATGCTTTCCCACAAATTGGATGTTGAAATACTTCTGTCTGCGAAGTAACAATTTAGTAAGCCCACGCACCCCTATTAACTCCACTGAAACGGCATTTTTTGCTATATTTTCAATTGGTTTCTTGAGGAAAAACTCTAACTCATTGCCTATCCAAAAAACCACATCAGCATTCCCCAATAAAGCTGCTTGTGAAGGTTTCAGTGAGTAAGAATGTGGAGACCCTAACCCCTGGATGATTAAACCGGGCTTTGCTACTCCGGTCATAAGAGCAGAAACCAAAGAGTGTATAGGCTTAATGGAAGCAACAGCATAAAGTTCGGCGCGCGCAATCTTGATAGGACACAGTAATATGAAGATTAAAAGGATGCTGAAAATTTTGCGCCCCACGAGAGCCTCTTTTAAAATTAACGAGCACGCACGATCTAGATATGTTATAAAATTACAGTGCATCTGGTTTATAACGTTTGGCATTATCTTGAGCAAGTTGCGCTATATAAACGGAAAAAGTTTAGCAAGCTAAGAATGACTTCTATAAATACAGAACCACTAACCACTTTGTCGAATGCGGGTATTTATCGCAGTAATCGTTGGCTTGTTCGTGGGATCGATATGGTTGTTGAACCAGGCGAAATTGTGACTTTGATTGGCCCAAATGGATCCGGCAAAACAACCACGGCTAAGCTTGCGTTGGGGATTCTCAAACCTGACGAAGGAACTGTATTTCAAAACAAAAAAATTAAGGTGGGATACGTCCCGCAGGCATTTAATGTCGACTGGACATTACCTCTCAACGTATCACGTTTCATGCGTCTAACTAATCGTATCTCTCAAAAGCAAGCCAATGATGCCCTAGCAATGACAGAAGTCATACATTTGCGTGATTCTGAACTTCATGCCCTTTCGGGAGGAGAGTTACGGCGTGTCTTAATAGCTCGTGCCATTGCTTTCAAACCGAGTTTAATCGTACTGGATGAACCTGTTCAAGGGATAGACTTCAACGGCGGAATTGCAATATATGAGTTAATAAAAGAAATCCGGAATGAGTTGAAGCCAGGCATTTTGCTTATTTCCCATGATCTCCATGTTGTTATGGCGGCCACTGACCGAATAATTTGCTTAAATGGGCACATCTGTTGCTCGGGCACGCCCAGTATGGTTGCATCAAACTCGGCATATCAAAAGCTCTTCGGAGCAAATGCGACCTCAACACTTGCTGTCTACGAGCATAGCCACGATCATACACATCTAGCTGATGGACGAGTGCGCCATGCAGATGGCAGCGTCACAGATCACTGCCACCCGGATGACGGGCACCATGAAGAACAATATTTTAAGGAAAACGACCTTTATTCAAGTACTATAAAACATGAGCCCCAAAATGATGGATGATTTTTTTGTCCGTGCCCTTTTAGCCGGGGTCGGCGTCGCGGTTATAGCAGGTCCCTTTGGCTGTTTTATTGTATGGCGTCGGCTCGCCTATTTTGGAGATACAATAGCTCATGCTTCGCTTCTCGGCATAGCATTTGCACTTTTGATAGAAAGCAACGTTACTCTAACCGTGTTTGTAGTGTCAGCCACCATCGCTGTTGCCCTACTGCTTCTTATGAAATACTCCATCGCTTCCGCGGATTCTTTACTTGGCCTTTTATCGCACTCGGCCTTAGCATTAGGCTTGGTTGTTTTGGCATTCATTTCCTGGTTGCGAATTGATCTTATGAGTTTCTTATTCGGAGATATTTTAGCCGTATCAGAGACTGACATATTCACAATATATATTGGTGGACTAGCATTACTTGGAATATTAGCCTTTATTTGGCGCTCACTTTTCGCCGGTACTGTAAATTTTGAATTAGCAGAAGCAGAAGGAATGAATCCAAGCCACTCATACATAATCTTCATCATATTGATGGCAGCTGTGATTTCTATTGCTATTAAAATAGTAGGTGTACTGTTAATTACGGCCTTGCTAATTATTCCCGCCACAACAGCACGCCGATTTGTTGCCGGACCCGAGAAGATGGCCCTTATGGCTTCGTTTATAGGCGCGTGCTCAATAGTCGGAGGCCTGTTTTCTTCGCTCGCTTGGGATACACCTTCTGGACCCAGCATAGTCGTTATTGCTTTCACCTTTTTTTTATTGAGCAATCTGCCTATAGCGCGTTCCTTATTTTCAAGAAACAGTAAACCTAATATCATAGATGGAGAATGAAATCATGGATCATTTCCCTCAAACACCACCAGCTTTGACAAAAAACCAAACTTTAGTAATGGGCGCTTTATCCGACGCATTAGCCCCCTTAACCGCCTATACAATTTTGGATAAGTTGCGGAAAAAAGGTTTTCGAGCCCCACTACAAGTGTACCGTGCACTCGACAAACTAGTGGAATACGGGATGGTTCATCGACTCGAAAGTATAAATGCGTTCGTCGCATGCCAACACCCAGAAGGGGGAACAGACACTATGGTCGCATTCACGATTTGTGGGGCATGCGGTGAAGTTGCTGAAATTTCAGACGCGTCGTTTGAACGCCGACTACAGAACCTCGCAACTACATTAGGTTTTACACTCAACAAATCCACTATAGAGCTAAACGGCCTATGCAGCGCCTGCGGTTGATATTTTTAAGTTTTTTCAGATTATATAAAGTATGTAGGGCGATTTTACTGCACAGCACTGTGCGATCGAATTTACAAAAGGCTAGATATTGCCGTCCAAAGGGACGCTCTCGCAGAGCGACACGACAGAGCCATATCTTGCTAGGACAATTTATCCATAGAAAAGGCCCATATTTTAAAAATATGAGCCTTTTCGGCTAACTTACAATTCGCTTAGATACCTAAAATTTTTCCACATAGCACCTAAAAATCTATGTGGCCCAACCCATCAAATCAAAAACAATTCCCTCAAAATTTTCCATTGTCAAAAACAAACCTATTCCCGCAACTAGGGCACCAGTTAAACGTGCTTCGATAGCCGCAGAACTGATTGCACGAAATGTCGTTAGCATGATCGTTCCCGCAGCAAGCGAAATTAAATATTGAATCGCGCCTAGACCGGTTAAATAACCAATCAGCACGTGCCACCCAACCGCAACTTCTTGCCCAGCGAGGGTATCCCCAAAAGCTGAACCATGAAATAGACCAAACAAAGAAAAAACACAGACAGCAACGCCGCCGCCCATGGAACGACCGGATAGAACAATCGTACCCACCACAAGAAGCGAAAGACTAATGACTATTTCCTTCGCAGGCAGTCCAACACCTGTCGACATCATCAAACAACCTAGCAACATAGCAAAAATATACGCCCCTGGGGCAAAATATCGCCGACCTGTATATAGAGCAGCTATACCGACCAGGGCGACAAAAAATAGATGGTCAAAACCCAAAATTGGATGCCCGATTCCCGATAACAGACCGTGTGTAAATGTTTCCATAGGTAAACCGCTCATAGGATGATGCGCAAATGCGCCCATAGGCGCGAAACCCGCGACCCCAGCTACAACAGCTAGTACTTGTCTTTTCATATTTAATCTCCCGTTCCTCTCACCCGAGGAACAATTGAGGTTACAACTGACGTGGCAGGTCTCCTGGCTTACGTGTCTTAACCCTTTTCCCGCCTTCCCGACGACGTCAGTGACGATATTGGGCGGGTTACACGCTCACAGTTGCGGGGGCAGCTACGGTTTCAGCCCCTGATGGGTACACCTCACCGTATTCCCTTTTCATCCGCCCGCTCTATTGATTAGGCAGAACCACACGATATTGTTACTAGTGCTGCGCCGAGTTTGCAACATGTCTTAGTGTTTAGGCTAGTGTGTTATAGAAATGAGGATATACCAAAAATTCATTGTGCCTCTCCAATAAAAAGAGAATACCAAATAATCCGTCAACGGAAATATGCTCGTAGAAAGAGCTCATATGGCTTATTATAATAGTTATGAGCAAAGCCTTCACAAAAGAGATAGAACCTCAGGAAGTTGAAATCGAAGAAGCTAATAACCTTCCAGCAGGTTTTAAAAATTATATTACCCCGGCCGGCCTAAAAAGATTGCGGGATGAACTCAAAAACTTGAGATCAAACGAACGTCCGAAAGTAGTCGAAACAGTCGCCTGGGCTGCGAGTAACGGAGACCGGTCAGAAAATGGTGACTATATCTACGGAAAAAAACGATTGCGAGAAATTGATCGAAGACTTCGTTTTTTAATTAAGCGCATAGAAATTGCCGAAGTGGTTGACCAATCACGACAAAAAAACCTGAAGCAGATATTCTTTGGTGCCACGGTAACCTACGCGAACGAAACTGGAATAGAAAAAACGATTCGCATAGTTGGTGTCGATGAGGCACGTATAGAGTTAGGTGAAGTAAGTTGGGTATCCCCTATTGCACGCGCTCTCATAAAGTCGTCAGAGGGTGACGTAGTTAGAGTGCGAACTCCAAATGGCCTAGAAAATGTTGAGGTTCTCGAGATATCGTACAAGTAATATTTAGCAACATATACAGTCTAAAAGTAAAAACAGATCCCGTTGCCATCACTATTCGCATTTACAAATTATTCCAATGGTATCCCTAATGCCTTGACACTTTGATTAATTTGATCGGGAAAATCTGAAAACACTGATGTCACCCCCCAAGAAAAAAGCCGTGCTGCTATTTCTGCTTGATTAACCGTAAAGCAGCGTACCGCCAACCCATGTTGCCTTATGTTTCTTACCTGATTGTGCTTAAGATAGCGACAATCACAATGAATAGCCGAAACTCCAAGCAGTTGCCCTATAGGAAGCCAGTCCTTGGGTAACCTGTGGACTATTAGTGCGCGTTTAAAGTTTGGCGCTACTTCAGAAAATGCTGATAAGGCCGCTGCTTTAAAACTCGAAACAACAGGTACGGGCAACTTCGGAGACCAAAAAGACTGTAGAACTGAGGCCATAATGCGTCCCGTTTCTTTTTCTTTACCAGGACTACACTTCAACTCCAAATTTAACCCTAGCCCCAACCTTTCGATTTCCTCTAATGCGTCTAATAAAGTGGGAATGCGTTGCCTTACAAAGGATGACCCAAACCACGCCCCGGCGTCTAATTCTGATATCTCAGCTAATAACTTTTTAGATAACGAACCGCGACCATTCGTGGTTCGCCCCAATCTATCATCATGGAAAACAACAGGAACCTCATCAAAAGTAAGTCTAGCATCTATTTCAATCCATTTAACGCCTAACTGGGCGGCATACCTTATAGACGCTAGTGTATTCTCAGGCGCATACCCTGCAGCACCTCGGTGCCCGAGCACTCTTGGAATTTCTGTGTCCTGCATTCAGAACTCCACCAGTAGGTGAGCACTCCTTAGTGCCCGAACTACTTTGCGTAATAAGCCCAAAGTATATACACGGCACTATTTAATGGGCAATATATGCCTCACGCCGTGATTAACAAATCATCCGTATCCAAAAGCGGATCATCTTCAAGGGACAAATCATCTCCAAATGCCTCCAAACATTGAAAACCATCACTGCTATTTGAAGAGAAGATTCCAAAATCTGCACGTTCACCAACTTGGCTTTCCTGTATTTCCTCTGCCAAACGTAAAGGATCAATATGTTTCAACATAGTTTTATTCCTTTTCCTATGTGCCAGAACTAACTACAGAAAATATGCAATTGCCGTGCCATTTCTCAAAGAATGGGGTTCAAAAAGCAAAATATTTGGACAACCACAACTATTTGTGATTTAAAATAATATTTAAAATACAATTGCTTGTGTAAAATATTCCTGGCCGACCTCGTTCCCTTCGTCTAAAGTCTCGCCATTATATGTTACGGTAACGCTTACAACCTAAATGTACGGGGCTCTGGTGTTTAGCGTATTTGACCAAGGGTCGAAAAAGCATAGATTATGATGAACTGTTTTTTCCCAAAATTTTGTATAAGTTTTTTAGCGTTGATTACTATACTCGCGGCGGAGCCCGTATTTGCCGATAAACTGCGTGATAACCTACTTAAATTAACACAGACACATAAACGGATGCTTGCGGCTAATGCGGACGTTAAAGCGGCAATGGAGAACTTAGAAGTCACTTGGGGAGAATGGTATCCAAACGTTACATTAACAGCCAACATTGGACTGGAAAAACAAAACAAACCATCAGGCTCCGACGACACCAACATGACACCACAAAATTATGAAACTTCAATCACCCAAAAAGTTTGGGATTTTGGCTCAACTAATGCTTCTATACGTTCATCTCGCTTAACTATAAAACAAGCAATGGACACCCGAGAATCAACAAAACAAACGTTGTTGTTGGAAGGCCTGACCGCATACTTGAATATCATTCGCTCAAATAAGCTTCTAGAGTTTGCTTCAAGTTCTGTAGACAATATAAAACGCCAAGCTGAATTAGAAGATGCGAAAGTCCAGCGTGGATCTGGCTTTTCTACAGATGTATTACAGGCAAAAACCCAGCTTGCAGGAGCGGAGGCACGACTAATCCAATCGCAGGGCGCATTGAAGACGGCAATAAATCGCTACCGCGCGGTTTACGGGGAAATTCCACGCGACATAGAGAAGATGACCAATCCGCGATTACCTCTTGAATTACTACCAAAGTCCTTGGAAGCAGCAATCCGTACTGCCGTAGTTGAAAACCCCCAATTACGTGCAGCACGTACCGGTGCCTCGGTCGCCCGCGAAGCCGTGATAAAAACACGTATAGATGGGTTTCTACCGAGCTTTGATCTGACGGCGGAATCAAAATTCAAAGAAGACAGCGGTGGCACCGCGAATAAACAACAAGACCAATCGCTAAAACTTGAAGCAACCTATGACTTTAACATGGGGCTTACTGCGGTTAATACCTTGCGAGCATCGCAACAAGGTCATATTTCTACAGTTAACCGTTTCGGGGATACGCGCGACCAAATCGAAGAACAGGTTCGTAATGCGTGGGATAACCTCCAAACTACTCAAGCTAATGCCGGGCGTCTTCATAACCAAGCTAATATTGCAGCAGAATTTCTAGAATTAGCACGTCGTGAACGCCAGCTCGGCAATCGCTCACTCATAGATGTTCTTTCCGGTGAAACGGCATTGATAAATGCTTCTTCCGACGCAGCTTCCGCAGATACAGACGTAGCTATAGCAGTATTTAGTTTATTAAATGCGATGGGACAACTTGACTCAACCATCGTGGACTGACCAGTCCCATACTAAGTAATGAAAATACGATAATACAATGTAAGCACGTGAGTACTTGAATAGTAACACTCTTTCTAAAATCCTGTTTTATAGGTTAGTCACCAATAAAATTGAACCACACATTAAGTTAGGTAGATCAACCGATGCAAAGTCTTCTATTTTTGCGAATTTAACAAATGTGAAAACTGTTATAACGCTGGACCGAAAGATCCTAAGAATTAAGCCGTTTCGATAAATTTACAATAATCTTCACACAATTCTTCGACGGACGCCTCAAAAAGCTGTTTACCCAATGCTTCCGTGGCAAGCCCAGGATTGGAGCCAATACGGCCGTCTGGAAATTGTCGACGGTAATCGTCAGCATCATATATAGTGCCAGTAGGGGCTCGCGCCGGGTCAAGCGGTACTCGAGCTACGCGATCTGCATCATTAGGAAAACCGAAGTAAGTAAGTGCCACTTCCGATGCCGTAGCATGCGATCCTTCATCATCACCAAAGGCTTCTTTTGAGATTTTGCGCACCTTTTCCCCCATATACCAATTTCGGAGAATACAACGTAACGAAGGACGGTTGGAAGCCGCCGTCCCAAAACTCGATTCTGCATAAACCTCTGCGAAAGCGGCTGTTAGCGTTGCAACATTACCACCATGTCCATTTAGAAAGAAAAAACGTTCAAAACCATGATGTGCCAATGAATTGATCATATCTTGTATGACACATATCAAGGTCGAGGGCCTGAGCGTCATAGATCCGGGGAACCCAAGATGGTGCTGCGCCATGCCAACAGAAATGGTTGGAGCAACCATTGCGTCAATTTTCGCCCCAACTTCAATCGCAATCATCTCAGCAGTTAAAGCATCGGTGCCAACAAATCCAGTAGGTCCGTGCTGCTCCGTCGAACCAATCGGTAAAATGACACCAACCGATGTTCTCAAATAGGTCTCCACTTCCGGCCAGGTGGCTAACTGCATCCGCATTTTAGTTCTCCTTATTTCCACCTATTGTCGCTCAAGCAATGCCACGCTTCAAGTTATGGATCAAAAATCGCGCCGGATGCATTGCATCCAAAATTGATCGAGGTTGCGAAATTAGTGTGCCAGTGATAACTGCGGCTAGCAAATCCGATACGAGGGGCGCCATTAAAAACCCCTGTGAGCCTAAGCCTGTCAGCACATATATCCCTTGAGTATAGCAAGTGGCCGGAAATTTCCGAGCTTTCCTTCCATGGCGAAGGGCCGCGTAATTTTTTACGATATAAGGACGATTAGGCACGCCTCCCATTACGGGAAAACGATCCGGTGTTGTTGCTCGCAATCCAACCCAGCCCCCTAAACAATGCTCCAAGTTTGTTTCTAGGCCAGGCAATCGTTGAGTTAGGATGCGTATATTCGACTCATTATCTATTTTACGAGGCTCCGACCACTTGTTTACTTCCGGATTATTTATCCGTTCAAAACTAGCACCCATAATGTGTGAGAACTTACCCCCACTCCCCAAGATAGGGGGTGTTAGATAACCACCATAGCTTAATGACGCTTTTTGCCCTGTAAAACTATTTAGTGGATCGAGAAGCGTTAACTGTCCACGGTTCGCCACCAAACCAAAATTCCCAAAACTGGAAAGCATTCCAGATTGATAGCCGGCGGTTATTACAACGTTGGGAGCTTTGCACAACGTTTTCCCTTTCTGGTCAATCAGCAGCCAATAATTATCCTTTCTGCAAATTTGTGAAACCTTTGCATTGATCTCAAGGTGCAATCCCTTAACCAGCGTTTTGCAAAGTATTTTTGTGTTAAGAGAGCCCGACGAAGGAAACCAGGCTCCGCCAACTGAGAGCGCTAATCCCATTTTCTTGGAGGCCGTAGAACTATCTATCCACTCTACGTGGCTAGAGGGCAAAGTGCCACTTTCAGCAAACCGTTTGTACCGCTTTCCATCAGCATAATCTCGACCAACTGCTAATAGCCCTCTGCTTTGCCAAATAGGATTTCCGTCTTTTTCCAAATCATCATAAAATTTGATCGCCTTTAAATAAGCGGCTGCATGAAACCAACTAGTGGCATCTTCGTTAAAAAAAGGCCTTGGTTGTAAAATAGCCGCTGGCGTACCTGAAGCCCCCATTCCAGGCTCTTTTTTTTCCTCATAGATTTTTACGTCCAAACCTTTCTTGCTCAAGCTACGGGCTAAACAACAACCTGCTATTCCGGCACCAATTACTGCGACGGTACGTCCATCATTAATGGGCCTAGGCAACGCAAACCACGGAGCAGACAGTTGATCATGCTTTTTTTGCTCCATAAACCCTGTTAAACATTCACGTTTTCTACCGTAACCAGGACGTTTATTCACATAAAAGCCCACTGCCTCAAGACCACGGCGTACCTCTCCTGCTGCCGTAAACGTTGCAAATCGAGTCCCTGGTTTCGAAAGCTGTCCGATGGTTTCTAAAACTTCCAATGTCCACATTGCCGGATTCCTAGCTGGCGCAAACCCGTCCAGGAACCACGCATCTGCTCTTGCGACCAAACAAGACAACATTTCTTGAACCTGACCATAAAGTAATAAAAGGTTCACTCGTCCGTTATCAAAACTGACTTCATGATAACCTGCGACCAGAGGTGGTAAGTCATTACATAGCTCCTTAGATAAACTCGCGTATGAAGGATACGGCGCGTGCGCCCGAGACATATCTTTTCTCGACAAAGGGTAGCCCTCGACCGAAATATAATTTAACCGTGAATCTGGATTCACTCTCTCACGCCATAGTTTCCATACAGCCAAAAAATTTAGCCCTGTACCAAAACCGGTTTCAATTATAGTGAAGGTTTTCCCTTCCTTTAAAATTTGCGGGATACCTATACCATCCAAAAATACATGTTGAATTTCAGACGCTGCACCTGAACCAATGTAAACGTCACCAAAACGCTCTGAAAAAGGCTTTCTATCTTCAAGCCATATGAGTTTTGGGGACGGTAACTTAGTCATAACACGTGATACCGCAGCAACAGGAATGACGCAAATGAGCATCTGTCTCTGGAACTATACACCTACTCCAGCTAAGCTGAAGCGTTGAACCTAAAGTTCCTGCGAGAAAATCATTACAGGAAAGGACCCTATAGATTCTGATGCGATTACCCTAATAGGGTGGCGTTCTTTCTAGAAAATCCACTTCAACAGTGGACGTCGTTTCCAATGGCCAAACTATTGATGTTACTTAAACAAAGTCCCCTAATGTCGGAGAGGAATATGATAAATACTCTAAAATTCAAAGTCTTTAGGACAAACCATACGAGTTTCACTGTTTCCAGTCTTGATGATTCTATCGCCTTTTTCTGCCAAGCGCTCGGTTTCGAGCTTTTATCTCGTGCTCCTAGAGATCCAAAAATCGTACAACAAATTTCCGGCATCAAAGATGCCGATATTGAAGTCGCTTTTGTTCAAGGGCCCGGACACCGTATAGAACTAATTCAATACCACGGACCCAACGATCGCTCACGGATACAGTCTCGACCCTGCGATTCAGGGTTCGCACACGTTGCATATGATGTTGATGACATAGACCAGGCAATCAAAACGTCCAAAGAATTTTCATTTTTTCCACTTGGCGACCCGGTACCCATCGACAAAGGTCCGAACGCAGGCAGTAGAGTAGTCTACCTTCGGGATCCTGACGGAATAACAATTGAGTTTATAGAAAAACCGGAATAGTTGACACCTCAGAATCGTTCGAGAACATCAACTTGGCTGCTCGCCAAGAACCGTTGTTCGTCTCATTACCCGGCGCTCGCACAAAGTATCGTAGGGTGTTGCTTTATGCTGCATACGCCGATTATCCCAGATTATGAGATCGCCAGGTTTATATTTGTGTGCATAAACAAGGTCCGCCGTCACGGCGCGCTCGTTGAGAGCGTCAATTAACGTACGACCCTCGTTATAATCCATTCCGACGACATACTCTGCATGATCGCCAAGGAGAAGACTTTTACGTCCAGTTTCTGGGTGGGTGCGGACCATCGGATGGACGACTGGGGGTATTTCTGCTTTTTGCTGTTCGGTCAAAGGGTCGTGCCCGTGACGGCGATTTCTAGAAAAGTCTAGGTTATGAACCACTTTCAAAGTAGAGATTTTATCCTTCGTTTCCGTATCCAATGCACGGTATGCAGCTTCCATACAGCAAAAATGTGTCTCTCCGCCTTCGTTTGGCACCTCTTCAGCTACCATGATAGTAGCTTGTCCCGTCCTTCGTTTCCATGAGGCATCCGTATGCCAATGTAACGTTCCCATATCAGGGTGTGCACCAGATGGATTGCCATTTTGGTCTAAATTGGTGAGAAAATAAATTTCGGGATAACTTTCCACATGATACTGG
>PBLS01000010.1 GCA_002721825.1 Magnetovibrio sp.
TGATGTCATGGTTTCCGTTCCCTGTGGTGAAGGACCTGACTATCGATAATTTGTCCGCTAATCCCGCTAAGCCTTTGAGCGTCGATCCGAAAGTGACCCCGGGGATGTTAGTCTTGACCTCGCCAATGGCGCTACGGACCCCGTCCGGCGCATCCATTTTGGGATCAAATGTCTCCGTCTGTGGAGGACCCCCATGCATGAACAGAAAAACGACTGCCTTGTCCTTGACTGGAATCCCCTGCTCCGTAGCAATGGCCTTTACTTTCAATAAATCGGTGAGTGTCAGACCCCCAATGCCTAAGCCTCCGACGCGAAGAAAATCTCGCCTGCCCATTGAGGAACTGCCACAAACAGAAAGCATTATTCCATACAGTTTACATCTCAATATGCCTTAACTGCAAGAATTAGCATCAACATCAATAAATCCCAATAATTTGGGTATAGACACTATACGAAAGGCTGGCTTTACCCTATAATCGCAACCCAAATTTAAATAATATGAGTAAACAGTATAACGTCGCCATCATAGGACTAGGGTTCGGAGCCGAATTCATTCCAATTTATCAACGCCATCCACAGGCAAACATGTACGCCATCTGCCAGAGGACTGAAGAGTCTCTGAACGAGATCGGAGACAAATATAATATCGATAAGCGTTATCAGAATTATGATGATGTTCTGAATGATCCTGAAGTCGATTTCGTTCACATAAATACACCCATTCCTAACCATGCAGAGCAATCAATAGCAGCACTCAAGGCCGGTAAGCACGTTGCCTGCACCGTACCAATGGCGACTTCCGTTGAAGACTGTGAAACTATTGTGAATCTATGTAAAGAAACAGGTCTCAAATACATGATGATGGAAACCGTTGTCTATGCCCGCGAATTTCTTTTCGCAAAAGAAATGTATGAAAAAGACGAGTTAGGAAAAATACAATTTTTAAAAGCAAGCCATCAGCAAGACATGGATGGATGGCCAGGGTACTGGCCAGGCCTTCCTCCTATGCATTATGCCACGCATTGCGTTGGTCCTGTACTTGGCCTCACCAAAGGCCAAGCAGAATACGTGTCATGTTTTCCTTCTGGAACCATTCGTGAAGAAATGCATGATTGCTACAATTCACCGTTCGCAGTCGAATCAACTCATATCAAATTCAAAGACTCAGATCTTTCCGCCTACATTTATCGGTCATTGTTCGATGTTGCACGCCAGTACCGAGAAAGCTTCGAAGTGTACGGTGACAAAAAAGCAATGGAGTGGCCCCTCATCGAAGGCGAACCATTAGTACTCCACACTGCAAAAAAACCGGAACCGGAAATACCTGAAAAGGTTGAATGCCCTGATTATGCTCACCTATTACCGGACGAAATTGCTCCGTTTACTACTGGAGGAGTTTACGGTGGTGATGATGGTGAAGAACATCTCAGCTTCACTCAAGGTGCCGGGCACGGCGGATCCCACCCTCACCTCGTTCACGAATTTTTAAGTGCTCTTGCCGAGGACAGGGACCCGTTCCCGAACGCGGTCCAGTCAGCTAACTGGACATGCACAGGAATCATCGCTCATGAAAGTGCCCTCGACGGAGGAGAATTGAAGAAAATGCCTGAATTTGCCCTGTCATAAATAGGAATAAAAATGAAATCGTTCCTGTCTTTTCTTCTTATCATCGCATTCATCTGTTCGGCGCAAGCAAAGCGTCTGGAAGTCCTATTCCTTGGAGATGAGGGGCATCACAGGCCAGCCGAACGCATCCCGCAGATCATGACAGGCCTTGGACCCCGCGGTGTAAATTTCACTTACACAGCGGATCCTGACTGTCTCCACGACGGGACTCTAAAAAATTATGATGCGCTTATGATTTATGCCAACATTGGTAAGATCACGGAAGAACAGGAAAAGGGCATTCTCGATTATGTATATGGCGGAGGAGCATTTCTACCCATTCATTGCGCCTCTTACTGTTTTTTAAACTCAATGCAGTATGTAAAGCTAGTGGGCGCCCAGTTCAAATCACATGGGACCGGAACCTTCTCAACAAAGATAGAGAAACCTGACCATCCCATAATGAAAGGCTTCGAAGGCTTTGAAACATGGGACGAGACTTATGTCCATCATAAGGGCACTGAGGACCGAAACGTTCTACAGACCAGAGAAGGTGAACCCTGGACATGGACACGTGAGCCTGGGAAAGGACGTGTCTTTTATACCGCTTACGGTCATGACCAAAGAACATGGAGTAATCCAGGATTTCATGACCTTGTTTATCGTGGCCTCTTATGGGCAATCGGTGAAAAAAACAGCAAAGCGTTTCTCTCAACGACACTCCCTAAACTGGTCAGACGCGACGGGGACCTTGTCCCCAATTACGAAAGGCGACCCGAACCAATCAAAGTTCACCGGCCACTCAGTCCAGAACAGTCTCTAAAACACACACAAGTTGCAAACGGAATTGATATTTCACTTTTCGCATCTGAAGAGCTCGGACTTTACAGCGTCATTGAAATTGACTGGGACGAGAGGGGCCGTGCCTGGGTCATCGAGACCCGCGACTACCCGAACGAATTAAAACCGGCTGAACTCGGAAAGGACAGGATCAGGATCCTCGAGGACACGGACGGAGACGGCAAGGCTGATAAAGCCACACTCTTCGCGGACAAGTTATCGATTCCGACCGGAATGTGCTTTGCGAGGGACGGACTCATTGTTCAAATGGCGCCGGATTTTATTTTCCTCAAAGACACTGACGGCGATGACAAAGCGGATGTTAGGGAAACCCTCTTCTCCGGGTGGAGCACGGGAGACACTCATGCGGGACCCTCAAATTTAAAATATGGTTTCGATAACTGGATCTGGGGAGTCATGGGATATGCGGGCTTCAATGGAAAAGTCGGAGGCAAAGACCATCGGTTCGGACAAGGCGTATACAGATTCAAACCGGACGGGTCAGAACTGGAATTTCTTGGAAGAACATCCAATAACACTTGGGGACTGGGATTCTCAGAGAATAATGATGTCTTCATATCCACGGCAAATAACCAGTCCAGCGTCTACATGCCTATAGCAAAGACACATTATGACCGTTTCGATGGGCTCGACCAGCCGAGCCGGTTACCCGGAATCGACGCAAATAAAAAATTCTTCCCAATCACACCTAACGTTCGTCAAGTCGATGTATTTGGCGGATTCACAGCCGCCGCGGGTCATCACCTCTATACGGCAAGGAGTTTCCCGAAAGACTGGTGGAACCGGTCAGCTCTGGTCAATGCTCCGACAGGAAATTTAGTTTATAGGGCTCAGGTCCGTCCGGAAGGATCACATTTCGTGGCAGAGAATGGTTGGAATCTGGTCGCATCGGCCGATGAATGGTTCTCGCCCATTTACTCGGAAGTGGGTCCGGACGGTGCAATATGGATGAGTGACTGGTACAGCTTCCTGATCCAGCACAACCCGACTCCTAACAAGGGAAGGGGCGGGTTTGATGCCAAGAGAGGCCGCGGCAATGCCTTCGAATCACCGCTCCGTGATTATACCCGCACACGAATTTACCGATTCACAGCCAAGGGAGGAAAGCCCAGTGAAAAATTCGACTTATCAAAGAAAAAACCGGAGGATCTACTAAGAGCAATTCAAAGCGACAACATGTTATGGAGAATGCATGCTCAACGTCTCATTGTCGAAAGCGGAAAAGCAGACACATTCGCAGAACCTCTTAAAAATATCATTCTATCTTCGAAGCCTGATGAGATCGGCATAGCAGGCGGAGCAATTCACGCGCTATGGGCACTTCATGGGCTCGGTAAAGTTGACGCTGAATCAATTCAATCAGGACTCAGTCACAATTCGGCTGGGGCCCGTCGTGCCGCAGCCTCAGTGATCCCTAGAAAAGCAAATTATACAAAGCACCTACTCAAAGCCCTCAATGATCCGGACCATCAGGTCCGGAAGGACGTGCTACTAGCACTCTCTGAAATGCCTCCCTCTGAAGAGGCCGGTAACGTCCTCTTCTCGATGAGAAAAGACAATTTCATCCTGAATGACCGCTGGTTACCGACAGCTTTTCAAATGGCCTGTGCACGTCATGGAGCAGGTTACTTAAAAGCCGCTCTGGCCAAGTCTTCACCAGCCAATGCCACTGCGCCGCCTAAAGCAGTTCAAATTCCCAAAGAGAATCTCATTTTAAATTCAGGCTTTGAAGCCATTGAGGGAACAATGCCAAAGAACTGGAAAGCGCGGAACTATTCCGGTCGCGCAGATCACCGTGTCGTCTCTTCCGGCAGAGGAGGAAAAGGAAATGCCATCATGATTGAATCAGCTCAGGGCGCTGACAGCTCCATTCATTTTGATCTCAAAGTAAAAAAACGCACCACTTATCAACTCAGTGCCTGGATCAAGACGGAAGGTCTTAAAACGGTCCGGGGAGGGCGCGGAGCCCAATTAAATATTCATGCCCTGCCCGATCAGCCAAGGACCCGGGCACTCAAAGGTGATAATGACTGGACAAAAGTAACTCTGAAATTCAAAACCGACGATAGAGGAACTATCAGCATTAATTGTCTGTACGGAGGATGGGGGCACGCAACAGGAAAGGCTTACTGGGATGACATTGAACTCATTCAGATCGATGCCGGGCAGGGACCTGACATTAGTGAAGACACCGAATCAATCGTGGCTGCGAATCTGGTCAATAATGCGTCATCGATACAATTATCCTCAACCCTCAATGAAATTATCACCAAGCCAACTGAACTGGGAAACAGGATAAAGAAAATGATCAAGGCACCTGAAGTGGCAGTGAAAGAATCACCGGAGGATGAAATAACATTATCAAAGACCCATCAGATATTAAAACTCAAAGCCATTGAAGGGCTAAAATTCGACAAAATTGCACTCGAAGCAAAATCAGGGAAACCAATAGCTGTCATTGTTTCAAACCCGGACCTGCTCCAACACAACTTTGTAATAGGCAGTCCAGGGTCCCTTGAAAGGATCGGTTCCGCAGCCGATGTACTCATTACGAATCCGAAAGCAATCGAAATGAACTATGTCCCTCAGACAAATGATATTCTCGCAGCGAGTGAATTACTGGATCCGGGTACCATTGCTATAGTGAAGATTGATCCTCTCAAGCCCGGTAAGTACCCTTACGTTTGCACGTTCCCCGGCCATTGGCGAATCATGCAGGGATATCTTGAAGTGAAATGATTACGGGGCCGGTTCAAGGTCCAGAATCGCGATATCTAAAATGGTCCATGCGACTCCATCATATTCGACCTTGTAAGTGGCAAACTCATTAATGATCTGGCTGTGCATCCAGCCGACCATCACATCAACTCTGAGTGGGTGCTGAGGATCTTTGCTCGCTTCTATGACCCACTTCATTGCTGGGCGTCCTTTGATCCACTGAGAATTACTGGATCTGGAATAGAACTTGGCAGCATCCACAACGGTAGGCGTCCTCCCCTTTAAAATGGCAATTATTGACTCCCTGTGAAGAGAATCACTATCAGCAATGCCGTAAGCTGCATAATCAAGATCTCCGAATTTACGATCTTCATCCGGCAAATTATCCATAGCAAATTCCAGAGCCGCTAATTTGGCTCCCAAAAGACCGTCCCTCGGAACCTCTGTAATCTCCCCATTGCCATTCTCGGAAGAAGACCGAAACGTTTGACACCCTGCTATGAGCAATAAGAAAAAAATGAGCCAAGTCCTGTATAAAATGAATGCCATTAGAATATGAAGAACACAATAATCACCTTTAAAAAACACCATAAAGGTGCGGAAAGATACCGATATTTACCTATAATCTTTTTTCGGCCTAATAAATTCACTCTGCACCAGTTATACTACTAACAATCAAAACTTGGCAGAACACCAAGCTAGATCTATTATATAAGTATATAGAAAAGGTATTAAAATTAAAAAAGAGGGCTCATCTCAGATTTAAGGCCATGCAACAACCACCTCAAGACCCCAATCAGCAATTCACTCCTAATCAAAGTCATCAGGGATTCGTTCCTGATGCAGCTTATGCGCCAGCTTCGACCATTGGCGACGAAATCGGATTGGAGCCTCAAGAGTCCATTGAAGATGTAGTTAAAAAAATAGAAAAGCGAAACAAAGCTTTTTCATTGGCAATTTCGATAGGCTTTACCGTCCTCATTGGGGTTATCTTATATTTTTGGGCCATCACTGCATTTCAGGAAGAGGAAATTGAACTTGTTGTAGCAGCGACTCAGGGCGAGAAAGATGCGCAAATTGAAAAAAAGAGCTTTCAGCAAAGCGTCCGCCAAAAGCCTTCGCGTCCATCCTCGAAACCTAGCAGCGCGATATCAGCTAACAAGGCATCACCTATCTCAGTACCATCCATAGAAAACATTGACACTCCTGACTTTGGATCCTCTTTCGGAGACGGGTTCGGTGCCGGAGGGTTCGGTGACGGAATCGGCGGAGGCATTGGCGTTCCTGGAGTGATGAAAGGGCGTTGTAACTCCGCGGACCGGATCGCAAGATTACGCAAAGCGGGCGGTAAGGCGTCAATGGACCGTCAGGTACTAGCTGCCCTGCGCTGGCTTAAGACCCAGCAACAGCCAGATGGAAATTGGGGAACCAAATTCCCTGTAGCAATGACCGCCTTTGCTTTACTTGCTTATTCCGGTCACTGCGAAACTGTGGACTCTCCTGAATTCGGTGAGACGGTTAAAAAAGCGATCGGATATCTTGTCACTGTGGCAGAAAAAGGAAAGGGCCGCATGTCCACTTCGAATGACCGTAACCTTTCCTATGAACACGGAATAGCAGTTTATTCTCTTGCAGAGGCTTACTCAATGAACAAGAACGCCCGCAAACCGTTCAAGCGAATCTCTCCTACTCTTAAGAAGGCCGTGCCTGTCATCATCGAAGGACAGACTAACGGTGGCGGCTGGCTCTACTCTTACGGATCGAATGGTACCGGTGACCTGTCCGTTTCAGGCTGGAACGTACAGGCACTCAAAGCTGCACAGTTGACCGGGCTCAAATTCTCAGGACTTGAAACCTCCATGAAAAAGGCGATACGCTACCTCAAAGCTGCCGAAGATCCAAAGGGCACTGATGGTTACTGGAAATATAGAGTCAATGACGGCCAAAAAGGTAAACTCAGTCTGACTGGCGTCGGAGCAGTCTGCGCAAGAATGTTAGGGGCCCCGTCACAACTCGAGGACAAGGCACTTGATCTGATTAATAGCAGATTCCCGAAAAGCTTTCAGCCGAACGCAGTCTATTCATGGTACTATCATTCACAGGCAGCTTTCCAGAAACAGGGCAAGCATTGGAAGGATTTTAATAAAACTTATCAGGAAGTAATGTCCAAGGCTCAAAATAAAGACGGTTCATGGCCCGCATCTGCCGGACACGGTCAGGTCGGACAGGATGGTACGATCTATTCCACGACACTATGTACCCTGATGCTGGAAGTTTACTACCGTTACCTTCCAACCGTTAAGTAGAAATCAATTCATCTACATTATCCCTGACAGGACGACTGGCTACCAAGAGCCAGAACATTGCGACGACGAGTATCGAGGAGAGTCCTATGTGCAGGACCTGAACGACAGGATGCACAGAGACATGCGACATTAAAATCCCAAGTACCATCTGGGCCAAAATAATACCGCAAACTGTCTTGATGCAAATTTGGGCCAGGTCCCCCGTCACTTTTCTCGTTTTAAAGAAAGTCATGGCTCCGAGCGCAAAAATGACCCAAGAAAAACTACGGTGTAGCAAGTAAATCGGTTTCTTTTCCAGCGTCTCATGCCAAACGTCCCTGGGAACATCTTTGAATTTTAATGCAAGTTCATCAGTCACCTCTCTGACCTGAGATCCCATGACGCCTTCAACGATGCAGACGGAAAAAAGGATGAACAATAATGACCTCAAAGATGCACTGCCATTAAGATTGATCTGAGGCCTCCTTTCACCGCCTCGATAAATAGCATAGACCAAAACACAAAGAAGCATCATTGCTAATGCCATATGCAAAGTAATGACTCCGGGCTTAAGACCGGACCGGACTACGATTGCTCCCATAACAGCATTGGCAAGGACAAGGAACAGAGCAGAGAAAGATGCAATGAATACTGAAGGCCTTTTCCTCAGAAATTGAAAACTAAACAAAAAAGTTCCCAGAGTGAAGAGTCCAACTGGGAGACTCACAAGACGATTGATGAACTCGATCCACACATGAACCGGATTAAATTCCGCAGATAACGTTTCTTTAGTTATTCCGGGATCACGCTTTTGAAATTTAGCAATGTCGAGCCGGTCAAAATCCACTTGTTCCAGACTAGTCGGAGGAATCAGTTCTCCCCAGCAAGTCGGCCAATCAGGACAACCTAAACCGGAACCAGTGACTCTGACTATTGCCCCAACAAATATGAGAAATATCGTCGCCAAAAGAGCCGCAAGAGCCGTTCTCTGGTAAATCGTCATGTGTTATTATCGCTTCAATAAGGTAAAAAGATCTAAAAAATAAGGTAAAAATTCAAAAATCAGTCAAATAATGAATTTAGTTGCTGAAATGATTAAGAAGATTAAATTATTAAAATATATTAATATCTGACCACGGCCCCACATTTTATGATTGGCAAACTACTCTCGCCAGCATAATCAGGGGATTACAAAAGCTCTCTAACTCTAAATAAAACCTATAATTATGACCGATTCGGCAGACAACAAACCAAGTAAGCTCCTCTTCTGGGGATGTTTCATTGCACTTGTCACTACATCTTTTGGATTCATTACAAGAATCTTCATGCTTAGTGATTCATCAATCTCTACTGACCTCCTCAAACTTGATGCGGGTGAGGTAGGGCAATACATTGGAATTCAAATATGGCCATTTGCCATAAGTATTATTGGATTCAGCCTCATCATTGATAAGGTCGGTTACAAATTCTCAATGATATTTGCTTTTGCTTGCCAGATCATCTGGACTGTCATGGGTTACCTTGCAATCGCATCTCCGGACATGGATGTAGAAACAAGGAAAAAGCTTCTATTGTGGGGAGGTTTTATTCTCGCTCTTGGAAATGGAACGGTTGAAGCATTCATTAATCCAGTCGTCGCTACTATGTTCACCAAAGCTAAAACAACTTGGTTGAATATTCTTCATGCTGGATGGCCAGGAGGACTCGTCGGTGCTGGGATGCTGGTTATTTTCATGAAAGATAACCCTTGGGAACAAAAGCTTCTACTCATAGCAATACCAGCAATCATCTATTTCATAATGCTTATTAAGCAAACATTCCCGGTGCAGGAGCGTGTATCTGCCGGAGTGAGCTATAAAGACATGCTTGGCGAATTTGGTTTGCTAGGTGGACTCGTCGCAGCATTTGTAATCTTTCTGCAATTGGATGACTCCCTAAATGTTAATACCAATGTTTTGATGGCCTTATGCGCGGCCGGAGCCATTGGCCTTGGGGTTTACACCAAAAGCCTTGGAAGACCACTAATGTTCATTCTCCTTTTAATAATGATGCCGCTTGCGACCACCGAGATCGGAACCGACGCATGGATTACCGGCATAATGGAAAATATAGTAAAAGAAAGCGCCGATTTCCATCCAGGATGGGTTCTAGTTCACACTTCAGTGATCATGATGGTGCTCAGATTCTTTGCTGGCCCAATTGTTCATGCACTTCAACCACTGCCAATCTTAATGATAAGTTCTGTACTCGCGATTGCTGGATTAGCGGCATTGTCCGGAGTAAGTGGTGTATTAATGATATTCATTGCCGCATCACTTTATGCATTAGGCAAGACATTCTTCTGGCCGACCATGCTTGGAATTGTTTCAGAACAAACCCCTAAAGGNGGAGCTCTGACTTTAAATGCAATATCTGGAGTTGGAATGCTAGCTGTTGGTGTACTAGGAACTCCATACATAGGAGCACTTCAAGAAAGGAAAATTGTTTCAGAGGTGGCCATAGTACAAGAGGCCTCAGCCGTTCCTGGCTTAATTGAGGACGGTGAAATTGCTTCATCTGCTCTAAAAGAACAAGATAAGTTATATGGAACCATTAAGTATCCGGTATTACAGATGGACACAGTTAATGAACTCATCAAGAAAGCGCCAGAAGCAGACCAAGAGAAAATCACAAAAGCGATAACCTCAGCCAAGGACGGCAGTGGTCAAAAAGCTCTAATGAACATGACCGTCTTTCCTTTAATTATGCTTATAGCATATATTCTGATGTTCTTATACTTTAGAAGTAAGGGTGGTTACAAGCCACTCGAACTGGGCGGAGGCGGCGAAAGTCCTGCTCCTAGCGGAGATGATGAAAGCTCTTCCTCAGACGACTGAAAGGTTTAAATATTTTCTTGTAAGAAAAATATCACCAAAGGGGCGTCCGAAAGGGCGCCCCTTTTTTATCTTAATTTTTCAGCCTGCTCAGAAAGTTCATCAAATAAAGGGCCCGTGTCTGGCACCTCCAAGTCAAAAACATCGGCTATGACCTGAGACCAGCCAATTACAAAATAGTCCCATCCATCTTCGATCAGAAGTGCCTTGTCAGCTTTCTGCTTCATCGCCTGATGTAAAAATTCCAGCTCGCCTCTGTAATTAAATTCCCAGACAATTCCGTTCTGAGGGAACATCGCACCATCCGTGATCGGAGAACCCGGGCCGTCCTTGCCCAGACCAGTTGCATTGACTACCATTGAGCCTGATTGTAATGAGTTGATCACTCGATCGGCAATCTGAGGCTCAGGAGCAAGCCATGGTATTACCCGACCCTCACTACCCCACTCTTCTGCTAAAAGCATCAAATTATCGAGCCGGGTCTGACTCCGGTTCACTACATGAATCTTAGATGGGGCATTATCATTTCGGCTGCCCTTAAGAAAATACCAAACAAGGGCAAGTGAAGACCCACCGGCCCCGAGAATCAGAACTTCAGATTCAGAATTTTTAAAGTGTTCATGCGGCAGAAATTTCTCCAGAGCCATTCCTCCACAAGACGGGTCAGTGGCTCTGGCGTAAAGATTCCCTTCCCGTTTATAAATACTACTTACTTCTCCCAATTCCCTCGCGAGTGAATCCACCACATCAAAACTATCCTCACACGCAGCGAAGAGATCCATCTTATGGGTCGTTACCAGAGCACCTAAAGATAGAGGATCAGCCTTAATGAACTCCACCACCTTGAGATAATTCTCAGGCCTGTCATGAATTTTCATATCAATTCCCACGAGCTTGACTTGGCCAAGGCCCAGAGTCTCTGCCCACTCAGGAAATATTCTAACGCTCGATGAAGATCCTGTCGTCACACCGATGAAATACATGGTGGGCACCTCTGCTTTACTCAGTTCCATTGCGAAGATCAATGGATACAGGATTAGAACCTAAAAGTCCAACCCGCTTTGACAACTCCCTCAGTGAGGGTCCGGTCAAATCGGTCATCAAAGCGCCTGTATCCCTGATTAAAGACAAGGTACACATCACTCGATGGATTGACCATCCACCTGATTCGGGAATTGAGGCCAAGTTCATCGGACACGGTATCAAACTGAACTCTGGTGCTGATTGAAAGTTTTTTGGTAGGAGTGTAACGGATCGACCCGTTCACTATTAGTGCCTCAAATTCACCACCCTCAAGATCATACCAATCCATCTCGGTACCCAAATCCATGGAAAAGGTCGGAGAAGGCTGCCAACCAATGCTCCCGTTTAATCCATATTTTGTCCCATCCAGAAAATCACGAGCTCCAAGATCAGTGCCTGCAGTAAAATATATACCTCTGGACTGGGCAGTCATGATTCCCGCACGTGCCCGCCAATATGAATAATCCCCTTCAGGGACAATGATATTATCATAAATTTCAAAGTCCTCTTCAAATAATTCTCTCTCTCTTTTAATACCCACTTCAATGAAGTCACCGCTTGCCATTTCAAAGTCAGTCTCAAGCTCAATCTCCTCAGTCAGTGCATTGGAATCAAAGTCAGTGTCGATATGCGTTTTTAAATCAAAATCAATTTCATTGATTAAATCAGTGTCCGGATAAATCTCATAGCCGAGGAAAGACCACCACTCATAGATTCCTGGTCGGCGCAGAAAACCTGCCGCGGGGTCAAGGTCCTCACCTACTCTCTGAACAGTGAGCCTTGCATAGAGTGGCTTGTTGGGATAAATCGCTGTCAATCCCCAGCCATCACCATCACCCTTTTCGGTATCGGTCCTCATCGCCCATCCTCTGATGATTCCGGTCTTTTGTTCCCTGAATGAGCTGTCTTTTAATTCAAAGTCCACTCCTACGGTCTCAGCCTCCTCATTGGATCTTGGATCTCCCAGCGTAAAGATAGCACCCACGGAAGACTCCTCAAAAAGGTCGTAGGATACCCTGCCGACGTAAACATCATCTTTTGCCAGTGAATCAGTCTCTTCGAGCCTAACGCCAAGCAATCCAATATTCCATTTGTCTTCTTTGCCGGTGATCTTGGCTCCGAGTTGTATCGGAACTCGGTTCCCTTTAGAATCTAGCCCGATCGTTCTTGAGTGAAAAGGCAATGGACTTCGCATAATGCCTCCAAACCGGAACTTTTCCGCGTCCTCTAAAAAGAATGCTCTTTTCTCGGGAAAGAATAAAGGGAACCGGGTCGTATTGACTTGCCGGTCATCAACGTCAGTTTCGGCAAAGTCTGTTTGCCATGTCATAGTTGCTGTTAGTGATGGGGTGATCCTGTAAAAGGCATCAAATGAGGGCTCAAAATCAAAGTCTGAACCAGACTCATCCGTTGAACGGTACCTGCCAAGCAAAGTCGGTTTAAAATCAAGTCCAATGCCAGTGTCTAAATTCTCCAACCCCTTTAACTTACCAAGGCCTTGAAGGGTCCACATTGACCGGAGACGTGTCGGTGATGCCCAGCGAACTTTTTCATGGTCTCTTCTAATCTCTCTTTCAACATTAAAATTCCAGACAGTCTTTGACTTATCAAATGCTAGACTCCTGAATGGGATCTCAATCTCAGCGTACCACCCTTTCGAATCCTTACTCGTATCACAGTCCCATATAGTATCCCATGTCAGATCAGGCCGTCCCCCGCTCCTGACTACCCCGTCAGCCTTTCCTCCGCCTCCAGCTACTCCAAAGTAATAACCGTCAATGCCTCTACCAAATGTATCAAAAACGAACCGGATACGATCATCGCCTCGGCCCGGGTTGTCCCTTCGTCTTTCCTTTGCGAGAATCTTGTCAGGCTCTGAGTCAAAGCAAAGGATTCCTAAATAAAGAGCTTTAGAAGTTGAGAAGACCCTAAGTTCAGTCCGCTGGCTCGGCTCACCCATACTAACTGGTTCGACCTGAGTGAAGTCAGAAATAGATGCGGCCATGTCCCATTGCCCTTCATCCAGAATCCCATCTATTTTTGTGCCATTCTCTAAGCGGGGAACTTCAATTTCTGGTGAAGATACGGCAAACAGCAGTACCGGCTTAAAGGCTCCGGCAAAACAAATAGATGCTATAAGAAGTCTGAGACTATTTAACATGGATTATTACAGGTAATTACCCCTAAAAGCTATAGAGGCTAATCATTTGTTACCTCATGAAAAAGATAAATCTCAACACTGAAGTGTAGATCCCTGCATTCCAACAGGTTGCAACATGATTTCTGATGCTTTCGAGGCTCAAGATCAGGCAATGAAGGATCAAAGTACTAAGGCTTCGACTCTATGAGCCTGTTAAAATTGTCCTCAAGGGCTCGAGCACGCCCGTCAGAGCCCGGCTCTAAACCGGTATTTTTTAATGTCTCTGAACTTTTCTCTTTTTCACTAGATGATTCCCCAGGTTCATTTCCAACTGAGACAAATTCTGCTCTGGGCCTGTCAATGGATCCGGAGATCATTAAATCAGCCCAAAAATGATCATCTTCATTTTTTGCAAAGTAAGGAGGCTTCACGGTACCGACTCCTTTGAAAATTGCTGCTGAAACACCTACCTTCAATAGCCCCTTGAGCTGGCCATCAGCTAAAACTTTAACATTGCCTCCATTGAGGCGCATTAATGGTAAGGATTCCCCCTCAATATCAAAGATCTCAAATCCTTCGCTGGACTTCCTAAAACTTGCATTCAATGACTCGAACCTCAATTGCCTAAAAGAAACCTCATTCAATTCTTTGGCGATACTCACAAGGATAGGCTCTTGTCTGATTTCCATTCCAGCCGCTTCGAAGCTCCCCTCCGCATTCATGGATTGATTCATTGAAAGAGATCCAGAAATATCCAGACCCCCGGTAATTTGACCAATCAATTTTTCCTCCCAATAAGGATGCACAATTTTCGATACATCGATGTTGTTGAAATCTGATGAGATTTGATACTGCCCATCATTTTTAATTGAGACATAACCATTCAAGTTAACCGAACCCCTTATCGAATGGGAAAATTTCGAACCTTTAATATAATATTTTCCAGAACGCACTTCTCCGGCAATTGCATCGATTTTGAGTGACGGCCAACTGGGAATCTCAAGCTCACCTCCTCTGAAACTTATCAGACCCGATGAATTGGAAAAGTCTTCCGCGGCTAATTTCGAATTCTTTATGAAAGATAAATTCTGTCCGTCATTTTTTTTCCAATAGAGAATAGAATCCGAAATACGCAGTCTTTCAAAATTAAATGATTGAGGATCACTCTGTAGCCCGAATCCGGCCCTTGCCAAATGTGAACCGTTCATATGAATCGGGATATTATTAACGGAATTATTATCGGCAGCTCCAAAGAAAAGTTCACCTGACTGTGCCTGAACGTTTCCCATGTACCAATCATTTGAAATGAAACTCCTGGGATTGATTCTTGTCTTTAACAATTTAATTTCGAAATCCCTCAACAACGAATCATCGAGCTCGGACTTGAGCACTAGGTTTCTGGCATTCAAATCCAGCCCGTCCAACTTGAATGCTCCGAATTCAATATCTGTTCCTAATATTTCACTTGCCTTTGAACTGACGCTTTTTCTGAAACCCTGCCCACTGATCCATGTCAGCATGAAAAAATAGAGACCAGCAAGCAGGAGCATTAACGGAATGCTTCCAAAGATCAGTGTTCTTTTAACAATTTTTTGCCGTTTCTCTTTGGCCTTTTTTGGTTGATGACTTCTCCTTCTCCGCCGCCGCCGCACTTCCACCATTTTCTGTTTTCCGTCCTCACCTACCACATATTCAAATCGTACAGGTTGACTGGATCCAGAATCATCAGTCCTGGTTCTTCTTTTTCTAACATTGGCATGTTTAAAAGAATTTTCCTTTGACTCTTCTATGTTCTCTTCGTTTGACTGCATTTTATTACAACTCAATCAGAATCA
>PBLS01000011.1 GCA_002721825.1 Magnetovibrio sp.
GCATTAGGATCAAGCAATGATAGCTTTGCACAAACCATAAAGATCGGGTTGGGCACTGAACCAACCTCCGTTGACCCTCACTATCACAATCTCGGTCCGAACAATCAGATTGCACAACACTTTTTTTCACGTCTGATAGAACAAGATCATAAACAAAACCTTTCACCCGGCCTAGCCACATCATGGAAAACACTTAATGACACTTTGTGGGAATTCAAACTGCGTAAAGGCGTAAAATTCCATGATGGCTCTAGTTTTGACGCTGATGATGTTATGTTTAGTGTACACCGAGCGGGTAATCATCCAAATGCACGTTCGAGCTTCGGTCTTTATACTAAAGGTAAGACTTTTAAGAAGATCAACTCCCACACAATTCACGTCAGTACTAAAAAACCTTATCCTTTAATGGCCGTAGATCTGTCAAACATCCACATTGTTTCCGATAAAGAAAAAAACAAATGGGAAGGCGAGTATAATAACGGTAACTCGGCGCACGGCACGGGTCCATACAAACTGGTAAAGTGGGTAAAAGGGGATATCCTAGAGATGGAGAGATACGATACAAGGGCAGCCCAGTCACCAAAATGAGAAAAAACGATATTCAGCAAATTGGCCTAGAAGTGCAAATGATTTTTCAGGACCCCTTTGCGTCTCTTAACCCCCGAATGCGCGTCGAGGATATTATTGGCGAAGCTCCTGTACTTCACGGTATTATAAAATCTTCTGAGAAATTGGTATATGTCCGTGAAGTTATAGAACGTGTAGGTCTCGATCCTGAATATGCACACCGCTACCCACATCAATTCTCCGGCGGTCAACGCCAACGCATTGGTATAGCGAGAGCACTCGCAGTAAAACCCGATTTTCTTGTGTGTGACGAAGCCATTGCTGCTCTTGATGTTTCCATCCAAGCGCAAGTAATTAACCTCTTTATGGACCTCCGCGAGGAGCTAGATTTAACTTATCTTTTTATTAGTCATGATCTATCAGTCGTAGAGCACATATCCGATCATGTTGTCATTATGTATTTAGGGCGTATTGTTGAAACCGCATCAACTGATGAGCTTTTTGATTCACCAAACCATCCATATACAAAGGTTTTGCTCAACGAAGTGCCACGGCTAGAAAGCCGGGGGATTAATTATAAACCAGTAGCTGGAGAGATCCCTTCACCCCTTGATCCACCTGGTGGTTGCCATTTCCACCGACGCTGCCCAAGCGCAATGGACCGTTGTCGTATTGACGTTCCTATCCTCCGTGAAACGTCTCCGGGCCGTACTTCTGCTTGTCATCTCAATGATTGAACCTATCAACTCCAAAAACGAACCGGTAACCATCATCGAGCCGGATACAAGCGCTGTACCCGCGTTGTTTGATAGTCCGCATAGTGGTTCGAATTATCCTGCAGACTTTAACACCGTTTTAGACCATAAATTGTTACGTCGCGCAGAAGACGCATTCGTAGATGAGTTATTTCTCGCAGCACCGGGGTTTGGCGGCAGCTTAATCGCTGCACGTTTCCCACGTGCTTACGTCGATCCCAATCGCAGTAATCTGGATATCGACCCCACTATTGTTGAAGGATGGGATAGTGCAGCGGAACCAAGTGAAAAAAGTCGGTCAGGGAAAGGCCTAATCTGGACGCACTTAAACGGTGACACTCCACTCTACAATAGAGAGCTTACCGCGAATGAAATTAAAAAACGCATAGATAATTATTGGATCCCATATCATTGTTCTGTGGAAAATTCTCTTAACGCACTTCACCAAAAATTCGGCCACTTTTACCACATCAACTGCCACTCTATGCGCGCAAGAGGAAATACCTTTGATCCTGATGGAGAAGCAGAGCGATGTGATTTCGTAATTTCTGACCACGAAGGTAAATCTTCCTCGCCCGAATTTCTCAATCTCGTAACCAGTTATCTAAGTAGTGCTGGCTTTAAAGTCGCAATCAACGACCCCTATAAGGGCGCCGAATTAACTCGACGTTACTCTGACCCAAAAACCGGGCGCCATAGTTTGCAGATTGAGATCAATCGCCGACTTTATATGGACGAGATCAATATCGAGCGAAGTGCTAATTTTAATGATCTACGAACGCACCTTACAAATCTGGTTAAAACTATTTGTATCTTTGCGAAAACTTAATGAACGTAATGAAAACAACAAGTTGCGTTGGGACTGACCCTCGTTTTCTATTAGCATTAATTAGGACGTTGAATATTGCATGCAATCCGCATGCTTTATCGAAACTTCTGTGGACATTATATAAAACTATTAACTTTGACCGTTGCTCTCCTTAAATCGCCAAATATATTCACCTCCACCTGCGTACCATCATCCCAATGGCTCGCTAGGATCATACCCAATGCAACGTTCGTTTTAAAATTTGGTGACCAAATAGCGGAGGTGATATCTCCAACTTTTTCGCCATTAACAATTATAGGCCAGTTTTCAACGCACGGGCTAACAGGGCCGCCATCAATTGCAAAGCTTCTAATTTTACGAATTGGGCCTTCTTCAACAATAAGTAACAATGAGTCACGGCCAATACAATCAACCGTTTCAACGTGACAGAATCGATCAAAACCGCATTCGTATGGATTGTTTAGCGAAGACATATCGTTACCATAAGATAGAAGCCCTGCCTCAATCCTCTCGATCTGATTAGGTCCACCTGCTCGAACGAGAAGGTCATTTCGTAACTCGAATAATTTATCCCATAGGGGTTCGGCAGCTTCACTTCCATCTACATAGATTTCAAATCCGCCTTGTCTAGAGTAACCTGAGCGCGAGACAATCAAATTTTTATCTAAAAACGAAAATTCACGGAAATGGAAAAAACGAATATCCCGGACAGAATCCCCAAATACTCTAGATACAAGCTCTTCAGCCTTGGGGCCTTGAACTGCTAAAGGTGAAATATCCGGTTCAAAAACGTGAACATTCAAACCCAATCCGTAAGCTAGCCCATTTACCCAGTATAAAAGGTCACTATCAGCAAGTGAAAGCCAATAACGGTCCCTTGCTAACCTTATCCCTACGGGGTCATTCAGCATGCCGCCCGTTTCATCAACCACCGGAGTGTAAAAACATCGACCATATGGTATGTTGCTAATATTACGAGGTGTCATAGTTTGTAATAAGCGAGAAGCATCCGTACCAAAAATTTCGATTATCCGCTCACAGGAAACGCGTCCCACACCTGGACATGGTTTTTCAAATGCCAGTAGTCATCTTCAATTGATACAAACACTGTCGGCAAAAGCATCCGGTTGTAAACCGTATAAGCTTTTACACCAGATTCGTTTACTCGATTAGAATAAGGTGTCTTTCGGGTACGTTTGGACAAAGATAAAAGCGGTTCATGCACTTCGCGAGTACCTTCAAAAATTTGACGACCGCTTTATGAACAAACTTCATCTAAAATGAAAGAAAAATCTATTTAAAGTTTTTAGTGGCGGAGGAGGAGGGATTCGAACCCCCGGTACCTCTCGGTACAACGGTTTTCAAGACCGCCGCATTCGACCACTCTGCCACTCCTCCATAGGCAATCTTCTAGCGTTGTCGACCCGTTGCATCAACCTCAGTAATTCAAAAAATACCCACATCCAACCCAGCTGTTATTCCCATTCCAAGCTCACGACATTGGCCTCCAAAAGAATCTGTGAAATTGCCTCTTAAAATAAGAGGCTTTTGAATTGCACGCCAACGTAACCCCGCAACGATAGTTTCTACTCCCCGCTGAGTGCCAGTGCCATCAGTTCCTGCCCGAATATACAGTGCGTAGGGAAGGCCCTGAGTATCTTCAAGACAAGGATAATAAATGCGATCAAAGAAATCCTTCAACGCTCCGCTCATATATCCTAAATTTTCAGGGGTTCCGAGGATGAGTGCATCAGCAGATAACACTTCATTCGGGCCGGCATCAAATGGGGACCGGCATAAAATTTCGACACTCTCAGTTGCGGCTCTTTCGGCACCCGCAATAATTTCATCTCTTAGTTTTTGAGTATTAGGTGAAGGCGCATGCGCAATAATAAGGAGGTTTTTTTTTGCCATCAATTGCTCGCCTTGAAAATTTTATATATTTATTCAGGAAAATTTTAACCCTAATGTTATAGGCTATTAGAGTCCTTTATTCGCAAGCATTCAATGGGATAACTGAAAAGCATGTTTTTTAGCCTATCAAAAATATTTTGGTTAATTTTTTCGCCACTTAATTTATTTTTTTTAGCGCTTTGTTTGGCAGCAATTTTTTCATATGTAAAAAAACTGCAATGGACAGTATTGCTATTACGCGTGACAGTAGGGGTCTGGTTAATTCTTGCGGTATTTCCTGTAGGTATAATAATGTCCAGCCAATTGGAAAGTCGATTTCCTGCTAATCCAGTCCTCCCTAAAAAAATCGATGGTATCGTCATTTTAGGTGGAATAATAGACGCATCTTTGAGTTCTATTCATGAAGAAACACAAGTAAATGATGCGATTGAACGCATACTAACTGGCGCGAATTTAGGAAAGCGCTTTCCTAACGCACAGATTATCTTCACAGGTGGCTCGGGGGACTTGCTTAATCCAGATCACCCCGAAGCCCATTATGCTCCAAAGTTGTTCGCACTACTCGGATTAGGGGATGATAAGCGCGTAACATACGAAGACCGCGCACGGAACACAGCACAAAATGCCCGTATTACTTTTGAACTGGCTAAACCGAAAACTACAGAAAACTGGGTCCTTGTAACCTCCGCATTCCACATGCCACGCTCAGTGGGCTCTTTTAGAAAAGCCGGCTGGAAGATAATTCCTTACCCGGTGGATTTTCGAACATCAGGCAAAGAAAAATTCCGACTTACCTTAAATTTCAATGGAATATACCAATTTTCTCATGCTCTTCATGAATATATTGGTCTATTCGCATACTGGCTTTCGGGTCGAACTGACCAGTTATTTCCTAGTCCCATGAATCAAGGACTATCGTAATGAATTTTAAAATGAATAAAATTCTGGAAAGACGGTTGCACGTTTTCTTGATGGTCTTAGCTATCTGTTCTTATGGGCCCATTATATTAGCGAAGGAGATACCAGCAGCTCCACCTTTCAAGCCCTGGGTTAAGCAGCTTATAAAGGATGCCAAAGACCGCAGAATCAAACCAGCTGTTATTTCCAAGGCTCTAAAAGGCGTTAAACCGATCACTAGGGTTATCGAACTAGATCGTCGTCAACCCGAGTTTACTTTGACATTTTCAGCTTACTTTAATAGAGCAGTTTCTAATCATCGGATCTCAACTGGCACAGCAATGCTTAAGCAGCATGCTAAACTGCTTAAGAAGATTACCGCAAAATATGGTGTACAACCACGATTCCTTATCGCTTTTTGGGGCCTTGAAAGTAATTATGGCCAATACACAGGCACATTCCCCGTTATAGGTGCGCTTGTCACTTTGGCACACGATAGGCGCCGTGCAAAGTTTTTCCGTGAGCAACTTCTTTACGCACTGGAGCTAATGGACCTTGGTCATATACCCATCGGAGTAAAAGGTTCTTGGGCGGGTGCTATGGGTAACCATCAGTTTATCCCAAGTACCTATAAAAGTTACGCGGTTGATTTTGATAATGACGGTAAACGAGATTTATGGAAAAGCCTTCCAGACATCTTTGCCTCCGCAGCTAATTATCTTAGCCACGCAGGCTGGGATGGTGAGAGGACATGGGGTAGGGAGGTTCGCGTTCCAAATGGATTTAACTTTGGATTATCCGGGCTAGATGTACAAAAATCGGTACTAGATTGGAGCAAACTAGGCCTTCTACGAGCTAACGGTCAAAGGTTAC
Source organism: Magnetovibrio sp. (assembly GCA_002721825.1). GTDB lineage: Bacteria > Pseudomonadota > Alphaproteobacteria > Rhodospirillales > Casp-alpha2 > TMED8. The sequence goes on from PBLS01000011.1 coordinate 5,836, forward strand.
CACAGGTTGATCTCAAAGCTTCTCTAATCTTACCGGCAGGATACCAAGGCCCAGCTTTTCTAGTTTACAAGAATTATCGGACCATAATGATTTGGAATCGATCGCAGCTTTACGCGCTCGCTGTCGGCCATTTAGCGGACCGTATAGTCGGTTTAAAAACGTTGACACGGCAACCACCAATAGATGACTTACCGCTAAAGCGAAAAGATATGAAAACCATTCAGTTTCTGCTAAAAAGGCGCGGCATTGACACTGGAGAACTTGATGGCATACCGGGTCCCAAAACGCGTGCAGCAATTCGTGCTTACCAAAAATCTGTCGGTCTACCGCCTGATGGCTATCCCAGCAAAGGGCTAATTAAATATTTAAGAACGAATTTAAAAAACTGATTCAGCACTATACAGCCATCCTATATACTATATGAGGCGAAATATCTTGTTTTTAACACAATATATGCGGTATTTGCTAAAATATAATTGGTGAGTTTTAATGTTTAATCGGAATTATGATTGGATTATTGCGGCCTTATTAGTGATAGCCTTAAACGGTTGCGCAGAGACTAAACTCGCTATTCACTCAGTTAAGCGAATCACAAATATAGTGAAAGAGAAGCCCGTTCCAATTTATAAAATTGGAAAGCCCTATCAAATCGATGGCATTTGGTACTACCCAAAAGAAGATTATCAGTATGATGAAACGGGTATAGCATCATGGTACGGTAGAAAATTCCATGGACGCAAAACCGCTAATGGTGAAATCTATGACATGAATGCGGTCACCGCAGCCCACAAAACACTCCCAATGCCAAGCTATGCTCGTGTCACCAATTTAGAAAATGGGCGCAGCTTAGTGTTGCGAATCAATGACCGAGGTCCCTTTGCCCGCTCACGCATAATAGACCTTTCTCGGCGAAGCGCCCAATTACTTGGCTTTCAGCGTCAGGGAACAGCAAAGGTTAGGGTACAAATCCTTGCAAGTAAGAGCCGTGCTTTAAAAGCAAATTTAAAGGGACAAGAAGAAATAAGACAAATCGGATCGCCAATTACGGTTAAACGCATACCAAAAGCTTCTGTCGCTACGGAAAGCTTACCTCTTATCCCTGGCAGTAAAGTTAGCGCCCCCAAGACCATTACCCCACGATCAATTTCCGAAAACAATGAAATGAAAAATAGAAAAAGACAAGCTCCCCCTGACGAACAATTAACAGGAAATATCGTGGTTAAACCCGTAGAGGAAACAAATATCTTTGTCCAAGCAGGCGCCTTCAAACTTTATGAAAATGCAAATAAGGTTCAAGCTCATTTAAGCAACGTTGGTCCCGTAACGATTTCATCCGTACTTATTAGTGGACAAGATCTATTCCGGGTGCGCATAGGTCCACTGAATGGAATTAATGCCGCTGATAAAATGTTGGAATCAGTCGCCCAAGCAGGTTATTCCAGCGCAAAAATTATTGTTGAATAACGACAGATTTAAAATGCAGATCCCTTTCATAGTATATGCTAAATTTTAACAGGTTTAGAATGCATATTTTCAAGTCAAAAATTTTAAAATTTGTTTCATGGCTTTGTATCCTTGCTTCTATTTTTAATACATTTCCGGTCTATGCCCTTGAAACAAAAGCTAAATCAGCAATCATCGTTGAGGGAACCACGGGAAGGGTACTTTTAAACAAGTATGCCGACGAGCCCATGCCGCCAGCTTCTATGAGCAAGCTAATGACGCTTTACATGCTTTTTAGTAGATTGAAATCTGGTGCGCTTTCGCTGGAAGATAAATTTCGAGTCAGCACAAATGCTTGGCGGAAAGGTGGCATAAAAAGCGGTTCATCAACAATGTTTTTAAAGCCAAGATCACGCGTTACAATCGAGGATTTAATTCGGGGTATTATAGTACAATCTGGCAACGATGCATGTATCGTAGTAGCCGAGAGCATATCTGGAAGTGAGGCTGCTTTTGCACTTGAAATGAACGAAAAAGCACGCGAGCTTAAAATGTTAAATAGCCATTTTGTTAATTCTACCGGGTGGCCACACCCAGAGCACCGTATGTCACCTCGTGACCTTGCTACACTATCGCAACGTTTAATCGAAGATTTCCCAGAATACTACCACTATTTTAACGAGTTAGAGTTCACTTATAATGGTATCAAGCAACGCAACCGAAATCCTTTATTGTATAAGGAAATGGATGCCGATGGCTTAAAGACAGGTCACACAAACGAGGCCGGGTATGGCTTAGTAGCATCAGTAAATCGACACAACCGAAGAATTATACTTGTGGTAAATGGTTTGCCTTCCAAAAAAACTCGTAGCGAGGAGCCTGAGCGACTATTCGAATGGGCTTATAGGGAATATTCAAACTATTATCTTTTAAAATCTGGTGACCAAATTGGAGAAGCAGAAGTTTGGTTAGGGCAATCGCCACGCGTACCCCTGATCGTTCCTCGTGACGTGCATCTTACTTTGCAAAGAATAGAGAGAAGCAAGCTAGACGTCAGATTAGTGTATGATGGCCCAGTTCCTGCCCCAATAAGAAAAGGTCAAAATATTGCCAAACTCGTGATCAAAACTCCATCGCGAGGAACAGAAATCATACCATTGATAGCGAAATATGATATTGACCGCCTTAATTTAATTGGTCGACTTATGGCAGCTTTAAGCATCGTTCTTTGGGGGGAATCCAATTGAGCAACTATCTGCCCATGTCGATGGGTACATTCATCACGCTGGAGGGTGGCGAAGGCACCGGCAAATCAACCCAGACCAAGCACCTTGTTTCGGCATTATCAGCTGCCGGCCACAAATGCTTAGCAACCCGAGAACCGGGTGGATGCCTGGCCTCGGAGGAAATCCGTCATCTATTAGTCGAGGGTGCCGCAGACCGATGGTTACCAATGACTGAAGTACTATTGCATAATGCCGCACGTTTCGAACATCTAACAAAAATTATAAAGCCAGCACTCTCGCACAACAAAATAGTAATATCTGACCGGTATTTCGATTCAACTATGGCTTACCAAGGTTATGGAAACCAACTCGATATTGCATCCATTGCTAATTTACATTTTGAATTGTACAAAGATTTTGTTCCGGATTTAACGTTAATCCTCAATTTGCCCTTGAACCAGGGATTAGAGAGAGCAAAAAGGCGCAGCGGCGGTGATGATAGATATGAGAATATGAATAAAAACTTCCATAAACGTCTAATAAACGGTTTTCTCGAAATTGCCCAAAAAGAACCAGAAAGGTGTGCAGTAATTGATGCCTCTGGTGACGAAGAGACTGTTCATCATAAAATTATGATTGAAGTCAGTAAACGTTTAAACCTACCTTGATGAGGGGATCGCATTACTTGAATTCACCGAATGACCAATTAGAGCAGAAAAAAATAGTTTTAGAACCGCGAAGGAATCCTCATCTATTTGGGCAAGAAAGAGCAGAGCAAATACTTGCTGGAAATTTTATTGATCAAAAACTTCCTCACGCCTGGATGCTCACCGGCAATAGAGGAATAGGGAAGGCTACACTTGCTTATCGGTTTGCGAGGTATGTTCTCGCAGGCGGACCTTTAAGAATACCCCATAAACAGTCTCTCGCACCCCTAGAAACAAATAATATCTATAAAGAAAACAAGACAAGCCCTTTATTTATCCCAACGGATAACCCCACATTTCAGCGCGTAGGAGCCAACGGACATTCGGATTTTATGGCGGTCGAAACAGCATTTAAAAAAAACAAAAATTCTAAAGGCGTTATTAGCGTTGATGATATCCGTAAATTAAACGGCTTCCTTCGATTAACATCCGGTGAAGGTGGCTGGCAGGTTATAGTCATAGACAACGCAGATGATTTAACTAGGGGTGCAGAAAACGCACTCTTAAAAATTTTAGAAGAACCTCCCCCAAATGCTCTTTTACTTTTAGTTTGCGACCGGCCGAAGAAGCTACTTCCGACAACCCGGTCACGTTGCCAAAAATTGAGGCTTAACAACCTAGACGATACAACTATAGATAATTTACTTGACCAATATTTGCCACATCTCGATCTCAAAATGAGAAATCGGTTAGTGACACTTTCTGAAGGCAGTATTGGTCGAGTAATAGAACTAGCAATGAACAACGGGGTCGAAATTCATAATAATATCCTAAACTTTCTGAGCCAAATGCCAGAGATAGATTTCTCCCATTTACAAGATTTTAGCGCCAAAATATCCCGAGCTGATGCAGGTAAAAAATTTGAAATTATGACCCACCTGACGCTTCTCCTGCTTTGGCGTCTAGTGCACTATGTATGTGGCAGCAACAAAAATGAGCTACAAAGAGAAGAAATAGAGATTTTCAACCACCTAAAAACCTGTGCCACGCTTGATCGATGGCTCAAAATATGGGAAGAAACAAATGATCTTTTAGTCAATACAAGTTATGTAAACCTGGATCGTAAACAGGTGATTTTAAATATCTTTTTAAATATTTCAAAAACCACGAGAGAAGGTTAACCGCACTTTCGCTTGGGTAAACAACACGAGCATCCGGAGTATGACTGTAAGCACCGCCCCGAAGTATTATGTGACCACTCCTATTTATTACGTCAATGATGCTCCGCATATTGGACACGCCTATACTACTCTCGCATGCGATGTCTTAGCGCGATTTAAACGGCTTGACGGTTTCGACGTTAAATTTTTGACAGGAACTGACGAACACGGGCAAAAAGTTGAGAAATCAGCGCGAGCTGCAAAGCTTGACCCGAAGGAATTTACGGATCAGGTATCTGAGAATTTTCGGGACATTGCTCTCCGAATGGGCTTCAGCAACGATGATTTTATCCGTACCACGGAAGAACGTCATAGAATAGCATGTTCAGCTATATGGGAACGGCTCCTTAAAAACAACGAGATTTATCTTGGTAGCTATGCGGGTTGGTATGCTGTGCGTGATGAGGCTTTTTATGCTGATTCAGAAATCTCTGCAAACTCCAATGGCGCCAATATTGCCCCTAGCGGTGCAGAAGTAGAGTGGGTAGAAGAGCCAAGTTACTTCTTTCGCTTGTCTGAATGGCAAGGCCGCCTACTAGAATACTATGACAACCATCCTGACTTTATTTTACCCAAAAGCCGGAGGAATGAGGTCATCAGCTTTGTAAAAGCAGGTTTGCAAGACCTTTCCATATCACGGACGACATTTCATTGGGGCGTACCAGTGCCGAATGACAAAAATCATATTATGTATGTATGGCTTGACGCATTAACTAACTATATCACAGCTATCGGTTTCCCGGAGACAAAGACAGGCGAGTATGCCCGTTATTGGCCCGCCGACTTGCATATGGTTGGTAAAGACATTTTACGTTTTCATGCCGTATATTGGCCAGCATTCCTAATGGCCGCTGGACTTGAGCCTCCGAAGCGCGTCTACGCACATGGCTGGTGGACTAACGAAGGGCAGAAAATATCCAAGTCGCTTGGTAATGTTATAAACCCCTTTGATCTAGTCGACCGGTACGGACTTGATCAAGTGCGTTACTTCCTTCTACGAGAGGTGCCATTCGGTAATGACGGCGACTTTTCTCACCGCGCAATTTTGCAACGCGCGAATGGTGAATTGGCGAACGATTACGGTAATCTCGCACAACGCGTCCTTTCTATGATAGCAAAAAATTGTGGGGCTCGCGTACCTAAGCCAGGGCAACTTAGTGAAGATCAAGATGAGGCATTAATTGGTCAATCTACCGCCTTGTTGCCAATATTACGTAAACATATGGATACCCAAGCCTTTAACGAAGCGTTAGAAGCTATTTGGAGTGTGGTCCGCGCTGCTAATGGTTACGTTGACGCTCAAGCACCTTGGAAACTGCGCGAAAAGGACCCTAGTCGGATGAATACGGTACTTTACATTTTGGCTGAATGTATTCGTCACTTAGCAATCCTAACCCAACCCTTTATGCCTGAGGCATCATCAAATCTCCTCGATCAGTTGGGCATTCCCGCTACTGAACGAACTTTCGGTGCTATTACAGATGAGAAGAAACAGCTAAGGCCGGGGCTAAGATTACCAGTACCAAAAGGGGTATTTCCTCGGCTTATCGACGAAGAAATTAAATAGGACGGGGAATTAAGTGAAACTTGTAGACAGCCACTGCCATCTTGATTTCCCAGACTTTGAGGGACAACTTGATGATGTGATTACGCGGGCAAGTAATGCTGGCGTAAAATTCATGGTAACTATATGTACAGAATTAAGCAAATTCGATCAGGTACTTAACGTGGCGAACAGTTACGAAAATATCTGGTGTACAGCAGGGGTTCATCCACATAATGCAGCTGCGGAATCTAGAATTAGTTCTCGAACCTTACTTTCTAAAGCCAAAAATCGAAAAGTGATTGCATTTGGGGAAACAGGACTCGACTTTCACTACAATCTCAGTCCAAGAAAACAGCAAATAGCTTTGTTTCGTCAGCACATTGAAGCAGCACGAGAGGCCGGCTTACCGTTAGTTATTCATAGCCGTGATGCAGATGAGGTATTAGTTCGTGTTTTAGAGAATGAGTATAGAACAGGCGCATTCACAGGGGTAATTCACTGCTTTTCGGGTAGTTCAAAATTAGCGGAAGCAGTGCTAAAACTTGGGCTTTATATTTCAGTTTCTGGCATTGTAACTTTTAAAAATGCGCAAGACCTCCGTAATATTATTAAAACAATACCTATGGATCGATTGTTAGTAGAAACCGACGCCCCCTATCTAGCTCCAGTTCCTCATCGCGGAAAACGCAATGAGCCAGCTTTTACGGCATTAACTGCAAGCAAAGTTGCTGAATTAAAAGACGTTAACCTTGATATCCTCGCCTCGAGCACCACAAGGAATTTTTTTCGGCTTTTCACTAAGGCAACGGGCGTATAATGCAGATCACCATTCTTGGTTCAGGACCTTCCAGTGGGGTTCCGGGTATCGGGATTGGCTGGGGCAATTGCGACCCTAAGCACAAAAAGAACAAACGCCTAAGGCCTTCCATCTTAATCAAATCTAATGATACAACTATACTTATAGACACCTCGCCAGATTTGCGTCATCAACTGCTGCATTCAGATATCCATAGACTAGACGCAGTAATGTATACTCATGCACATGCCGATCATCTGCATGGAATTGACGATCTTAGGGGTATTAACCGGGCTATGAACGCACCTCTTGATATCTATGCTAATGCGGAAACACTTGCATTAATAGCTCAACGTTTCCCTTACACTTTAACACCTCTAAACAAGAAAGCGAAAGTATATTACAAACCTGTTTTAACACCCCATGAAATTATACCGGGTTGTAATTTTAGTATTGCAAATATCGAAATCCAAGCATTTGATCAAGATCATGGATTTTCTAGTACCCTCGGCTTTCGATTCGGTAATTTAGCATATACTACTGATTTAATCGGTCTAACAGAAGAGACGTTTGTACTATTAGAGGGAGTTCATACATGGATCATCGGTGTATTCTCCGATGGCCCGCATCCGACGCACATAAACGTAGATACAGCACTAAACTGGCGTAATCGTATCAACCCACAACGCATGGTTATGACGCACCTAGGCCCCAGCTTAGACTACAATGCACTATTACAACGACTACCGGAAGGGGCCGAACCAGCCTATGATTTCATGACTATAAACGTTCCAGAAACTTAGATAATGAAGCGGCGATACATGTGGATATTATATATTCAGTCGAAAAGATATTTGGATAAATAACATCATTTATAATATATAAGTTACTGTTATAAATAAATAATATAATATTTTACATAATATACATTATGCGGTTTTTATCTCTTTGATCGTGAAATATCTCAACGTAATCCCTATTCCTTACTTTATATTCTCAACTACATATATCATCATTTAGTTGCCCAATTTACATCAATTTAAAAATCGGAGAAGATTTTTATGAAAAAATCGAATATCGATAAACTCCTCGATATAATGCTGGCTCTCCGAAATCCTGATAGTGGATGTCCGTGGGATGTTGAGCAAACTTTCCAATCCATCTCCCCATATACTATAGAAGAAGCATATGAAGTCGCAGACGCTATAGAACGGAGTGACATTGAAGGATTAAAAGACGAGCTCGGAGATCTTTTATTTCAAGTAATTTTCCATTCAGAGATAGCTAAGGAGGAAGGACATTTCGTCTTTAACGACGTTGTCGTCGGGATAATCGACAAAATGGTTAGGCGTCACCCCCATGTATTTTCAGAGGCATCCGTAAGATCCTCTGAAGCGCAAAGCGTGGCTTGGGAAGATATAAAAGCTAGAGAGCGGCTTAATACATCGAACTCAAGAAAAAGCAGCGCTATGTCAGATGTGCCTCTGGCATTTCCAGCCTTAATGAGAGCTCAAAAACTTCAAAAACGCGCAGCTCGTATAGGTTTTGACTGGCCAACTACCGAAGGAATTTTAGAGAAAATTGATGAAGAAATCCTAGAAGTTAAAGACGAACTATTAAATACCAGCAATCATGAGCGAGTTGAGGAAGAAATCGGTGACCTATTATTCGTCTGTGTCAATTTGGCGCGCAAACTTAATGTAGACGCAGAAATTGCGCTCAAACGCGCATCTAAAAAATTTGAGCGCCGCTTTCGCGCTATGGAATCTATTTTGATGGAAAACGAGAACCTGAAGAAGCCAACTCTTGAGGATATGGAGCGCATCTGGACAGAAGTAAAAAAACTCGAGAAAACGTAAGTTTATAAAGGTATCATAAAGGGGTAATAACTGAGGTTAAGACAGAAATTTTGTGCCACTCGATTGGAAATCTAGTTAATTTAGAAATTTATTCCATATAATCGGGCTCCTCCCTATCTAAAGAGCGCTTGTAAGCCGCCCAAGAAGCATCATTAGCGCATTGGTTGTCGCCAGAACGATCAAACTGCAACGCCACACGTTCGCAAACGCTAGGAGGAGGAATAGTAAGCTCTCCACCAGCCTGGGCAGCTATCTGTAATTCGCAAGCATTTTGCAGATAACGCATCAATGTGAATGCCTCAGCAATTGTCCGACCAGCAGTCAAAAGACCGTGATTTTTGAGAATCATCGCTCGACAGTTGCCAATGTCCTCAACCAAACGTTCCCTTTCTTCCAAATTATCGGCGATCCCCTCGTAGTCATGGTAGGCGATGCGGTTAAAGAAACGCATGGACTTCTGGTTTAGAGGAAGTAGACCACAAGCCTGAGCCGATACAGCCATACCAGCTATAGTATGCGTGTGCATAACACACAAAGCGTCGTGGCGCGACATATGGATAGCCGAATGAATCGTAAAACCAGCATTAATGATCTCGGCATCAGGCGGGTCTATGACACGACCATCAACGTCCACCTTGACTAGGCTAGAAGCAGTGATTTCTGAAAACATCAATCCGTAGGGATTCAGTAAAAAATGATCGTCAACACCTGGGACACGTGCAGAATTGTGCGTGAATATACCATCATCCCATCCATTTCGTGCTACCATACGGTAGCAAGCCGCCAAGTCTACACGAACTTGCCATTCTTCTGCGCTAATACGATCACGCAAACTCGTTCTATTCGGGAGTGCCACACTGGTCACGAAATATTACCTTTCCTCATGTGCTACAACGTAATCGTAATAGGGCTAAGATAGCAACAAAAACGCCTAATATTTACCATTAATCGCGCGCTAAAATACGTAGCAAACTGGACGTATCCCAACGCCCTCCTCCTTTAGATTGAACAGCGGCATAAAATTGATCAACTAAAGCTGTTACTGGTAGTCTTGCACCGTTATTATTAGCTTCTTCTATACATATCCCGAGATCCTTACGCATCCAATCAACAGCAAAGCCAAAATCAAATTGATCATTTATCATAGTCTTTCCTCGGTTTTCCATCTGCCAAGACTGTGCTGCCCCTTTGGAAATTACTTCAACAACTTTTTTCATATCTAGTCCTGCTCTTGAGCCAAAATTTATACCTTCAGCTAAGCCCTGGACTAGTCCGGCAATACAAATTTGATTGACCATTTTACAAAGTTGACCGCTTCCCGATGGTCCCAATAAAGTAACCGCCTGCGCATAACATTCAATAAAAGGACGAGCAGTTTCAAAAATTTTTTCGTCTCCACCGCACATAACGGTGAGTGCACCATTTTCTGCCCCTGCCTGCCCCCCCGAAACCGGACCATCAATGAAGCCAATATTTATTTCTTGCGCGTTCGCAGCTATTTCTCGTGCCACGTTAGCCGAGGCAGTAGTGTGATCAACAAAGACCGCCATATTTTTCATACCAGCAAGTATTCCTTGGTCACCATAAACAACACTCCTAAGATCATCATCATTACCAACGCATGCACAGACGATATCTGCGCCGTCAGCGGCTTCAGCTGGGCTTTTCGCCAATATTCCGTCGTATTCTTTGACCCATTGTTCCGCTCTTGCTGTAGTTCTGTTATATACGACAACCTCATTACCTTTAGAGGCTAAATGCCCAGCCATAGGATATCCCATCACACCAAGACCTATAAATGCGGTTTTTGCCATAAAATTTATCTCCATCAGTTTTTCATCGTGACCCCAAAGAGTTCACAAAGTATAAGGTTTCAATGAAGGCTTGCCCAGGCTTTCAAAGCTATTGAATTTCTATTTCCCCTTAAAATCAATTTGACCTGTGATATAAATTCGTCGGGAATTGATTAGACTTAACTGATACCATAGCATCGATATTACACTGGTTGATTAGAAAAGTTACAGTTGGCAAAAAGTCGACCGACTCGTGAGCGAGATACAAATGTCAGTGATTAGATCATTTTGTGATCAATTGCACCGAAGAAAACGAGCAATTGCGAATCGTCCGGACCAACCTACCGGCATCTTACTGCTTTCATCTGGTGGTCTCGGCGACACCATTCTTTTTTCTATAATAGCGCCGTACTTTGCAATGCTCGCCCATAAACACGAACAGATTACAGTCATAATGCAACATTCAAGCACAGCTGCCGAATTCCTTTTCCCCGATACGTTTGAAATATTACCGTTAAACTACCGTAAATTTATTCGCCAACCCATTTACCGCTATAGCTTTATAGACAAAATTTTTTCGCGAAATTTTAGACTAGCAGTTAGCACCGACCACCTTCGGCTTCCAACGGTTGACGATTCTCTAATTATGGCCGCTGACGCTCAGCTTTCATTTGCATTGCGCCCTCGCTCATGGCCTAAGCATGATAAACTTTTGTTGGAAAACCGTTCAATTTACACTAATTGGATAGAGACAGCGAGAGGAATGTCTCACCGTATGGCCCGATGGACTGAACTAGTATCTGCATTATTGGAACAAGACATTCAAATCCCCAAAGTATGCTTCGATCAAACTCTTATGCCTGCGCTTGAGAAGAGCGATACTAATTATATAGTTTTTCATCCATTTTCTAATGAAGCAGAGCGGAACTTCTCACTAACCGTCTGGTTACAACTAGCCAAAGTATTAGGTAAAGACTACGAAATTATCCTTTCAGTCGGACCAGGCGACCTTGTAAAATACCCCGAGTTTACACCCCATACCCTTTACCCGAAATAAGGACAAATACTCAGGAGCTTTATGAAAAACTAACTTTATTTCGCAATGCACAACTCATAATTACGGTTGATACATCTGTCTTACACTTAGCCGTTGGTTGCGGAGCCAACACTCTGTGTCTCGCCAGTGCTGCACATACAGTTGATAGCATACCTTATGATAAGCGAATCTGTCCGGATAACGTGACATTCTTATTTGAGGACCTTCCTTGCGCCGGCTGCCTGGGTAATTGTATTCATCCGTTAGTCAATAAGAGGTATCCTTGTGTTAACGCAATAATGCCAGAAAATGTCGTAAAAAAGGCCTTAAAAATGCTTCACCCTACGAGTAAATTTAAAAGGTAATGCCATATATCCTCATTTGGGGCTAAAAGCATAGCTTGTCGCCTCAACTTCGGATCCGGTTTTAATGGAATTCTAGTTTCCACAAGGGCACTATAACCTCCACTTTCAGCGTGAATTAAAACCCCAGCTAAATGATCCCAGGGCTTCAAGGTGCCTTTGTAAAAAGCATACTGCAAATTTCCACGCGCCAAATCAGCGTATTCCGCACCAACACAGCCATATTTTTCCACTGACTTAGGTAATTCTTGCTTTCCGTTCTGTTCAATGCAGAAAGCCGATAAACGCTCTTTTTGAAAGCGACTCAACGTGCCAATTAAATTATCTATTTGTTTAGGACTGTTCGGTTGTAAACACTTATTTGCTTCGTAAACCCCCTCTCCTATTAAAGCCCAAACTGTTGTATCTCTCACCGGTTCATGTATCCATCCAGCAACAGTTTTTCCACCGTAAATAAGGGCAACAATCATAGCAAACCGTGTATTTCCATTAGCAAAATTTTGTGTTCCATCAACAGGATCAATTACCCAGACTGGTTCATCGCCGGTTAGGGCATTCAGTATAATTGGATTTTCAGCGATCTCTTCCTCACCTATGACAACAGAGCCCGGTAACAAATCTTTCAAGGCCTGTCCCAGCGCATACTCGGCCTCTTCATCAGCTATCGTAACGATATCCCCAGAACCCTTGGTAGAAATTTCGTGGCTCGCAAGGGTCTGAAATCGAGGGAAAACAATATCCTCGGCAACGTTGCGAATAATATTCTCTACTTTGACCGGCTCCGGCGTCACTGGCGATACTTTGATTTAAACTGGTTCAACTTCGACGGCGGAAGGTGCACACTCAGATAAATAGCCTCTTCAGCGTCCTCGCGCGAAATAACATTACCATTTCGATATAGCCATGCTAAAGCGGCTCCATCCGTGGGTTGCAGCTTAATATCTAGCATCTCAAAACCTGTGCTAAGTCGATCTCCAATTGCATTTAACAACCGTTTTACGCCATCTCCATTAAGAGCGGAAACGGTCACAGTCGGTTGATTAGAGCGTTTTGTCTTTTTACCAATAACCTGATGGTTTTCAAAGTCCAGTAGGTCAATCTTGTTTAAAACTTCAATCATCATTACACGTTGATCAACATTATTAATGCCTATATCCGACAAGACGTGCAATACATCAATTTTCTGTGCTTCAGTATCAACATGGCTTACGTCACGTATGTGCAAAATCAAATCAGCTGCCACAACTTCTTCCATAGTCGCATGGAAGGCTTTAACCAACTCATGGGGCAGATTGGATACAAAACCGACCGTATCAGAAAAGATGACCTGCTGGCCAGTTGGCAAGGTTATGCCTCGCATGGTCGGATCAAGTGTTGAAAACAGCTGGTCTTTCGCTCTCACTTCCGCTTTAGTTAATCGATTAAAAAGTGTAGACTTCCCAGCATTGGTGTAACCAACTAATGCAATAATGGGATAGGGAGTGCGCTTACGTGCATTTCTATGCAGTAACCGCGTTCGCTTCACTCTCTCAATTTGATTTTTAATTCGATAAATTCGCTTATCGATCATACGGCGATCAAGTTCAATTTGACTTTCACCCGGCCCACCTACAAAACCGGCGCCACCGCGCTGGCGTTCTAGATGCGTCCATGAACGTACTAATCGACTTCTTTGATAATTCAAGGCTGCTAATTCTACTTGCAAGCGTCCTTCCCGAGTTTGAGCTCGGGCCCCAAATATCTCAAGAATAAGCGCCGTTCTATCAATTACCTTACTTTGCCAAGCCGCCTCTAAGTTACGCTGCTGAACAGGGCTAAGTTGAGTATCAATTACTATAACATTTACGGGAGTTATCTCCTTTAAATTATCAATTATACCTCGAAAACGCTCCACAACACCCAAGCCGAACAAGGTTGCTGAACGCGGTCTTTTGACTTGTAGATACTCACTATATTGAATTTTTAACTTTATAGCCGAAGCAAGGCTGCAGATTTCCTTGAGAGCGGACTTAGGATCCCTAGATGAACTTCCCTCCTTCGTGCTTAACAAAGGGTGGAGCACGATGCATCTCTGGACCGATCGACTAGTGCTATCGAACTGGTAATTAATCACGCGAAAGCAGTAGATTTTATTAAAATGAGCCTACTCAGGTGTACCTTCTTCCACTTTTTCCTGCTCAAACAACCGTACCGGCTCCGAAGGCATAATTGTAGAAATTGCATGTTTGTAGACTAGTTGTGTATGGCCATCGCGGCGCAAGAGTACCGAAAAGTTATCGAACCATGTAACAATCCCTTGCAGTTTCACTCCATTTACCAAAAATACCGTAACCGGTGCCTTTTGCTTTCGAATTTGATTGAGGAAAACGTCCTGAACCTTTTGAGATTTTTCTGGGGTCATCGCAAACACCTCATTTTTATCGATTCTCGACGTTACTGGCCTACCCCTCTAGTGACCAGAGACTCGTCGCTTTATACATTAGTATCCGCTAACCTTGGTTTAGCTATTTCCTGTCGGTTTTTATATCCACAATACCTTATATTGAATAGAGCTTACAGGTTATCTATGTACTTGCAAAGTGCCATGCAAGTACTGAAGTGATAAGCTGGATTTTTATCATTGAACTCTGCACTTTGAGGCGCTAACTCGCGCATAAGAACCGGAACGCATCCAGTACGATGAGCAAAATGCATATCTATATCGGTATCACCAACGTACCAAACTTCGGGCCCTGGTTGGATATTTGTTTTTGATAAAGCCAAATAAATGGGTTCAGGTAACGGTTTATCACGTTTTGCATCATTCGCACCCACAATCATATCAAAAAACTTAGACCATCCTAAATGGCTCGCTTCTGAGCGCAAGTAATCACCACGCTTATTAGATACCACAGCTAAGTAAAGCCCCTTAGCAGCAATTCGTTCCAACATTAGCGTCGCACCAGCTAATTGCTTAAGCTTGGTTATATGAATAGCCCCATAACGCTTGTAAAATACTCGACCAGCGGCTTCCCATCTATCACCAAAAATATCTGGAAAACTATCCCGCATAGAGCTCCTGACCCGGGTTCGGGTTTCATCTAAACTCCAGGAATCTTTTCCAAATGTCTCTAAAGTCGTGTTGAGAGCATCATGAATAATAGCCCACGTGTCGACTAGTGTATTATCCCAATCAAATATTAAGGCTTGTGGATTTGCCCCCTCAAACAATGCCCCTCCCCCTCAATTCCATTTACCCGCATACTGAGGGCCACCTACTTTTTCTATAAAATCCATATATATATCCAATAAACGAACGGTTAGTTCACCTGCCTGTCCTTCCCCTATTATCTCGTTATCAATACAAGTTACTGCTTTGACATGGGCGTTTGAACTCGAGATAAAGGCCTCCCTGGCCTTTCGCGCTTCCGCAATAGTAAACCGCCGCTCAATCACGGGAATATTTTTCTCCTTTGCAGCTTCAATAATAGCAAGCCGAGTGATACCATTTAGTATATTTTCGCTGATATCACGTGTTATCAACTCGCTCTCCTTTGTCACAATCCAAGCATTAGTGGCCGTACCTTCCGTAACATAACCATCCTCATCAAAAAGCCACGCCTCTTGAGAACCCTCGTCAATGGCTTTCTGCTTTCCGAGCACATTAGGTAAGAGAGATATCGACTTGATGTCCCGACGCTTCCAACGAAGATCAGGGGTTGAAATCACGGAAATTCCTGCAAGTAACTGTTTCTTATCAATCGGCGGACGCTTAACAGCTGTCACAACCATTGAACTAACACATTTTGCTGGGAACGGATGATCCCGGGCAGCCACACCTCTGGTAATCTGCATATATACTAAACCATGATATACACGATTTTTGCGAACCACTTCACGCAAAATATGCATCATCGGTTTTCTTGCCAGAGGCGCCGTGATCGAAAGTTCATTTAACGAATGTTCGAGCCGGTCCATGTGCCCCTTTTCTCCTAGGAACCGGCCTTTATGGATAGCTATTACTTCATATACCCCGTCAGCAAACTGATAACCGCGGTCCTCTATATGGACCATAGCCTGTCTATGTGGTAGATACCGTCCGTTGACGTATGCAATTCGCGCCATTTCCTAGCCTAAAAATACTCTAGTTGAACTGAAAATAATTGTTCGACTTTACGGATCACCTTTGCTGAGGCAAACAAAATCACCCGATCATTAGGCTCAACAATTGTTGAGCCCCCAGGACAAATCATCTCCCCGGCACGTACTATAGCGCCCAACATAACACCGCTTGGCATTTTAATTTCCTTCAACGGTTTACCCACGATTTCTGAAGTCTCCAATGCCTCAGCTTCGATCAACTCCCCAAAGTCTTCACGCAATGTGTGTACAGAATGAATTCGCCCACGACGAATATGATGTAAAATTGTTGAAACTGTAATATTTCGTGGACTAACTATTACATCAATTCCGAGCGAGTTTATAAGCGTTTCATAAGTACTTTTATTTACCAACGTGATGACCCGTTGACACCCGTACCGCTTAGCTAGCAAAGAAGCAAGTATATTGGTTTCGTCATCATTTGTTACTGCAACAACTGTTTCCGTGTCGCTAACACTAGCCTCCTCTAGTAATTCATGATCTAGAACATTGCCATTTAGAACCATAGTTTCACCAAGTTTCCCAACAATGTTTTTCGCGCGCTCAGGATTTTGCTCAATAATTTTCGTCTGTACCCAATCGTGCTCTCGCTCGATCTCCTGGGCAAGGAATAAACCAATGTTACCTCCTCCAAAAATCAATAAACGCCTTGCTTCTGTGTCCTCGTAACCAAAAGAGGACATGGCTCGGCCTATCTGCTCACTATCTACAACAAAGTACACCTCATCACCTGGAAGCATCTGATCCTCCGAGCTAGGTACAATTGCTTGATCACCACGCATCAACCCAACAATAACGATATTCAGGTCAGGAAATAGTTGCGTTAACTGTCGAAGAGGCGTGTTAACCAAAGGGCACCCATCACCGCAGCGAACACCAAGAAGTTTAACCTTATCATTAGCAAGCGGGATCATTTCAATCGCACCCGGCACTTGAAGTCGACGCGTAACAGCGCGTGCCACTTCAATCTCTGGAGATATAATATGATCAATAGGCATATGATCCGGGGAAAATAAATTTGACCACATTGGATCTAGGTAGCTTTGCTGGCGTACCCGCGCAATCTTCGTTGGAATGTCAAAAATCGAGTGTGCTACCTGACACGCGACCATATTCACTTCGTCCGCATATGTTACGGCAATCAACATATCGGCGTCATCAGCACCGGCTACATCTAAAACCCTAGGATGAGAAGCCTCTCCAACTATTCCATTAACATCAAGGCTATCATTAATTTGTTGGATTAGTTTAGGAGACTGGTCAACAACAGTGACATCATTGTTCTCAAGTGACAGATGGCGAGCAATGTGAAAACCGACTTGGCCTGCTCCACAAACTATAACTTTCATGGTATGGCTCTCTCAATAAATTTATGTTGTTCTAGGTTGTATCTAAAATATATCGTACCTTTAAAGAACGCCAAGTGTCTTAAGTTTTCGATGCAGTGCTGAGCGTTCCATGCCAACAAATTCAGCCGTACGAGAAATATTTCCATCAAAACGCTTAACTTGCGTACTAAGATAAGTATATTCGAATTGCTCTCGAGCTGCGCGGAGTGGCAACGTCATTAGCTTTCCATTTAGTTCTGGTTGTGGGGCCTGTGCGCCTTGTATTTCTTGAGGTAAATATTCTGCCGCATTCGATACCCTAGTTTCAGAGGGCGTTAAGATAAGCATGCGTTCTATAACGTTACGCAATTCTCGCACATTTCCAGGCCAGTCATAGCTTTCCAGCGCGGATAAAACCTCCTCATCGATACGAAAACCGGCCTGCCCAGTTGCTTGACTAGCGCGTGACAAAAAATGCTCAGCGAGTGGCGCAATATCTTCACGCCTAGCATTCAACGGTGGGACTTCAATTGGGACCACATTGAGTCTATAATAAAGATCCTCACGGAAATTACCTCCTTTGATTTCCGCCGTTAGGTCCTTAGTTGTCGTTGCAATAACTCTGACATCGACCCCAACCTGCGTATTGCCGCCAACCCTATTAAGCACTTGATCTTGGAGCACTCGGACTATTTTACCTTGCGTTCTTATCGGCATGTCCGCTATTTCATCAAGAAGAAGGCTTCCTTTATGGGCAGCCTCAAATGTACCCGTAGTAATAAAAGTCCCCCCATCATCCCGGGCACCCTCTAACCCGAACAATACATCCTCCATTCGTTCTGATGACATTGCGGCGCAGTTTACAACAACGAAAGGGCTTGCTCTTCGAGGCGATCTCTCATGGATCAGTCGTGCTACTACCTCCTTCCCTGACCCTGCCGGCCCGGAAATCATCACTCTACTATTTGTGGATGCAACCTTTTCAATAGTTTGATCAAGAGCACGTATCAACTTCGAATTACCGATCATTAACGGCTTAACATCAGCAAGCACCCGCAGTTCCGCATTTTCACGCTTCAGCCTTGCTGCTTCAATAGCGCGTTCTACAAGAAGAATTAACCGATCAGTCTTAAAAGGCTTTTCAATAAAATCGTAAGCACCTTCCTTTATAGCGGCCACCGCCATCTCTACCGTACCATGCCCACTCATCATCAAAATAGGCACCAAGGGATGGTTACGTTTTATCACTTTAAGTATGCCCAGCCCATCAAGCTCGCTACCCTGCAACCAAATATCTAATAGTATCAAGTTTGGTCTATGGGCCTCGACTTCAGCTATCGCTTCATGGCTGCTTGCGGCCTCGCGTGTATCAAAGCCCTCATCTCTCAGAATACCGGCAACTAGCATCCGTATGTCGGCTTCGTCATCTACTATTAGAATATCGTTGGCCATAAATGAGTCCCTAGCATTAAACTATTAGTAACGCTCTGTTAATTTATTGCGCGCGCTCGGATGTCATTACTTGTTCATTAAATTTCTGAGCTTTCGGCAAATCGCGAGCAAAAGGCAGACTTAATGTTACTTTTGCGCCACCACCTTGACGGTTCTCAAGATGCACATTTCCATAATGATCCTCCATAATTTTACGTACGATGGCCAAGCCGAGACCTGTACCTTTTTCCCTCGTCGTCACATAAGGCTCTGTGAGCCGTTCACAATCCTCCGGTAAGCCTTTTCCATTGTCTATGACGACAATTTTAAGATAACCAGATTCCTTGGCTGGGTTCGTGAAATGTTGGTATTCTAGCTTTATGCTAATAAAACCACTCTCTTTAATAGACGGCTCTAATGCCATTTTTGTACTTACAGATTCTGCGGCATTTTTCAGTATATTGGTAAGTGCTCTTGCAATTTGATTACCATCACAATTAACCATTACCGCAGTTTCTGGAAGTTCTTCCTCAATACGAATTCGTGGGTTACGAGTTCGCTCAAAAAAAATGACCTCGCGACAAACTTCTATTATATCATTAAGTTTCATATCTGGCTGCGGCATACGGGCAAAATCAGAAAATTCATCCACCATGCGCCCAATATCTTCAACCTGACGAACAATTGTTTCCGTACAGGTTATAAATATATCAGGATCATCCTCTATTTTTTCCGCGTATTTCCTAAGCAAACGTTCAGCAGATAGTTGAATTGGTGTAAGAGGGTTTTTTATTTCATGCGCAATTCGGCGAGCAACATCACCCCAAGCCGCCTTACGTTGAGCCAATAAAAGGTCCGTTATGTCGTCAAACGTCAAGACATACCCTATGGTTTCTCGCTTCAATGTTTCTCCTGTAATTCTAACTAACAACGTACGAATTCCATTTTGACGAAGTAAACGAATTTCTCCCTGATGGGTGCGTTGCGGAATTTCTATAGCACTAACCAACAACTCTTTCATTTCCGGGATTACTTCTGCTAGTGGCTTTCCCACAAAATCAGCTATATTGAGTCCTAGTAACTCAGATGCAGACCGGTTAGGAAGATGAACATTACACCGAGCGTCAAGTCCAATTACGCCTGCAGAAACTCCAGCTAAAACTGTTTCCGTAAACCTACGCCGCTCATCAAGCTTACGGTTTGCCTCAAGTAGACCAATTTGCTGCGCTTCTAACTGCGATGTCATATTGTTAAAAGCATGTCCAAGAGTACCTATTTCATCATTAGCAATACCAACATCTACTCGGTAATCGAGATTTCCACCACTTACTTCCTCTGCAGCGGTAATTAATTGGCTAATTGGCCTAGCCAGGTGGCGAGCGACAACTAAACCGACCCAACTAGCAGCCAAGACAAGAAGCAGAGCTACCATTACAAATATTATAATAAAGCTGACTTGAATACCGCTTCGCTCGCTTTCCATTTTTTTATAACTACGCACAGCGGAATTAATACGTTCAATGTAGCCACTTACACGCGAATCAACCAGTCGCTCAACTAACAAATAGGCGTCAACAAATCGATTCAACCTGATCAATGCGCGCATACGTTCTTCATTTTCGGAGTCTATTACCGCAATCTTTCCCTCATTAGCAGTATCTAAGGCATCGATAGGAAGAGTTTCAATTTCGGGCATCAAGCTAAACCGTGCTCTTGCGAGGACATTGCCTGCACTATCAAGTACCACAGCCTCCGAAAGGGAATGTAACGCAGATTGCGAAGAAAGTATGTCGTTAAAGAGATTACGATTACGCATCAATTGTCCGGCATTTAAGTTAAGGTCATTTGCTAGAGAGAATGCATCTGTCTGGATAATATTGCGGTGGCTATGCAAATAGGCTTTGGCCACTACCATTGACTCATTTAACGCTGTGCGGACCCTTTCGGAGAACCAGCTTTGCATACCGAAATTCAAAAACAATGCTGAAAACACCACAACCAATATACTGGGTGTTACTGCTACTAAGCTAAATAAGACTATCAAACGCGCATGCAAGCCTGAACCGGCAGCTCCGCGGCGACGTTCAGCCCACAAGCGCATCAACTGCCAGATAACCACAACCGCAAGAAGCAGAAGTAATATACCATCAATGTAAAGCAAGCTTAAGACCGTATCTATTTCATATGAACTACCGGACCTATCAGTTATGCTAATCACTGTAGCTACCCCCGATAGGAATGCAGCAATGGCTAGACCATAGGCCGCCTTCCGACTAGAAAATCCTTTACGAGCCAGCGATAGAAGCCTCTTTTTATTTACCCTAACTTTACTCACCGCCCTCCCCTAATCACTGGAATATCCAGCTCACGTATTTTTTTTCTCAGGGTATTGCGGTTTAGCCCTAAAACCTGAGCTGCTCTTATTTGATTACCACGCGTTGCCTGAAGGGTAAGCATAATCAAGGGCTTTTCGACTTCTCTTAAAACACGACTATAAAGTCCCGTTGCAGGTAACTCATTCTGATGGGCAGCAAAATAAGATGAGAGATGACGCTCAACCGAACTGGCAAGTCCCGGATCCGAAATATCCACAAGGTCCTTATTAATTACCTGATTGCTGTCACCTAATTCCCTTTCAACAATCGATAGAGAGATATTTTCTTCTGAATAAAGAGCAGTTAACCGCTGTATCAAATTTTCCAATTCGCGTACATTCCCTGGCCATGAATGACGCATAAGTCTATCAAGAGCAGCCGAGTCTAAAGTTTTCCATGGCAAGCCAGCATTCTTACCGCGTGCTAAAAAATGCCTAACCAATTCAGGAATGTCTTCTACCCGACTGCGAAGGGGCGGTAATAAGATAGGCACTACATTAAGACGAAAAAACAGATCTTCACGGAATAAACCTTGACGGATTAACTGTTTCAAGTCGTGGTGAGTAGCAGCAATAATACGTGCGTTAGCTACAATTGGTGTCTGACCACCCACAGTTGTGAACTCTCCCTCTTGCAAAACCCGCAGCAGGCGAGTTTGCGCCTCCATCGGCATGTCACCAATTTCGTCCAAAAATAATGTACCCGCATTTGCTTGTTCAAACCGCCCAGATGTACGTGCCGTAGCGCCGGTAAAAGCACCTTTTTCGTAGCCAAAAAGCTCACTTTCTATCAATGTACGTGGAATGGCTGCCATATTCACAGCAACGAACGGGCCCTGTTTACGCTTACCATAATCGTGCAGAGCGCGCGCTACCAATTCCTTCCCGGTACCAGAGCCCCCACTTACCATTACGGTAAGATCGGTAGGCATTAAGCGAGCCAATGTGCGATAGACTTCCTGCATGGCACCTGAACGACCAATCAAAGGTAAAGCGTCACCAATATCTTCAGCTATACCTCTTGGAACAGCAACATTATCTTTTTTCTCAACCCCTCTCTTAACTACGGCGACCAATTCATTGATATCAAATGGCTTAGGAAGATATTCAAATGCACCACTTTCTGTTGCCTTGACTGCCGTTTGAAGTGTTGACTGAGCACTCATGACAACGATACGCAAGTCGGGACGAATACGTCTGATACGTGGTATTAAATCTAACCCGCTTTCATCCGGCATCACGACATCTGTTATCACCAAGTCGCCGTTCCCTTCTTCGACCCATTTCCAAAGCATAGCAGCTGCCTCGGTCGCGCGAACCTCAAAACCTGCACGTGTAAGGGCTTGGGAGACTACTGTTCTTATAGCTGAATCATCGTCAGCCAAAAGAATTGTGGGCGCTGTTTTCACCCTATGTTTTCCTCTACAAATACCGGTAATAAAACTTTAAATACTGTTCGATTTTGTTCGTGTTCATACTCTATAATACCTCCGTGGCCTTGAATGATCTGCGCTACTAAAGCAAGTCCCAAACCACTTCCATTCGGCTTATTAGTCACAAAGGGATCAAAGAGGTAGGGCTGCAATTCATCTGTTACTCCAGCCCCATTATCGATCACGCTAATCATTAAAGGAAGTTTTACTCTATGAGCACTACCAGGAGAAGATATACGAAACCCCTGAGAATAAGCGCTTTCCAAAATAATCTCGCCATTTTCATGCGATACTGCTTCCACGGCGTTTTTGACCAAGTTTAAAAATACCTGCACCAATTGATCTCGATCACCCCTTATCGAGGGTAACGACGGATCAAATTTTGTAAGAATGCGGGCGCGCTTACCAAAACCATTACGAGCTAATTGACGCACGTGATCAAGCACTTGGTGAATGTTGACCTCTTCGTGCCGCATTATAGCATTTCGTGAGAATAGACCCATACGGTCAACAAGCGCACAAATTCGATCAACTTCATCACGGATCAATTTCGTCAAATGTCGACCTTCTTCATCAATATTATCTTCAAGTAATTGTGCGGCACCGCGGATACCTGACAGCGGGTTTTTAACCTCATGCGCTAATAATGATGCCATAGCATTTACAGACCGTGCGCCTCCCTTATGGGAAAGGTGACGGTCAATTTTATCCGCTATTGAACGTGGAAATAGCGTAATAACGACATTATTTGGATCATCTAATGAGGCTGTTGCATGCAAATTCACCAAATGACGGCCTATTCGTGGCGTTTCAATAGTGATTCCATACTCTGAAACTGCTTGTTGATGTTTGCGAGTTTGGCTGATAACGGCAAATAAAGGACTATCCGCTGGAAGAAGATTTTCAAACTTCTCTCCCACTAAATTATGAGCACTGTTTGCTAAAAATTGCTCACCTGCAGAGTTAACGTATGTGATGAAGCCGAATTCATCGACAGCTACTATGATTGCCGTAAGGGCATTTAGGATTTGGTCTAACTTTATAGTGTTTTTAGTCTCATCCACGTCAGAAAACTGAAACGATTGAATAACCATTATGCAGCCCTACGACTTGTGCGAGAGGCGTAAAAATGTCGCAACAATCTGCGTACTTCGTGGGGTTCAGTCAATTTGAAAACTGCGCCTCTAAATACTGCAGAATTTGGCAATCCTTTCGAATACCAACCTAGATGTTTTCGCGCAATTCTCAGCCCTACCGAAACCCCATAGTGACTTAGGAGGGCGTCAAAATGCTCAATAATAATGTTGCACTGGTCTTTTAGTGCTGGTGCTGGGCGCTTCTGTCCTGTATCCAAAAAATGGCGAATTTGTTCAAGAAACCAAGGCCGACCATAAGTACCTCGCCCGACCATTATTCCGTCCACTCCGGAAATTTGAAGCAGGTTACGCGCGTCTTCCACAGTATTTACATCTCCATTACCAAAAA
>PBLS01000012.1 GCA_002721825.1 Magnetovibrio sp.
CTATAGAGAATGGTATACGGTACGCCTATGTGGGTAATGTACATGACCATTCCGCGCAGAGCACATACTGTCAGAAATGTGGAGAGATACTTATTGGCCGTGATTGGTACTTATTATCAGAATGGAACGTTGACATTGGACATAATAACGAAGCTAGTTGTAAGAGTTGTGATGCACCTATCGCAGGCGTTTTTAGCGGCCCACCAGGTAATTGGGGCCGTAAACGTGTGCCTGTTCGGTTTAAGCCGACAGGAAATGCATCATCATCGTCGTGACTTGCATGTGTGGTGCTGCTAATTACACCTTGCAATCCACTCTAATGAGGTTTTTTGATTTTGAAAAAATGGGTGGCTATCAGCCTTAAGGCCTTCGTGACTGGAGGATTGATATGGTATTTAATATCGGATGTCGATTTAGGTCTTGTTTGGCTGCACATAGCAAAAGTTGACTTGGAGTTACTAGTCCTATCATTAGTGATTTTCTCTGTGCAAATTGTAATCGGTGGTTTGCGCTGGGGGACTGTCTTAGATGGCCTTGGCTCTAATGTACGACGCAGATTAACCATACACCTTTTTTACGTAGGTGGTTTTTTCAATCAAGCGCTTCCGGGAGGCAATGGTGGTGACGCAGTACGGATGTACCTTTCGTATAGGCTAGGCTTTTCATTAAGAAATGCGGTGAATAGCGTAATTATTGAGCGTATTGCGGCTGTTTTATCATTGGTTGTATTAGTAGATGTTATCCAATTTTTTTTTATAAGACATCTCAGTAGCGAGATGAAGTATGTCACATATTTCGGGACAACTATTGTTACATTGCTAACCATAATTTGTTTTATTTTTTTGGTCCAATCAGAGCGGCTACCAGATAATTTAAAAAAATGGCGTTTGGTGCGTGGACTTGGAAATCTTGGTGCGGACACGCGGCGTGTTTTCTTTTCTATTCATCGTGTTTGGAGACCATTAATGTGGGGCCTGGTTGGTCATCTAAATATATCGCTCGCTGTGTACGTCATTACGGTCGGAATGGGCCTCGATGTCACCTTATTCAACTGTTTGGTGCTTATCCCCCCGATATTGTTGATATTAACGTTGCCGATTTCAAATGGTGGCTGGGGGATACGTGAAGGTGCAATGATTTGGGCCTTTGCATTAGTGGGGGTAACAAATGAAGAGGCTTTGGTTCTTTCTGTACTCTTCGGTTTAGCTACTTTAGCAATCACATTGCCTGGCGGTTTAGTCTGGTTACTGACACGTGAATCAAAAGACAAAGGTGTGTTTTCATTTGATCCCGTGAAAGTAATGAGTAATAGAGGTGATAATACTTGAAATATGACTTGTTAATAGTTTTTTGTTTTTATCTACATTTAGCCTTCAGGGGGAGTTCTTATGAAGATCAATTTTGCCAATCCGTCGATACCTAATAAAGGTGTAGTTGTTATACTCGCAACCGAAGGTTCAAGTTTAATTTCGTCAACAACTAAATTTGATAAGCAAACTAACCAAAGTGTGACGCGGGCAATAAAGGGAAGCAATTTTAAAGGAAAGAATGAACAATTGCTAACACTAATGGCACCCAGTGGAACTAATATTAATCGTATTCTGTTGGTTGGATTAGGAAAGCCAAAAACTATCAATGAACTGAGCATGCAAAGAGTCGGGGGCTGTATATATGCTAACCTTGCTAAGACGGGGCAAGCAATAGCTAATATTATTGTGGATGCAGTTGATAATAGCGACCTTGCCGCTGAGCATCTAGCTGCGCAGTTAGCGTATGGCGCACGCCTTCGGTCATACCGATTTGACAAATACCGGACACGCGAGGAAGCGAGTTCTAAGCCGAGCCTGAAGACGTTGACCTTGATTAGTCCAAAGAGTTCTAGAGCTAGGGCTGCTTTTGCCCCGCTGGATAAGATAGCGAGAGGGGTATTCACTACACGAGATTTGGTGTCTGAACCACCAAATATAATTTACCCACATACGTTTGCGCAACAGGCCCAAGCTCTGGTGAAGTTAGGAATCAAAGTGGAAGTCTTGGGTGAGGCACAAATGAGAAGGCTTGGAATGGGTGCCTTGCTTGGTGTTGGTCAGGGGTCTGTTAGAGAATCCAAACTTGTTGTTATGCGTTGGAATGGCGCAGGGCGATCTAAAAGTGAGCAACCTATTGCATTCGTTGGAAAGGGTGTGACCTTTGATACCGGTGGTATTTCTTTGAAGCCTGGTGCTGGCATGGAAGATATGAAATGGGATATGGGGGGAGCTGGCGTTGTCGTTGGTTTGATGATGGCGCTTGCCGGTCGAAAAGCTAAGGTAAATGCTATTGGTGTTGTTGGGCTTGTTGAGAATATGCCTGGTGGTAATGCTCAGCGTCCAGGTGATATTGTTACTTCTATGTCGGGGCAAACTATAGAAATTATAAATACTGATGCAGAGGGTCGATTAGTTCTTGCCGATGCGCTGCATTATACTATCAATAAGTTTAACCCAAAGTTTGTCGTCGATTTGGCGACTCTCACCGGAGCAATTATTATTTCCCTTGGAAATGAGTATGCAGGAATGTTTTCTAATAATGATCAGTTGTCCGAGCGTCTATACAAAGCTGGGGAAGAGGTTGATGAAAAAGTTTGGCGTCAGCCGCTTGGAGACGCGTATGACAAATTAATTAATACAGATTCTGCTGACATGAAAAATATTGGAGGACGTGGCGCAGGTTCGATAACTGCCGCCCAATTTCTGCAACGTTTTGTCGGGAAAACACCGTGGGCACATCTCGATATTGCTGGTGTTACGTGGTCGAAAAAAGACATGGCTACGGTTCCAAGAGGTGGTACTGCATTCGGGGTTCGTTTGCTTGAACGCTTGGTTGCAAATTATTATGAGTTTAAGTGAGACCGTCTAGGTACAAGAGTTTTATATGACAGCTATTTCGTTTTATCACCTTGAACGCTCTTCTTTGGAACAAGTACTTCCTCAACTACTTGAGAAAACACTTTATTTGGACAAACGAGCCCTTGTTTTATCTGGTTCTGAAGAAAGAGTGGAAGCATTAAATGCCCACTTATGGACATATGATCAAGATTCCTGGCTTCCCCATGGTTCGGATAAAGATGGTGATCCGGTAGATCAACCTATCTGGCTATCTGTCGATGAAGATAATTTAAATAATGCTGAATTTTTATTTCTGACGGATGGTGCAGAGGCCAGATCGATAGGACAATTTGAGCGCTGTTTCGATATCTTTGATGGAACAGTTGAGATATCCTTACTAGCCGCACGAGAACGTTGGAAACGTTATAAGGATGCAGAATACGAGTTGACCTATTGGCAACAATCGACTGTAGGTAAATGGGAAGAGAAGTAAAAGGCGCAAAAGCTTCAACTGTTCTAGCAGAGGGTTCCTTGGGTGAATGACCGTTGGCAAAATAAACCAGAAGGTTCGACGTGGGGCAATTGGGGCAAAAATGATCAACTAGGTCGAATGAACTTAGTAACATCTGAATTGCGCGTACAGGCAGCGGAAGAAATTCAGGAGGGGTTATGCTTTTGTCTCTCTATGCCCCTTAATCTTCCTGGTGGAAATAGTGTAAACCCAAAACGGTTTCCACCGAAATTTGGCGCTGTGTTCCATCCGCCAGGGAGTGAACACCCATATTATAATATGGATTGGAATGCTTTACAGGCAGGGAATATGGACGTTACATCCGACGAATGTATTACCCTTTATTCACAGTACTCGACCCAATGGGATAGTTTTGCACATGTTGGCAGTCGCTTCGATGCAGATGGCGATGGAGAAGCCGAGATGGTCTATTATAATGGGTTCAAGCCGGGCGAGCATATCAAGGGACCGTATGATTCAGGTGGAATGGGTGCTCGTGCCCTGGGTGTGGAAAACATGGCTAGAGGTGGCATGCAAGGTAGAGGAGTTTTAGTCGACCTACAACGTCATTTTGGGAATGAACGAGTTTCCGTAAATTATGAAATGTTGATGGCGATATTCGAAAAAGATGGTGTTGTAATAGAAGAAGGTGATTTTTTTCTTTTTCATACCGGATGGGACACCATGATTTTAAGCATGAATGGTAGACCTGATGCTAATAAGCTTCATTCATCGGGTGCTGTTCTAGATGGCTTTGATGAGAAAATTCTTAAGTGGATAACAGAGTCCGGGATCGTTGCTGTTATTTCAGATAATATGGCAATCGAAGACTCACTAGGTTACGGGAATACTCACGGAGGCTGTTCTCGTTTACCACTTCATCGCCACTGCTTGTTTCGATTGGGTGTGCATTTGGGAGAATTATGGTATCTGTCGGAACTTGCCCATGCATTACGAGAGCGAAATCGCTCGCGCTTTTTTTTAACTGCACCGCCTTTACGGATCCCCGGTGCAGTAGGGTCGCCGACTACACCAATTGCAACGATTTAGCTGCCTCCACGAGCGAGTGTCACCCCTCCACATACGTATAGAAGCTGACCATTTATGAAGCTGCTACGTTCATCCATGAAAAATGCGACGGCCTGTGCTATGTCATTTGGTCTACCAAGTCGGCCTGCAGGAATAGTTCCAATAATTTCTTGGGTGCGTGGCATACTATTTGGATTCGCGTGAGCAAACATTTCAGTGGCAATGGGGCCTGGGGCGATCGTGTTTGCTGTGATCCCATACTGGGCCAGCTCTAAAGCCCAGACCCGGGTCATAGCAGCAATGCCACCTTTTGATGCACCATATGCGCTCCGGTGTGTTTTGCCGAGCATCGCGCGGCTTGAAATATTGACGATACGTCCAAATCCTTCAGATTTCATACCCTCTATGGCTGCCTGTGCACAACGCATGGGTGCGCGTAAATTAATTTTTATTGTATCCTCAAAATCATCGATGCACCTGTGGTTAGGCGTGCCAAGGGCTTAATTGCCAAAATGAAAATTATTGACGAATTGAATGGCAACCGAGGATAGTTGTGCCTTACCCGTGAATTTTTAGTCATAGATAAATATTGTAAGTTTGATGGACTTTCTTCAGTGCTTTTTTTTAAGGGTAGAGCCTAAAAATCCCCCTCCGCCTGCCATTACAGCCATTAATAAATAGGATTGACTGCTAAGATCTGCGTATAGTAGACCAGCGCTCCAAGTTGAAACACCCATTGTTAGCCCAACAATGATGGAGTAAACGGTTTGGGCGGTGGCTGATACGGAAGGTATCATACGTTGGGAAATGAAATGAATGGCGCCAAGATGTGCTGCACCAAAGGTAAAGGCGTGCAGAAGTTGCGTAATTAATAGTGCTTCTATCGTATGGGTTGAACCAACTATGCCCCATCGGATTAGACCAGCTATTCCCGCTAACGTGGTTACGCGTACCGCACCGTAACGCTTTATGAATTTTGTACCCCACATAAATAGGAAAATTTCTGCTAAAACACCCTCTGCCCATAACCAACCGATAATTTCTTCGGAGTGGCCTACGCTTTTCCAATGTATCGCACTAAAAGAATAATAAACCGCATGGCTCGACTGGATAAGGGCAGTTGCAACAATTAAAACGATAAAGGTGCGATCTTTCAAAACAATCCGAATAGGGCTATTAGAGGATATTGATCTTGCAATACGGTTATCTGGAAGTATGAGTGTACTGAAGAAGGTTAAAGCTAGGAGTGCTAGCGTGATCCAATAAACAAAGTCTATAGGGTGCCTAGCTAACAACTGGCCCATGCCCCAGGTTCCAATGATAAATGCGAGAGACCCCCATAATCGAATACGACCGTAATCTAGGGATTTCGATCTCACATTTTGCATGGTGAGGGACTCCATAAGGGGCATATTTGGGGACCAAAACGCGTGAAATAAGAGTGTGACCGCTATCAGGCTCCAAAAGCTGTTTGCCCAATAAAATGTTGAGAAAATACACGTCGCGAAGAGAGTAAGGAATACCATTATGCGTTTTCGCTCCCCGTATCGATCAGCGAACGCTGCGACCAAGGGATTAGATATAGTTTTTGTAGTAACACTGAGAGCCATTATGAGCCCTATTTCTACTGGGCTGAGACTACGTGATTGTAGCCATAAGGGCCAAAAGGGCATAGAGGTGCCTATGACGGCAAATGCTGTCCCGTAATACATTGATAGTCTTGCTGTTATCATTTGATTATAGATCGGCAAAATCTGCGAGATAGTGTAAACCGATAATTGAGCGACTGCCGTACCACGACCCCATTTCAGCATCAATGAGCTTTGCTTTTTCGGCGTGCTCTGGGAAATTCTGTTGAAATTTACGCAGGTGTTTTTCATTAAATGGATATGGTTCACTTGAAAAAAATACAAGGTCAACAGCTCTGAGGATGTGATCGTTTAAGTTTATCTTTGGATATCTATCTACAGATGAATAGGTATTTGTGATCCAGTTTGCTTGTTTAAGAACATCTGCGATATAAGTGTCAGGTGATATGGTCATCCATGGCTTTTCCCAAATGAGATAGAGAGTTTTTTTTGGGAGCCATTTGTTGGATCGATTCAGGAGCTCACGCAATGCTTGGTCGAAGGCTATTGTAAGTTCTTCTGCCTTATCTGTAGAACGAAATATACCGCCCAATAATTTAAAAAGTTTTAGGTTATCCTTAATGATTAACGGATGCGTGACAATAATTTCGATACCCATGTTACTAAGGTTATCGGCCAGTGATTTAGGGGTTTCATCAATATTTACTAATGCATGAGTTGGATTTAGATCCGCTGCCTTTCTGAAGTTAATTTTTTTGGTACCTCCGACACAAGGAATTTTGGTTATAGCAGGAACTGGATGAACACAATAATGAGTCCGCCCTACAACCTGTTTTCCTAGACCTAAAGCAAATAGTAGTTCAGTTAAACTAGGTACGAGAGAGAGAATTCGAGGGAGACTTTTCACTCTCCCGTGCACTTGTCCTGCATCATCTACGTAACTATCGACCATTATAATTAAATCCTAACAAAGAAATTATCCATATGATGTGCAAATAACTAATTTTAATATGTATTAAATTTTGGTCAGGAAATAGCTTTTGTATTTCGAGAGAACTAGTTAAGTGAAAAATAGATAACCGCAGGCTTATTTTTAATTATATTAGTTCAATGCTTTATGAACTTTATGCAACTTCAATATTACTTAATCAGCGATCTCAAGGGTTTCGTTCATTTTGACCCATATATTCTCTATTTTTTTTAACTCACTTTTGATATCTCCATAACGAAGCTGAAGCTTCATGAGCTCTTTAGTAGAGCCTTGGTATACTTTCGGATTTCCTAAATGTGTCTCTAGTATTGTCCGTTCTGCTATTAGGTGTTCAATTTCTCTCTCCTTTTCTCTAATAGCTTTTCGCAATGCTGCCGTAGTCGCACGTTGTTGGGCCTTCTCACGCCTTATGTCTTTACGATTACCTTTTGATGCAGAGCTATTTTGAGTGCATTTAGAGCGACTAATACGGGGTTGCTCGATTAACACATTACGATAATCACCCAACGAACCATCAAAGGATGTACAAGAGGCATTCTTTACTTCCCACAATTGATCGCAAACAAGTTCGATCAGATGCGCGTCATGGCTTACAAGAATTACTGCTCCTTCATATGCATTCAGTGCCTGAACCAGAGATTCGCGTGCATCTACGTCCAGATGATTAGTTGGCTCATCCAGTAATAATAGATGTGGCGCCTTCATACTGATGATTGCAAATAACAAGCGTGCTTTTTCACCACCAGATAGGTCGGCGGATTTAACTTCGGCTTTTTCGGCCGCAAAACCAAATCGTGCTAAGTGGGCTCTTATCTTGGATTCGACCACCAACGGCATGAGTTTTGTTAGGTGTTGATAGGGAGTTTCTGTTGGGATGAGCTCCTCACTTTGATGTTGAGCGAAATACCCAATCTTTAGTTTTGGTGACTTAACCAATTTACCAGATGATGGCTTCAATTGACCTGCGAGTAATTTAATCAAGGTTGATTTACCGTTCCCATTTGCGCCGATAAGCGCAATTCGATCATCCATATCGATCCGGAGATTCAGGTTCCTTAAGACTAAAGTATTTGGATATCCTGCAGCGGCATTATCAACAGCAATTAGGGGCGATGATAATGAGTCTGGGTTCGGGAATCCGAATGTAACACTACGTTCCTCGACCACTGATGCAATGGGACCTAATTTTTCTAATAACTTTAGGCGGCTTTGAGCTTGTTTTGCCTTGGATGCCTTATAGCGAAAGCGTTTGATGAATTTTTCGATATGCTGGCGTTGAGCTTGTTGTTTTGAACGCAATTTGGAGTGTAAATCATTACGTTCACGGCGAACCTGCTCGAATTTATCGTAGCCTCCACTATAGCGGGTCAACTTTAAATTTTCCAAATGTACAATATCTGTGACGACGGTGTTCAAAAGGGTTCGGTCATGACTAATTACGATCAGGGTCCCACGCCAGGACATCAGATAATTCTCTAACCAGAGAGAGGCTTCTAAGTCCAGATGGTTGGTAGGCTCATCAAGGAGAAGTAGGTCCGGAGAGGCGAATAGCGTTGCTGCTAGGGCAACCCGCATTCGCCAACCTCCTGAAAATTCACTACAAGGTCGCTTTTGTTCAAGCTCACTAAAGCCAAGGCCAGCAAGAATTCGCGCTGCTCGAGCAGGTGCAGTCTCTGCATTTATATCTGCTAACCGGGTATGGATATTCGCGATATCTTGCGGTTCTGTTGCCGTTGTAGCACGGCTTAAAAGTTGCGCGCGTTCTTTATCCGCTTCTAGCACATACTCGGTTAAGGTTTTTTTTCCAGATGGCGCTTCCTGAGCTACCGTCCCAATACTAATACCCTTTCGAAGTTTTAGTTTCCCGCCGTCAAGCGAGGCTCCATCTAGAATTAGCCGAAAGAGAGTCGTTTTGCCTGTACCATTTTGTCCTACCAAACCCAGTTTTTGGCCGAGAGGTACGTGGAGGTTTGCTCCTTCAAACAACGTTCGTCCGCCAATGCGGTAAATCAGGTTATTAATGTGCAGCATGGATTATGCACTTTACCATTCATAATCTTTTAGAGCTAGCGCCGGCCATTAGCGAGTTTTTGCGCTTCTGGTCGAACTCTTAAGCGGCTAATTGCAACAGCACCTAAAAAAGGTCCAATCGCAAGAAACATGAAAGCTTTTTCCCAACCACACCATGTGACCATAATAGGAACCATATGGACGCTGATTAGTGTCAATAAGAATCCGCAGCAAGTTTGCATCGTGAGCATTGTGCCAACATGATCAAGTGGAGCTAATTCTGTTATACTGGAGGAAAATTGTGCAGAATCAGCAACAATACTGATGCCCCAAATAAAGCATATAATAGTTAACAAATATGGGTTTCCACCAAATAGAAAGCCAACTGTTAACGTGCAAAGACCGCTCGTAACCATGGTCCCTATGAGGAAAGCAGTACGGCCAAGTCGGTCTGCAATATAGCCTCCTAGTATGCACCCTAGTGCGCCACCAACTCCGATTACAAGGAATGTTACGAGACGTGCAGTGATAATTGGTTCCTCAAATGTGTTAACAAGTCTGAAACTTAAATCTAAAAACACGCCAATCCAAGTCCACATCGCATAGAGTTCCCACATGTGTCCGAGGTAACCAAAATTGGCTAATCGAAGAGCGGGATCTTTAAAGGAGATTAGTGCAATTTTTGGACTAAAAGTAGCTGTCAATTTGCTTCGTGGACCAAGCTTTACTGCATTGATAACTAGACTGCCTAGTATAGCAGTAAATGAGGCGAAGGCGATTGTTTTGCGCCAGTCTAGAAAAGTAAAAGCATTAAATAGGTGGGGAACTGCTGAACCGAAGGCCATGGCAGCTATTAAAATACCTACTAACCAACCAAGGTCTTTTTCTGCCCAAGTTGCTGCGATTTTTATACCGACCGGATAAACCCCTGCCATACAAACTCCAATACCGAGGCGAGCTAACAGGACCCAGTCGGATGTTGGATGGACGAAAAGTAAACTATAGTTAATTGAGGCTGCTGTAAGGCTAGATATAAAGAAAAATCGCCTTGGATCAAATATGTCAGCAAGACCCAAAAAGGCACTTATTAGCGTGCCTATGACGAACCCTAGTTGCATTGCACTAGTAAACATCGAAATTCGTGTTTCTGAAAATTCATACAACAATACGAGGGATGGCACTACGGCTGTCGTAGCGAACCATAATGATATGGTTAAAACTACACTCACTATGAGCATGGTGATAGAATAATATTTTCGTGACATGGTGATTTTGCTAAATTTATATAATTTTCAGAGACTCACTTGTACTGCTGCAAGGGTCTATATTAGTTAATGAAGGTAAGTCTTGTCAGTTTATTACTATACCGCTATAACCCGGCCGCATTTCCGTAGTGTCAGAATTAGCCGCTATGGAAGACAAACAATATTCGTAAATTATCCAGGGGAAAAGATGAATGAGTATCGAACGTACGCTTTCGATAATCAAACCGGATGCCACACGCCGAAATTTGATAGGTAAAATAAATGCGCGCTTTGAAGAAGCGGGTCTTCGCATTATTGCCCAGAAGCGCTTGCATCTTACAGTGCCCCAGGCGGAAGGTTTTTATCATGTTCATAAAGAAAGGGCTTTCTTCAATGATCTAATTGAGTTTATGACGTCAGGTCCGATTGTCGTTCAGGTTTTGGAAGGTGACGACGCAATTCAGCGTAACAGAGATATTATGGGGGCGACAAATCCAGCTAATGCGGACGAAGGGACAATTCGTAGGGATTTTGCAGAGAATATAGAAGCTAACTCTGTCCACGGATCTGATGCCCCTGAAACCGCAATAGAAGAAATAAGTTACTTTTTTTCGGAATTGGAGATAGTTGGTTAAGTTTGGGCGTCTTTTCATAATGCCGGTGACGGATTAGTTACGGTAGTTTCCGGATGGTCAATTCCTGTTACAACCACTCGCTCCCCTTGTATTTTTACGCGATCTTCTGCGAACCAGCGTACAACCGATGGGTAGAGCCTATGTTCTTGCTTTAGTATTCGTTCTGCAAGTTCATTTGAAGTGTCGTCGTCATGGACCGGAACCACCGATTGGGCAATTATTGGACCATTATCCATATGTTTACGGACGAAATGTACGGTGCATCCTGAAAATTTCGCTCCTGCATCAATGGCTCTGACATGTACGTTAAGCCCTTTAAATGCAGGTAACAAAGAGGGGTGAATATTTATAAGACGGTTAAACCATAGTTTTATGAATTTTTTTGATAATAGTCGCATAAAACCTGCTAGACACACTAACTCAACTTTTGCCTCAGATAAGCGTTCTGTCATAACAGCCTCAAAATTCTCTCTGTTAATGTATTTTTTGTGATCTATAATAAAACATGGAATGTTTGCATTTATTGCGATTTCAATGCCTTTCGCGTTTTTAACATTCGAGATTACAAGTACTATTTCGGCGGGAAAGTCGGGTTGTTCGCAAGCATCAATCAATGCTTGTAGATTTGAGCCTTGGCCAGATATTAATATACCAATCTTAAGTTTGTTGCTCATTTCCCCAAGGAGCCTCGTAATTTTCGATTTTTATTGGACCGGATTGATCGGTAAGGCTCGTAATTTCTCCGATTACATAGACATTTTCACCTTGGTGCGAAAGTATAGAAGATATGGCATCCGCTTTTTCCGGAGCAGTAACCAAGGTCATTCCGATACCGCAGTTAAAAGTCCGGTACATATCATTAGTGGGGACATTGCCTGCGTTTTTTAGCCAGTTGAATAGTGGTGGTACGGACCATTTCCTTGCATCTATCCGGGCCTGAGTACCCTTCGGTAACACACGAGGTAGATTTTCGAGTATTCCGCCACCCGTTATATGCGCAATCGCATGTACACCACCGTGTTCAATTGCTGAAAGACATGGACGAACGTAAATGCGTGTTGGCATTAGTAGAGCCTCTCCCAAACTAATACTAGGGTCAAAGGGTGCAGGATCTTTTAAACTCAGTCCTAAAACTGCAATAATTTTTCGTATAAGCGAAAAACCATTCGAGTGAATACCACTAGACGTGAGTCCAAGGATAACATCTCCCGTTTTAACCTTTTGCCCAGTTATTAGATGCTTCCTTTCTACTGCACCCACACAAAACCCCGCTAGGTCATAATCTCCATTATTATACATTCCGGGCATTTCTGCTGTCTCTCCACCAATTAACGCACACCCAGCAAGCTTGCAACCTTCGGTAATACCAGCAACAATTTCACGTCCATTTTCAACGGAGAGCTTTCCAGTTGCGAAGTAATCAAGAAATAATAGAGGCTCGGCACCTTGTACAATGAGGTCATTTGCGCACATTGCAACAAGGTCAATGCCTATCGTAGTGTGTTGTCCGCTGGCGATGGCAATAATTATTTTAGTACCAACACCGTCTGTACTAGAAACTAGGATTGGGTCTTTATAACCACTGGCTTTGAGATCAAAGAGGGCGCCGAATCCACCTAACTCTGATACGACACCGGAACGTGTTGTTGACTTCGCAAGAGGGAGAATGACATCAACCATATTATTACCAGCATCAATATCTACACCAGCATGTTTATATGTAAGACCGCTGTTCTCGGAGATATCGTCAGATGGTGCGTTAATGGCTTTTTCCTTCATTTGTCTCTTGATAAATTTACTAAATACCAACTTAAATACATTTGTTTCAACATAAACCAACGTAAAGGCATTGCAATGGCTGTGAGGCGGATTTCCTGCTCTATATTTAGCTCGGTAATTCTGACTTTGTTTGTATTTGGAGAGGTTTTAGCTGGGGGTGTTTTTGAGGTACGTGATGTAAAAGTTGATATAACTGCTGAGACTGCGGCAAAAGCGCGAGAAACAGCGCTTTCCGACGGTGAGTTTAGAGCATTTCGGCTGCTACTGAAACGTCTAACACTGAGTGAAGATCACCAAAGGCTTCCACAATTGGATTCTGGAGAAATTGCCACGTATGTGAGTGATTTTTCGATTTCAAATGAGAAAACGTCTGCCGTCCGTTATCTGGCACAGTTGCATTTTCGATTTAAACCATTGGAAGTAAGGAGGTTGCTGTACGATGAAGGCCTAAGTTTTGCTGAAACAGCAAGTAAGCCGGTACTAATCCTTCCTGTTTTTCAACCGGCCAGCGGTCTAGTTCTTTGGGAGAAACCGAATCCGTGGTGGGAGGCCTGGACAAAAAGAGCATTTGATCACGGGCTTATTCGTATTACACTTCCGCGTGGAGATTTATCGGATATAAATACACTTAGCACAAAGCAAGTGTTAGGTGCTGAGGTTAAGGCCCTCGGTAAGTTAGCGGAACGCTATAATGCCGGTGACACCTTAGTCGTCTATGCACGTATTGGCTTGAATCCGGATGGGAGCGGGGCCCGACGCCTCGATGTCTCTATGATTCGTTATAGTGTATTAAGTGAACCAGAGACAATAAAAATTGCCTTAGATGAATCTGAAGGTGAGTCATTGAACGATTTATTGCTTCGTGGAACCGAGGTCGCTACTTCAATGATTGAAGACCCATGGAAGCGCGCAAACCTTATAAAAAGCGCCGATGGTAAAAATATTGCCATCACAATTCCCATCACGAGTCTAAGTGATTGGTTGGAACTGCAAGAGCGTCTGGAAAATGTTTCTGTAATTAGGCTTATAGAAATAGTCTTGGTTTCGCTTGGTGAAATTCGAGTTAATCTCCGTTTTGTTGGGAATTATACCCAACTACAAACGGCGTTAGGGCAATCAGACCTCGTTCTTATAAAGGAGGATGATGAGCAGGTACTCTATCCTTCTTCACCTATAAAACGTCGAAAACTGTAAAATATTTAAAGGGTATTAATTTGAATCTTCCAAATTCTATTACACTAGTAAGGTTGTTTTCAGTTCCTGTTATAGTTTGGCTTATTATAGTTGATCAAATGGAGGCTGCTTTCTGGGTAACTTTTAGTGCAGCTTTAAGCGATGCCTTGGACGGAATTATCGCGAAGCGATTTAAGATGGTATCAGTACTTGGCGGCTTTCTCGATCCTATTGCGGATAAGGCTTTACTAGTTTGCGTGTTTATAGCCTTGGGGCATGAAGGGTACTTACCCATCTGGTTGGTAATATTGGTTGTATTTAGGGATATATTAATTATTGGCGGGGCTGTTCTTTTTCAGACAATTACTCAATCTCTGGAGATGAGGCCGTTGATTGTCTCAAAAATAAACACAGCGTTGCAATTATTATTACTAGTGCTTGTTTTAGCATCTGAAGCTTTTGGTTCATCTTTAAATTTGGCGCGTTATGCTCTCGTTTACATAGTTGCTACTACAACATTTTTATCGGGGTTATTCTATGTATTTGAGTGGACCAAAATGGCATCAGAGATGGAAAAGTCTGACAATCAGTCAAGGGGAGATCAGTGAAAACAGAAAAGCGTGTCTATTTTTGGATCGGTGGTCTCATTCTATTTGTGACGCTAGTCCATTTACTTAGCCCTATGCTACTCCCGTTTGTAGCTGGAATACTAATAGCTTATTTTCTTGATCCTATAGTGGACCGGTTAGAAAGAGTGGGAATTTCGCGTGGCGTCGCATCAGCAATCATTTTGATGGTTTTATTTCTAATTGGTCTCGGGTTTTTAATGCTGCTGATTCCAGCATTACAAAGGCAAATGCTAGAATTGGCGGTTTTTCTCCCGGGTATGATTGATGCATTTCGCCAATATGTCGAACCAGTATTCCGCGAATTTATAGCAAGCTTATCATCCGACACGTTATATGAACTTAGGACTTCCGCAGGTACCATTGCGGCAAAGTCGGCAAAATGGTTAACGCATTTTCTAAGTAGTATTTGGAGTGGCAGCGTTGCTTTATTTAACATTATATCTTTAGTTTTAATAACGCCATTGGTTGCATTTTACTTGCTACGCGACTGGGATTTGATTACTTCAAAAATTGATAGCTGGTTCCCGAGGGATGTATATACGGTAATCCGAAAAAATTTGCTTGATATTGATATGACCCTTGCAGCGTTCATTAGAGGCCAGGCTAGTGTATGCATGGTATTAGCCGTTATATATGCAATTGCCTTGACTGTCGTCGGGCTTAAATCTGGGTTATTAGTTGGTCTCGGTGCAGGATTTATTTCATTCATCCCATATTTAGGCGCAGCGATTGGGTTGGTTGTTGGGATGAGTATTGCACTTTTCCAATTTTCAGAGTGGTTACCAATTTGTATTGTTGGCGCTATTTTCTTTGTAGGACAAAATCTAGAAAGCTATTTTCTCACCCCTAGGTTAGTGGGGGACCGTGTAGGGCTTCATCCAGTGTGGATTATTTTTGCCTTAATGGCTGGAGGCACAATGTTTGGGTTTACCGGTGTACTTTTGGCAGTGCCAGTGGCTGCTGCAATTGGTG
This sequence comes from Magnetovibrio sp., assembly GCA_002721825.1. Lineage (GTDB taxonomy): Bacteria > Pseudomonadota > Alphaproteobacteria > Rhodospirillales > Casp-alpha2 > TMED8. The sequence continues at coordinate 15,430 of PBLS01000012.1, forward strand.
TACTCTTACGATTTAGTATAACCCGTTATCTTGAAAGTTCTCTCTACTTTGGTAAGAAGATTAATAAACGGGATATTAGCGAGTGAGCTTAAGAGAACAAATACCACTTCAATTTGAACATGAATCTGCACAATGTGCTGAGAATTATCTTGTTACCGAAAGTAACAAAGAGGCCGTGGAGTGGGTTGATCGTTGGCCATCTTGGCCTTCCCCAGTAATCGCTATTTACGGCCCACCAGGTGCTGGAAAAACTCACTTAGGAGTAATATTTATTGAGAAAACACACGCTCGTATTCCGGATCTGTCTAATCCTACACGATGGATCGAAAAGCCTGAAGGTCCGTGGCTTATAGATGATTTTGAGAAATTTATTGACCGTGTAGGTGAAGAAGCATTACTGCATTTTTTTAATTCGGTTATTGAAGCGCAAGGAAAAATGTTACTGATAGGACGGCATCCGCCATCCAAATGGAACTTGTTGTTACCTGATTTGCGTTCAAGGTTACTTGCGGTAATCTCTGTGGAAATATCGTCCCCTGATGATACTTTATTAGCCGCTGTCTTAGTTAAACTTCTAAAAGACCGGCAATTGAATGTAAATACAGAAGTGATAATGTATTTACTAGCACGTATGGAACGCTCATTTACTGCTGCAGGCAATCTGGTTGATATTTTGGATAATTTGGCATTATCCGAGCGACGGGCCATCACTATACCTTTAGTAAAGAGAGTTCTAAATAATTGGAAATGAGTCATTTTTCGAAACTATATCGGAGCCAGTATTCCTAGTACTGAGATGGGTCGAAAGTACACACTGGCACAAACGCCTTGCGGCTAGCCGGCTTCGATTTAGTAGAAGCAAGTCGAGTTCTTTAGTTTAGCGCTCTTCGGTAATTAGCTTGTTGTTATCAATCGCGAGTGCTGTTTTCCCCTCGCATAATTTAAGAGCATCAAGTCCAAAAATTTCTCGTCGCCATCCGCTTAGCGCCAATACATCAGCTTTGTCCCCGAACCCTGCGATCAGTTCAATATCTGACGTTTTCGCAATTAACCTACCTGCGACCTGGGTCTCTTCAGTTACTTTTTTTAGTAAAACCTTTAGAAGATCTGTCGTAGGGCCAATTCCTTTTGGCAGCTTGGGTTTAGCCTCCAGTTTTGGCCAATCTGCCTCAGGTAGATTGACCCCTTTATTTATAGCATGGAGAATTTGCTTGCCAATAGAACCATGGGCAGTCTTTGTATTAAGCCCTCTTGTTCTGGATAAAGTATCTGTTGTGTGGGGTTTTTGATGAGAAATTTCGACTAACACTTCGTCTCGTATTACCCGGTTTCGGGGAACATTACGCCTTCGAGCTTCATTTTCACGCCAGGCGGCCAATTCCCGTAAAATAGCTAAAGACAAGAGGTTCTTTCCTCGACCTTTGATTTTTTTATATGCTTTCCCCGGATCCGTATAATATGTTGCAGGATTGGTAAGTAGTGCCATTTCTTCGGTAATCCAAGAATGACGGTTTTCTTTGTTAAGACGAAACGAAAGTTTCTTATAAGCTTCACGCAAGTGCGTGACGTCGGCGAGTGCATATTTGATCTGGCGCTCGCTTAAAGGTCTTATGCTCCAATCGGTGAAGCGAGGACTTTTGTCTAATTGTACCTTTGTCAATTTAGCTATGAGATGATCATAACCTACTGCATCGCCAAACCCACAAACCATGGCTGCAATTTGTGTATCGAAAATTTGTTTTGGCATTTCACCCATGAGATGCAAAAAAATTTCTAAGTCTTGGCGAGCGGCGTGAAATACCTTAGTGACGTTTGCATTTGTCAAAAGTTCAAATAATGGGGCTAATTCTATACCTGCCGCTCGTGGATCTATTGCGGCAAAGTTTTCTGGACCGGCTATTTGTATTAAACAGAGTTCTGGCCAGTAAGTTTTTTCACGCATAAATTCTGTGTCGACGGTGATAAATTCTGTCTCGTGGAGGGGTTTACAAAAAGTTGCGAGGGATTGTGTATCGTTAATTAAAGTCATTATAAACACTTGTATAATGAATATGCTCTTTCATGTCTCGTTGAAAATCAAGGATGTTACATTTGTTGGGAAACCGCATCGGATATGTTTTAGTATATTTAATAGTTATTTAGATTTATCAAAAGAGGGATAAAATGGCCTCAGTAGAAATTAATTATCGTAAAATTCATGGTGAGAAAGTAGCGGCGGTAACAATTAACCGATTAGAAAAAATGAATGCACTTAATAGTGGTATGGTTCATAAGTTAAAAAGCGCATTCGAATTGCTTTCTAATGATTGTACAATCCGCGCCGTAATTCTAGGTAGCGCTGGAGATAAAGCGTGGGTAGGGGGCGCAGATATAAAGGAAATGGCTAGGCTTTGCTCGAGATCTAAGGCGAGGGATTTCATTCAAAAATTACACAAAGCCATGCTGTCGATTAGAAACCTACAGGTTCCCGTTATAGCTAAGGTGGAAGGTTTTTGTTTAGGGGCTGGTATGGAATTAGCCGCAGCATGTGACCTCCGTGTTGCATCCCAGACCGCACGGTTTGGGATGCCAGAAGTTCAAGTAGGGTTACCTTCCGTAATCGAAGCATCGTTACTACCGGGTTTAATGGGTCGTGGGCGAGCAGCACGCTTAGTTTTAACAGGTGAGATTATAAATGCAAAAAAGGCGTACGAGTGGGGATTTGTCGAAGAAGTAGTTTCGAAGGATAAGATGGTTATGGCTATTGACAAGATAGCGTCAAATATTTGCCAAGCTGGATATTACGCCATAGCTACACAAAAAGCACTTTTACGGCAATGGGAGCAAGTCTCTCCGGATACGGCCGCGCAGGATAGCATCGAAACGTTTGCTTCTGCCTTTGATAGAGATGAACCGGTGACACGATTAACTCAGTTCTGATCATATCGTTATGAATTTTAATATTAAAAATACTATTATAAAGCGCTGAATAAGGCTGTTTAAACAAACGGTTAATTAGGATAATACCTTGAAGAGACATGTAGTTTTAAGTTTAGAGGCCTATTTATAATTGGGCCTATGTTTCAGATCTTCGTAATTTGCAGACGTAAAATTAGATACTAAATACAGGCGATCTCATCGACGCGTGAGGAGTAAACTCTAGATTTTTAGTTCTTTACGGTCCTTGAATTGACGGAGGGATTCTGGGTTGGCTAGCGCTTCTGCATTCTCTATGCCATGACCATTTACCACATTACGCACTGCAAGTTCCGTTATTTTGCCAGATTTAGTTCGTGGAATATCTGTAACTTGTATAACGCACTTGGGTACATGTCGGGGAGTGCAGTTATCTTTGACTTGATTCTTTATTTTTTTGATTAAGGCATTATTTAATTTCAACCCTTCACGTAATATTACAAATAAGATTATACGCATATCTTTATCCCAGTCTTGCCCGATTGCGATAGACTCCATTACCTCTTCTAATTTTTCAACCTGACGATAAATTTCGGCTGTACCTATACGTACTCCGCCTGGATTTAGCGTGGCATCAGAACGGCCATGAATAATCAATCCACCATTTTCCGTCCATTCGACGAAGTCTCCATGTGCCCAAACATTTGGGTACTGCGCAAAGTATGCATTTTTGAGTTTTTCGTTGCGAGAATCATTGAGAAAGGTCGGAATTGTTGGAAAGGCTTTGGTACAAACTAGCTCTCCCTTACCAGACCTTAAAGGCAATCCGTTTACATCAAATACATCAGTAGCCATACCTGGTGTTCGGCCTTGAATTTCCCCTCTCCAGACGGGTTGTGTCGGATCTCCTCCACAAAAACAACCGGCAATATCTGTTCCCCCCGATATAGACATCAGGTGTAAATTTCTCTTTACATTATCATAAACGTAATCAAATCCTTCTGGAGCTAAGGTGGAACCTGTAGAGCCGAATGACCGTAAGGCTGATAAATCGTGGGTTTGAATAGGAGTTAAGTTTGCATTTTTACAAGCATCAATATATTTAGCGGAGGTGCCAAAGAGTGTCATCATTTCTGATTCGGCATAATCAAATAATTGATTTTTATTGGGATAAAAAGGTGAGCCATCATAGAGTAAAATAGTTGCGCCAAAGGCGAGACTACTTACCAGCCAGTTCCACATCATCCACCCGCACGTGGTAAACCAAAACACACGGTCGTTCGTCTTAATGTTACTTGATAAAACATGCTCGGTGGCATGTTTCAGCAGGATTCCCCCTGTTTTATGTACGATGCATTTTGGTTTGCCTGTTGTTCCAGAGGAGTAAAGAATGTAAAGGGGATGATTGAAGGATACTTGGGTAAAGTCGATTAAACTGGGTGTAAAGCTTGCAGTAAAATCGTTTATTGTCACCCCATGGGGGATGGCGGAAATATTTGGTTGATTACTGATATATGGGACTATAACAACACGTGTAATGCTCGGTAAATTCTTAGAAATTTTAGCGACCTTTGCCCGAATATCTATACTTTCACCATTATATAAGTACCCATCAACAGCAATCATGACTTTTGGCTTAATCTGTCCAAAGCGATCAAGTACCCCATCAACACCGAAGTCGGGTGAGCACGATGACCAGGTTGCTCCAAGGCTTGCTGTTGCTAACATCGCAACTACTGCTTCAGGAATATTCGCGACGTAACCACAAACTCTATCTCCTAGACCTACACCTTCAGCTTTTAAAGCCTGGACTAGGAGGGATACAGAAGCATAAAGATCGTCACGGCTGACTCGCTTTTCGAACTTATCTTCGCCCCTAAAAACGATGGCATCTAGGTTACCGCGATACATTAAGAGATTTTCTGTATAATTAAGGCGGGCATTTGGAAACCATTTAGCGTCAAGTATTAAGTTTTTATCCACTAACACCTGTTCGCCCCATGTCTCTGCTTTAAAACCGACAAACTCTTTAAGGCTCACCCAGAATTTTTCGGGCTCATCTATGGAGAATTGGATCACTTCATGTGAGTCGTAAAGGCATGTAGACCATTGTTTTTCAAGGAAATACTTGAATTTTGTTATATTAGATTCGGCGATAAGCTTTTCACTTGGCGTCCAAAGTGGAGTTGGCATTGAGCTTCCTTTTAGGTCTAGATTAGTGTAGATTATGGCTCCGAAGGCTTTGGTGTTCAAGGTGCCTTAAGTGTGCATGGAAATGTCGTTTTTAAAACGGTCGTAATGGAAATTTGTCAAATTTTGTTGTTTGTATGATTGCCATAGCCGATTGGTCTTACCACTATTTTCGGATTTGCTTAGTTAAGGGTTTAAGTATTACGTGCGTAGCACCTCAAATAAAAAGAGGCACACTTAACTCTAGCACCCCGGTCGAAACGGCCTTCAATATATTTGGGTGTCTTTGGGCTGATATCATTATGGTTGAAGAAGGTAATTCAGTGTGGATTTAAATTTGTTGATCGGAGTGGTTAAAAAATGCGAATGAAAGGAAAAATAGCTGTTGTAGTTGGAGCTGGTCAGACGCGAGGTGAAACTATTGGCAATGGACGCGCGACTGCCATCAGGTTCGCACAGGAAGGAGCCAAGGTTTTAGCCGTTGATAAGGATGAAGCAACGGCTGCTGAAACTTTTCGCATGATTGAGAATGAGGGAGGCGTTGCATCAATCTTGGGTGCCAATGTAATTGATGAAGTAGAAACTAAAGTTATTTCTGAAGCAGCCCTGGATAGATATGGTCGTATCGATGTTTTGCATTATAACGTGGGACGGTCCGAAGGCGATAGAGCTACATCAGAGCTGGAACCAGCGATGTGGGATGAACTCATGAATATGAACCTTAAAGGTATGTGGATGACTATTAAGTACGTTCTACCAATTATGCGAGAGCAAAAGGCAGGTGCGATAATAAACGTCTCGTCAACCGCATCGATTTCCGTTTGTGATACGGTGGCGTATAAGACATCAAAAGGTGCTATTAATACGATGACACAACACTTGGCTATGGAAAATGCCCCCTATGGAGTTCGCGCAAATGCCATTTTGCCCGGGTTAATGGATACACCGATGGCTATCGAAAGACGCGCACGTGAACAAAAAATTGATCGTGATCTGGTTCGGAGTGCGCGTAATTCCAAAGTCCCATTGAGGAATAAGATGGGTTCAGCTTGGGATGTCGCAAATGCGGCAGTATTTCTGGCCTCGGATGAAGCACAGTACATAACTGGAGTGTTGTTACCAGTGGATGGTGGGCGATTAATTAGAATTGGAGAATAAGAGGATTTATTTATGACAGTGATTACCAAAAAGGTTCCAACTCATGCAAGTAAAACGGTTAAAGATGCAATTGGGACTCGACGTTCAATGCGGGCGTTTTTACCTACACCAATATCTAAGGAAGTAATTATTGAAATTCTCGATGTTGCCCAGCGTGCGCCGAGCGGTACTAATTCTCAACCATGGTTTACTTACGTTTTAGCTGGAGAAGCAAAAGAGGCCTTGACTGTTGATATTTTGAAAGCGTTTGATGATGGAGGAAGTCGATACAAATCAGAGATTCCTATTTATCCAAAAGCTTTCTTTGAGCCATACCTTGGACGACGCCGCAAGGTTGGATGGGATCTTTATGGACTTTTGGGAATTGAAAAAGGGGATAAGGCCAAAATGCACCTTCAACATGGTCGGAATTTTAAATTCTTTGATGCACCTATCGGCCTAATGTTTTCAATGCATAGAAACATGCCCCACAGTAATATTCTTGATATAGGAATGTATTTACAAAATATAATGTTGATGGCTCGAGCAAAGGGGTTACATACATGTCCGCAAGTTGCATTCACCCAATACCACGAAATCATTCGAAAGCATTTGTCGATGGGCGAGGAAGAAATTGTTCTTTGTGGTATGACACTCGGATATGCGGCGCCCGACGCTATAGAGAACACAATGGTGACTGTTCGTGATTCGGTAGAAGACGAAGTTAAATTTATAGGGTTTTGAAATAATACATCAGATTGATAAAAGGATTTTTTAACTACTCTCAGCTATCTTCTAACGACGCCAAGCGTCCTTGCAACAGACCAACCCCAGGGTCTTGGAAGGCTCTCAGCACTTGCAATCCGTAATCGAAGAAATGCAGCTAGGTCAATTTCTGAAAACGGAATACCTTCTGTTTGTCCGAGTGTGATTATACACCCAGGAGTTATTGGATCATTTAATCCCTCTAAGTTGCATTTACCGTTTTCCATGCGAAAAACCAATTCCTCTACATTTTGTCGGCTCATGAGTGGTCCAATTTATCCATGAATGAAGCTAAGCTGATATCCTTCTCTGTTACGCCTGCAGCATCATGTGTTGTTAGTGTAACATCAACTCGGTTGTAAACGTTGAACAATTCGGGATGGTGGTTAATTTGCTCAGCGCGGAGGGCGACACTTGTCATAAAAGCGAAGGCTGCGTTGAAGTTTGCAAATGTGAATGTGCGTGTAATCGCATCTCTGTCCTCTGTTTTTTTCCAATTTGGCAATGTCTTCAATGCTTTTAGTTGTTCGGAAGTCGTTAATTTATTTATCATACTTTAACTCCTAATCGTATGTCCTTTTACCTATTTTTTTTTAAAGAAGTATTTAGAAAATCATTAAATTTTATTTACCCTTTATTTAAATCCGATTGAATTAATTTTTGTTTAGATTTTCGAAAGTTTTAGCTGGTTGCTGAGCATTCTACTCTACTTAGGAGGATTTTGGTAATGAAGTTAGGTGTGTCCACAAAAGGGTTGCAATTTTCGGTTACTTGACGTTTGGATGCCCAACTCCTATTTGGTCATCAAAGAGTATAACATGGTAGGAAAATGATGGTGCTTCTTCCAATCATTGTAGCCCCTGATCCACGACTTAAAGTTAAAACTCAACCTGTCTCGAAAGTTGATAATGCATTGATAGCTTTTCTTGATGACATGTTGGAGACAATGTATGCGGCTGATGGTATCGGCCTCGCGGCACCACAGGTAGCTGATCGGCGCAGTTTAATTGTATTAGACGTTTCTCGCAGTGAAGATCGACCTCATCCATTGTACTTTATTAATCCAGAAATTTTGTGGAGTTCGGAAGAACAGCGTATACATCAAGAAGGCTGTTTGTCTCTGCCGGAACATTATGCCGAAGTGACACGACCTGCGTCCATTAGGATAAAATATTGGGATAAAACCGGCTCTACCCAAGAACTTGAAGCTGACGGTATCTTGGCCACGTGCATTCAGCATGAAATGGATCATTTAAAGGGAATCTTGTTTGTTGACCATGTCTCATCGTTAAAAAGGCATATGATCTTACGAAAACTTAAGAAAGCAAAGAAATCGGCGATGGCATAAATAATGATGAGCTTATTGCCACGGTTAATATTTATGGGGAGTGCTCATTTTGGGTTGCCAACACTCAGGTCTCTGATTGAAGCCGGTTTCAACATCTCATGTATATATTCGCAACCACCCAGGGTAGCGGGTCGTGGCCAAAAGATACAAAGATGTCCGGTTCACGCATTCGCCGTAAATCATGGTATAAGTGTACGCACTCCCAATACACTTATCGATAGGGCGGAACAGACTAATTTTTTAGAAATGAATGCTGATGTGGTAATCGTAGCTGCTTATGGGTTAATGCTTCCAAAAAAGTTTTTAGAAACACCTAAATTCGGGTGTTTAAACATCCATGCGTCTCTGCTTCCGCGTTGGCGTGGCGCTGCACCGATTCAACGGGCGATTGAGGCAGGAGATAAAATAACTGGTATTTCAATTATGGCTATGGATGAAGGTCTAGATACAGGGGGTATTTACCTCAAGAAAGAGATACCTATTACCTCGAATATTACTGCAGGTAAACTTCATGACGCGCTTGCAATTTTAGGCGCAGAATTGATTACCGAGCTACTTGGAAGACTAGGTACCGGTGACTTAATAGCTATCCCCCAGTCGGCAAAAGGTGTGACATACGCAGCAAAAATATCGCGAGAGGAGGGTAAAATCGATTGGTTTGGCCCAGCCGAATATTTGTCTCGTAAGCTAAGAGCGTTTAGTCCAGTACCTGGCGTTTGGTGTGAGTATAGAGGTGAGCGTATTAAATTAATAGCTGGAGGAGTAGAGGCCTATGATGGTAATGCAATTCCTGGTACTGTGATTGCAAAACCATTAGTAGTTGCGTGTGGGAATGATGCTTTGCGCATTGAAATTGCGCAACGCTCTGGGAAAAAAATCATGTCGAGTAGCGAACTGCTAAGGGGCTATCCCATTCCGCTTAAAACGATTTTGAGTTGACTTTTAGTCTAGACTTCACCGGAGTCGGTTTTGAACCTGTCCACTTAGGAATTCCAGCTCTTAGCATCTAGCGCTGTATAATCTGGAAACGGTAACCTCCTTTGATGGCCTAGTTAAAAAATTTACTTATTACAATGTAACCTCATATTAGAAACGGGTTATAAATCCTAAGCCATATATAATTTAAAGCTTTTCATTTTACTTAGGCTTGTGAATACCAGCGTTCTTGTGATTGCTTTTGAAGCCTTAAGGCCAAGTGTTTTGTCGATTTTCAGGTCGGTATTGCATTTGTTTAAGAAAAGGTGTTGTGAACTGACAGTATTGCGTTAATAAATCCGTTGATCCGTAATGGTGGACTTATGTGGCGATAAATGAGGATAAGATAGTGAAAAAAAATCTGCATCCCTACCGTTCTCATACATGTGGTGAATTGCGTCACTCACATGTTGGAAAAACCGTCAGACTCTCTGGATGGATTCATTCGAAGCGGGATCACGGTAATCTCGTGTTTGTTGACCTGCGTGACGAGTTTGGGCTGACACAGTGTGTTATAGATATTTCAAGCCCGTTATTTACGACGATAGAAACCGCCCGCGTGGAAAGTGTGATCACTGTTACAGGCCCTGTAGTTGAGCGCTCAGAAGACACAGTGAATTTAAATCTCGACACAGGTGAAGTCGAAGTGCAGATAGCTAATATAGAGGTTGAAAGTCGCGCGGAAGTATTGCCAATGTTAGTTGCTGGTGAGCAAGATTTTGGAGAGGATATACGGCTGCGTTACCGATTTTTGGATTTAAGACGAGAGCAGCTTCATAAAAATATCACATTACGTTCACATGTTATCTCATCAATCCGTCGACGAATGACCGAGAAAGGCTTTTTGGAGATACAGACACCTATACTTACAGCATCGTCACCAGAGGGTGCGCGTGATTATTTGGTTGCAAGCCGAAACCATCCTGGAAAATTTTATGCGTTGCCGCAGGCTCCTCAGCAGTTCAAGCAGTTATTAATGGTTTCTGGTTTTGATAAATATTTCCAAATAGCCCCGTGTTTTCGGGATGAAGACGCTCGTGCGGATCGTTCGCCAGGTGAATTTTATCAACTTGATTTTGAGATGGCCTATGTCACTCAAGAAGATGTTTTTCGGGCTATTGAACCTGTTCTCGCCGGTGTATTTGCTGAATTTGGAGGTGAAGATTTAGTAACTAACCCACCATTTCCGCGTATTCCGTATGCACATTCGATGTTAACCTATGGGTCCGATAAACCAGACCTTCGTAACCCTTTGTTGATTGTAGATGTGACTGATAGTTTTAAAGATGGTGGATTCGGACTCTTTGCAAAAATTATTGACGATGGTGGTATAGTCCGCGCCATTCGTGCTCCATCAGCTGCACAAAAACCGCGTAGTTTTTTCGATAAATTAAATGAGTGGGCACGTGATAATGGTGGTGGGGGTCTTGGTTATATTATTTTTGATATCGATGGGGATGCAAAGGGCCCAATTGCTAAAAATTTGGAAGATGAACGCCGTGATATTATTAGATCCATTACCGGGGCAGTGGATGGCGATGCAGTATTTTTTGTATCCGGTAAAGAGAATGATGCAGCTAAATTTGCTGGTTTAGCTCGGGAACGATTATGCGATGAATTAATGCTCAGGGAGAAGGGACGGTTTGATTTTTGTTGGATTGTTGATTATCCGATGTATGAATTGAATCAAGATACAGGCGTAATTGAGTTTTCTCATAATCCATTCTCAATGCCACAAGGTGGATTGGCTGCTTTGGAAACTAAAAACCCTCTTGATGTACTTGCTTTTCAATATGATATCGTTTGCAACGGCGTCGAACTGTCATCTGGGGCAATTCGTAATCATCGTTCGGATATCATGATTAAAGCATTTGAAATTGCAGGATATGATCGTGCTATTGTTGAGGAAAAATTTGGAGGTATGTTGCGAGCTTTTAATTATGGGGCGCCACCACACGGTGGCTCAGCGCCGGGCATAGACCGTATTGTTATGTTGTTAGCGGATGAACCTAATATTCGTGAGGTTATAGCCTTTCCCATGAATCAGCGAGCGGAAGATCTTTTGATGGGAGCTCCGAGTGAAGTCGATGAAGCGCGTCTTGAGGAGTTGTGTTTGAAGGTTAGTGTACCGAAGTCAACAAGTTGAGACCAAATGCACGTATAATCTAAATTAATCAGTTGCTAAGGCCTTGTAGGGTGGGCAATAATAGGATTCAGCAAGACATAGTTTTAAATGTTCTTTCGGTAGACCTGTTAAAGGAATTCAAGTTACAAGGCTTTTTAATATTTGTTTTCTAGCCTGTACGTGGAGGAAAAGCGTGGAATGAAGAGGGCGGTTGTTTTAATTTTTACAGTGCTTTCCCTTGGGGGTTGCGCTGTCCCTGTTCCGCTCCAGGTGGCGTCTTGGGCTTTAGATGGCTTGTCTTATTTAGCTACTAAAAAATCCGTTACGGATCATGGTATTTCTATGGTTGCGCAAAAAGACTGCGCGTTATTCCGAGGAATTACCGAAGGTGAGATATGCCGGGAATGGGACAATCGACGAATACTTATTGCAGACATATTCGATGACGAACAAAGGGGTGTTGTCGCAGAAGTTGGTAATGAGGAAATTCCTGTGTCAGTTGCTACTGAATCCAAAACGCTTCAAATCAATAATACCTTTTCCAGTTCTGATGAACTTTTAACTTCTATATCTGTTGTGGATAATATCACTTTAAATGAAGTGCGGATTAATCAATCAATAAATTGGAACAGCAAATTCGCACATAATCCATCAGTTAGTGACGTTAAATCAGGATATTCGGCTATTAAGAAGATTGATATCTCTCCCGTGACGACAAAGGTGGATCTACCAATTATGCCTTTAGAATCACAAAAGAGTGGTCAATTGTCATCCATCCAGTCACATGAACCGATGTCGGGTATATACTGGGTTATTGGCAGTTTTAGAAATTATAGTAACGCAATTCTGTTAGTAGAAGACTTTGATCAATTAAAGCCAGAAGTTTTGGCAGCAAAGCCAGGAGTTAAGTCGGTTTATCGAGTTGTTGTTGGACCTATAATTGCGGGGGAGGAACGTAAACTTCATAGCCGCGTTCTAGAAGCGGGGCTGAGAGATATATGGGCTATTCGGATTAGGGCAGGAGATTGGTTTGTAGCGCGTAAGTTTCAAGATATGGATCATTATAAGCAAGAACTACCTGCAGAAGAGATTGCGGGGCTGCCGCAGTAGTTCGATTTAATGTATTTACGAACTTAGCTACCAAAAATCCAACCAGTTTTTTTATTTGTTAAATTTAATGAATGATGCTCGTATTTAGTAGACGTAGTTATTGGTTGCTGTATTGACTATTTGTCAGCGCCACATCCAAGCGGCACCTCGGACTCCACTCGAATCTCCATGATGATTTTTTAAAAGCTTAGTGACGCACTCATCTGAAAATATCCATTTTTGCCATAATCGGGGAATGGTGTAGTAAAGACTTTCTATATTAGACAGTCCACCGCCAAGAACGATTATATCTGGATCAATTATATTAATAACGCCCGAAAGCGCACGTGCTAGACGATCATGATAACGATTTATTGTCGCTTTGGCATTTGTATTCCCCTTTGAGGCTGCTGAAATGATAGCAGGAGGTGTGAGCGAAACCTTGTTATGACTCTTATGATCGGCCATCAGGCCGGGACCTGATAGAAAGGTTTCGATGCAGCCAGTTTTTCCACAATAACAGGCCCTTCCGGGGTATTACGCGTTTTTATTTGTTTTATCATTCGTAAAGATATGCGGCCATGGTATTGGATTGTGGCCCCATTCACCGGAGATAGAATTAGGTCCAGTCCATAATGTTCCATCTAATGTAATTCCTGCGCCTACGCCTGTTCCTAAAATTACTCCAAATACAATGCCCGCCCCGGAACCGGCGCCGTCTATGGCTTCTGATAGCGCGAAACAATTGGCGTCATTACTTAGTTTCACCGCTCTCTGTAATCTATTTTCTATGTCTTTATCTAGAGGCTTACCAATTAAGCATGTACTATTGGCATTTTTGACTAAACCTGTTTTCTGAGAGATTGTTCCTGGAATACCTATTCCGACCGGCAAATCGTTTGGGACATTAAAGTCCTGAGTGAGGTTCGTGACGAGCCTATATACAGCCTCAATTGTTGCAGTATAATTATTATTGGGTGTCGCTATACGTTGGCGAGATAATTCTTGTCCTTCATCATCGATCAAAAGGCCTTCTATTTTGGTCCCACCAAGATCAATCCCAATATTCATTTACAAAATTAACTCTCGGAAATGTACATAGGTCTACTATACGACTTTTTGTTATGCTCTAAAATTTCTAACACCTTTTTCATTAAATATTTATTTTAGGTGGTTATGAACTACGAAATAGCAAGTGCATTCGGAGATATGCTTTTCAGCTTTATTGTAATAAGTATTTTGATTGATAATCAACATGTATAAGAAATACTTTGAAGATCGAGTTTTTGCAGCTCCTGTATTTGAGGGATTATCTGCATTAGGAGTTAGTGGACGACAAATAGCCTCGATATTGCGAGTGTCTAGTGCCAGCGTGAGTAAATGGAAGACAGGACGAAGTATTTTAACCGATGAAAATTTGGTATTTTTAAGCTTAATGCTTGGGAATGAAATCATAGCAGTTCAGGAGGGGCACAACACCAGTCCAGCTTGGGCCTATATAGGCGTAGCAAAGAGTAAGCTAGAAGAGCAAGAGATGCTTAATCGCGATATTTCACCTATAGCAGTTTGGAAAGGAGTGAGGAAATATAGATTACGCTGGAATGCAGAAAAGAATACTTCTGATTTTATTTCTAAAAGATAGCTTGGTCTGCGTTCATTCTTATATAAACGGTAAAAGTCCCTAAAATGAATAACCTGACTAAGCAACTTCCATTTTTTGAATTTATTATCTTGATGGCATTGATGGTGTCTTTAGTCGCTATGTCTATAGATATCACGCTGCCAGCACTATCGGTAATTGGTAGTGAACTTAACGTTTTTAATAAACCAGATAGTCAATATATTGTGACAGCACTATTTTTTGGATTTGGTGTAGGACAGCTATTTGCAGGTCCACTTTCAGACTGTTTTGGTCGGAAACCATTAATTTATCTTGGTTATTGCATATTCATTAGTGGTTGTTCGATTTCAATGTTTGCTAATGATTTTTCAATGATGTTGGTTGGTCGCGTATTGCAAGGGGTTGGTGCAGCGGCACCAAGAGTTATTCCCATTGCTATAGTTAGGGATGGATTTTCGGGCCGCATGATGGCACGTGTTATTTCTTTCGTAATGACAGTATTTATTTTAGTGCCGGCTGTAGCCCCTTTTATTGGACAATGGCTTCTACTAGTCACTGGTTGGCGAAGTATCTTTGCATTTCTCTTGCTTACTGCATCGGGTTCTTTTATTTGGTTTGCATTACGGCAACCCGAAACACTTTTAGATGAAAAGCGTCAGAAATTTAACTGGGCCAAGATATTATTTAGCATTCGTGATAATTTATGTTCACGGTCTTTCATTGGTTATACTGTATCCTTAGGTTTGGTGTCTGGTGCATTTATCGGGTATCTCGCTACAGCGAGACAAATTTTTCAGGATATCTTTTTTGTTGGTGAGTTGTTTCCATATTATTTTGGGGCGGTAGCTATTTCTATTGGGGTGGGATACTTAATTAATTCAAAGCTTGTTGTAAAATCTGGAATGCGCTTTCTAACCATGAGAGGCTTATTCGTCGCAGGAAGTTCTTCAACAGTTTTATCAGTGGTGCTTTTTATTGTCGGTGGAACGCCGCCAATTTGGGTTTATTTAGTTTGGTTATTGTCTACATTTTGTAGCATGGGGTTTGTTCTTGCTAACTTGAACGCACTAGCAATTGAACCACTCGGTCATATCGCGGGGTTGAGTGCGGCAATAATCGGTTTCAGCTCAACCTTAGTCGCTATTCCATTAAGTATTTTGATCGGGGTCCATTGCGATGGGACAGTATTACCATTAGTCACAGGCTTCGCTATCTTAAATTTTTTATCGCTTGGCTTGATTTATTGCATAAATGCTGGGTCGAAAATTGATTTTAATTAATCTTATATTATAAAAGTTATAGGAGTATATATGTCGAATAAGACGATCATTACTTGCGCCGTTACTGGCTCTGCACCAACCCCAGAGAAAAATCCTGGTGTCCCTGTCACTCCTAAAGAGATTGCTGCTTCTTCTATTGAGGCATGGCGCGCGGGAGCTGCTATAGTTCATATTCATGTACGTGATCCAGAAACTGGCCTTCCGAGTATGGCGTTTGAATATTATGAAGAGGTTACAGATAGGATAAGGGCTTCCGAAAGCGATGTTTTAATCAATCTCACAACGGGTCCTGGAGCGCGATTGATCTTAGGAATTGAGAGACCGATGGATTTTCAAAGTGGTACAACCGTGAAAGACCCCATAGAGCGGGTAAAACACATTGAGAAATTAAGGCCAGATATTTGTTCGCTTGATGTGGCAACAATGAATTTTAATCAACATGTTTTTCTTAATACACCGGATCACTTGCAGATTATGGCAAAGCGTATCAAGGCGGCAGGGGTCAAACCGGAACTAGAAGTTTTCGATACTGGACATATAGAATTGGCAAAAAAACTGATAGCAGATAATTTAGTCGATTCACCGGCATATTTTCAGCTTTGCCTTGGTATCTCTTATGGTGCTACCGCAACGCCAGAAGCAATGATGCATATGCGCGACCGGTTACCTAAAGACTGTACGTGGTCAGCGTTTGGCATATCCCGCCAGCAATTCCCAATGGCGGCGCAAGCCGTTTTGCTTGGTGGCAATCTTCGCGTCGGAATGGAGGATAATATATATCTTGGAGCAGGTGAACTTGCGCGGTCAAACGCTGAGCTTGTCGAACGGGCTGTTAATATTGTACATAATCTTGGGAGTGAGATTGCTTCTCCAAAAGACGTTCGAACGATTTTAAATTTGTCGTAAAGTTTGGATTGCAATAGGTATAGTTTCCATACTCAAACATGACACATTGTAATTGCTTTGATTAAGGAATCTAGGCTAATTTTTTTTCGAAGTGGAGAGAGTTCCTAGTTGATGACCTCAATTTGTCCATTTGCGTTTGTCCAAGCCGCATATCCACCAGCAAGATGCATGGCATTATCTACACCAGATTCACGGGCGTCCCTAAGCGCTAAAGCAGAGCGTTCACCATAAGCACAGAAAAACAAGATTTTCATGCTAGCGCTATTTGTTATTGTATTTAGTGCGCCCCCCGTACGTAATGAATTTTGAAGTTCGGGATAAGGAATGTGAAGTGCTCCAGGAATACTACCGTCACGAGTACGTTCCTTGGTTTCGCGTAGATCTATAAATAAAAAATTTTTGCTGCCATGTTTAACCATAGCACTTTCAGTCTCAAGTGTGGCTGCGAGTATGTCTGGATCACGTGTTATATCTTCGCCAATTGATAGATTCGCCGGGACGGCAACATCCATCATTTTTGGGTTTGGTAGGTCAAGGTTATTCATTATTTCAGCGTATTCTTCGGCACTCGATACCTGCAAGCGCGGATTGAAATAACGTTCCTCTCCAATTGTGGATACTGTATCACCCTTGTAATCGTGCCCAGGATAAATAAGTGTTTCGTCAGGGTATAGTAATAATTTTTTAAAAATGGAATCATAGGCTGCATGTGGATTACCGTTTTGAAAATCGGTCCGCCCCGTACCACGAATCAATAGGGTGTCGCCCGTAAAAATACGATCGGGCATAACGAAGCAGTAGGAATCATCGGTATGCCCGGGTGTATACAAGACGCCGAGGGAAATATTATCAATATCGATTGTGTCACCTTCGCAGACACGCATAGAGACGAGATCAACCTTGGTGTTCTTCCCCATAACAGTTATACAGCGTGTAATATCACGTAATTTTCCGAGCCCCGTGATATGGTCTGCATGGCAATGTGTATCGGCTGCTTTGACGAGCTTTAGATCTAACTCATCTAGTAGTTTTAAGTACTTATCACAATTTTCAAAAACCGGATCTATCAATAAAGCTTCACCACCTTTACGACTTGCGATCAGATAACTATATGATGAAGAGGTTTGGTCAAAAAGTTGACGAAATAGCATATTGGTGTCTAACGTTAATTTTTATTCATAGGTAGAGCAAAACTTATATCATGAGCCGAGAAATATTAGATTTTAAGGGTTTGAATTGCCCCTTGCCAGTATTACGTGTGAATAAGCGTATAAAGGATATAGCCAAAGGTGCTGAACTGGAAGTGTATGTAACAGATCCTGCCGCGCCGAGAGATTTTCGACAGTATTGTTCTAGTACTGGCCACGAATTTCTTTCATGTGACGAAACTGATAATGTATTTTCAATAATTATCCGTAAAAATCTATAGTAAAATGTTTGATGTATTATCGTTTTACAAGTGCTAGGGAGAAGAAAGGTTTATTTTAAGACAACATTAGTTCTTCGTCTGCGACCTATCTAATACGCTGGCCACCAATGTTAGTAGTGGCGGTATAATCATAAGCGTAAGTAGCGCTGATAAGCTTAAGCCACCAACTACAACCGACCCAAGGCCTCGATAAAGCTCAGATCCTGCTCCTGGAAAAAGTACCAGTGGTAACATTCCAAATACACTGGTTAATGTTGACATGAAAATGGGACGGATTCGATTATGGGTGGCCTCAAGTACTGCCTCTACTACTTTCATCCGGTCTGATCGGATGTGGAAAAGAGTTCGATGCACTAATAATATAGCATTGTTTACAACAATTCCAATCAGTATAACGAAACCAAGTAACGTTAACATATCCAATGGTTGATGTATAAATAGATTAATAAAAGCTAAGCCAAGGACACCGCCAGCGGTAGCTAATGGAACCGAAAGCAGGATAATAAAAGGATAAAGAAAGCTCTCGAATAGTACTGCCATAACCAAGTAAACAATAATTATTGCAATTACTAAATCAATTTTCATGGCATCCCACGTCTGATTTAGTTTATCGGCAGCGCCGGTCAGGGAAAAATTAATACTCGGTGAAATTTTACCGTTTTCTTTTAAAGGCTCAATGACTTTTGATTTTAGTATTTCGAGTACAACTTCTAGCGGCATTGTTTCGGGTGGTATTATAAATAACGTGACAGTACGCTCGCGGTCCATATGGCGAATTTGTGTTGGTCCAGAGGTTACTCTTACGTTCGCTAAAGAGCTTACGGGAACAATATGTCCGGACGAAGTTACCACAGGTAAATAGCCTATACCCTGCGTCTCTTGTACTTTTGGTAGTGTTCCGCGAAGCATTAAGTCCATACGATTTGACCCGACCGTTATTTCACTAATACGTAGACCATCATTAAATGTGTCGAGGGTGTCTCCAAGCTCACGCGCAGTAACACCATTATCCGCTAATTTGATCCGGTCAGGGATTACTCTAACTTCGGGTGCGCCCATGACAACCCCAGGAATCGGACGTACCTGAGTACCCTTATTCCTCGGAAGTATTTCACTAATCTGGTGTATTGTTATTTGTGCGGCGGCAAGAATGTCGTCTAATTCAGGCCCAGTGACATTCAACTCAATGGAGCGACTACCACCAACGTTACGACCAAATAGAGAGCGTTGAACGACACCCCCAAGGGTGCCAGGTTCTTGGTAAACAGCTTTACGCATGACTGGCAATAATTCCTTAACACGAGTCGGATCGGAAGCTGCTGCTCCGACGAATGTCATTCCACGTGCGGCAACAAAAAAAAATCGTTTTAGAGTTGCTTGGTTATTTGGTAAAGGAGTGTCGGAGCTATTTTTCAATAAGGGTAGAAGTTTTGCTTCAAACTTAGTTGCGATATCGGTGGTAGTTGCCAAATTGTAGCCCGGTGGAGGCATAATTCGCCCAAAAATTAGATTTCGATTGCCATTGGGAAGGTAGTCTAATTTTGGTAGAAATAACCAAGTTGTCAGGGCGCCAGCGCTGCAAAACAGTATAACCATGACAAGACACCGCATACGGCTCTTAGTTATAATGGTAGTAAACCTTAGAGTGTTTGTGACAAATTTTTCGGCAAGAGAGTCAATTATGGGTATCCGAAGATAGCTGATGGAGCGTTCATCACTTGCTACTAGAAGATTTTTGGAGAGCGCGGGAATCAGCGTAACTGCAACTACAAGTGATAATAAAACCGAAACCGAGAGAGCTACCGCAATATCCCGGAATAGTTGTCCCATTTCAAGTTCCATTACTAAAACTGGGATAAATACCATGACCGTTGTCAGTGATGATACTAAAACAGCGGGCCAAACCTGAGCTGCACCCTTATATGCGGCCTCAGACGGGCTTAATCCGCGTTCACAAAAGCGATATATATTCTCCAAAACGACTATAGCAGCGTCGACTACCATGCCTACGGCAAAAGCAATCCCAGCGAGTGATATGACATTTATGGATCTTCCCATTGCAGCCATGGCGACAAAGGCGCCAATTACCGATACTGGGATAGCCAACGAGACCACAAGGGTCGCTCTGCCCGATCGTAAAAATAAAAGTAACATAAGGGCTGCTAGTGTACCGCCAACAAATATATTTTGCTGCACTAGATCTATTGAAGAATCGATATAAACAGTCTCGTCATATAATTGGATTAGCTTGACATCATTGTCTTTTAGTATACCAGTGTTGAGTTCAGTTATGGTAGTGCGAATACCTTTCATAACCTCTATAACATTTGCTCCATGGTCGCGAACAGCGTTGACGGCGATTGCTGGTTGCCCGTTGTAACGGATGCGGGCCGTTGGTTCTTTATAGGTAAAACGAACATCCGCAATATCTTCCACCTTTACACGCGCAATTCGACCCGAGGATGGGTCAACAGTAGAGCGAAGCATCACGTTGCGGACGTCATCAAGTGTGGTAAATTCTCCTTCAGTGCGTACAACGTAACGGCGTTTACCTTCATCTAGGTCGCCGGCCGATATAGATGCGTTTGCATTGCGCAGTGTTTGGATGACATTAGATACGGTAAGCCCGTAGCGGGCTAATTGATTTGGATTGACGACGACTTCCATTTGTCTAGCAGCACCACCATACACGTTTACTCGTGAAACCCCGGCTACTCGTTCAATGCGATCCTGTATGATGCTGTTTACGAAATCACCGTAGGTATGTATTTCGCGGTTGGTTTTAACAGTACGAATAAAAGACATCCAAGCGATAGGATTGTCATCAGAGCTTGAAGTGCGGATAGTTGGCTCTTTAACCTCGGTCGGATACCCATTAACACGATCAAGACGGTTTGCAACCAATAACAAGGCACGTTGCATGTTTTGGCCAATAGAAAATTCAAGTTTGATGCGACCTCTGCCATCCTGAGCGTCACTTACCATCCGCTCCAAACCCTCTAGCCCTCGTAAAACATCTTCCTGTCGATTAATAATTTCACGCTCTATCTCAACTGGAGCGGCACCAGCCCATACGGTTTGCAAGGTAATAAGAGGTTTGCGGACATCAGGTGTAAGTTGAATTGGTATGGTATTGAGGGATATAAGGCCAAACATGACAATCATGACGATAGCTGCCATTACAGCTACCGGCCGATCAATCGCCGCACGAATTAAATTCATGGCTATTTTCC
>PBLS01000013.1 GCA_002721825.1 Magnetovibrio sp.
CGGTAGCCATACAATTGAGATTAGTGAAAATTCTGCTCCGAAGTTTGCAGCTCAAAAAACTACAGAGTTTTCAAGCCAAATTGTTGAAGTCATCCAGTAACACTGCAATCCGAGCCGAGTCCTTTTGATCCATAATTAGGGCAGCCCGAGCTGCGGCCGCTGCTGCGTCCATATTACGAATTCGTTGTTTGACGTGGGGGATTGACGCAGGCGTCATAGACAGCTCGTGTAAACCAAGCCCAATTAAAAGCGCTGTAAATCGGGAGTCGCCAGCCATTTCTCCGCAAATACTTATGGGTATGCGCGCGCGAAGAGCAGCATTGGTGGCGAACTGGATTAGACGTAATACCGCAGGGTGTAGAGGGTCGTATAAATGCGCCACGTGTTCGTTGGCGCGGTCAGCTGCCAATGTATACATAGTGAGGTCGTTTGAACCTATAGCAAAAAAATCGCTTACTTGAGCCAGTGCATCTGCTGCGAGTGCAGCGCCAGGAACTTCAATCATCACTCCTAATGGTGGTAAAGGCTCAGGAATTGCGATTTTTCGCCGTTTAAGTTTGCGGGCGGCCTTTCCTAATATTTTTTTTGCCTTATGAACCTCACCGACAGCGCTGATCATGGGAAGTAGGATCCGCACTGGCCCATGGGCTGCAGCTCGCAATACCGCACGAAACTGAGTTTCAAGAAGCCCCTCGTTAAGCAAAGCTAACCGTATACCCCGCAGG
The DNA here is from genome assembly GCA_002721825.1 of Magnetovibrio sp. Taxonomy (GTDB): domain Bacteria; phylum Pseudomonadota; class Alphaproteobacteria; order Rhodospirillales; family Casp-alpha2; genus TMED8. The sequence goes on from PBLS01000013.1 coordinate 726, forward strand.
CCAAGGGCTGATGCAGCGCTATCGTCTAATTCACCAATAGTTCCCTGGTGTGATTTGTCAGCGCCAATATCGAGACTTCGAAATGTGACCTGTTGTCCGTTCATATCCTTTATGAATTTGCAAAGGTGCTGGTATTGCTCTTCTTCATCTGGAGGGGAGTTGCGGTTCATGAACATAAACTCGCTACGCAAAAGACCGATGCCTTCTGCACCAGCCTGTAATACCGTCGGCAATTCCATCGGTAGCTCTACATTGGCCATAAGCTGAAACTGGGTACCGTCAATACTAAGAGCAGGTAATTGTCGAAGCCGAGCTAACTGTCGGTTTTTCCTTTGTATGGTATCGCGGCGCCGGCGATATTGCTCGAGTTTCGTTTTATCCGGATTAATGAGGACTTCACCAGCAGAACCATCAACGATGACCGTCTCTCCGTTTTTTACGTTTGTGAGCAGGTTTTCAATTCCAAGAACCATGGGAATGCCGAGCGCGCGAGCCATTATCGCGGTGTGGCCCTCTGCCCCTCCTAGTACCGACGCTACTCCGGCAATGCGTTCGGGGTCTATTTGGGCCATATCAGCGGGTGTTAGTTGCTTGGCAATAATTATACTGCCTTTTGGTGCAGAGGAGAATCGTTTGATCGGTTTTCGCGTTAAATTACGGATAATTCGGTTGCCAACGTCTCGTATATCGTCCAGTCGGGCGGCAATATAGCTATCAGTCATTGATTGAAAAGCAGAAGATATCTCGGTTATTTCACGTTGGATAGCTGCTTCAGCATTTATTCGTAAGTTAACAATTTTGATCCCAGCGCCACGCACTAGACGGGAGTCTTTAAGCATCATTTGATAAGCGTCGAGTAAAAATCCTAGCTCTTTTGCGACCTCACCATCCAATGCATCTACTCGATTTTGTAACCGTCGTACTTGGCGTCGAGTTAAGATGACAGCATGGTCTAGCCTTTTTAGCTCCTTAGCAATATTACTTTTTGCAACAACGTATTCTGGAGCCTCAATAGCACCAATCTCTCTTACTTGAGCTACGCCTATAGCGATCCCACCTGATACGGCCAGACCTTGGCAAAATACGGTTTTATTGGGACCCAAAGGGCTAATCCTCCTGGAAGCGATCATTGATCAATCCGCAGATAGCGTTTAGCGCGGCGTCTGCATCTCTGCCGTCGGCACTTAGCTTAATTTTTGACCCAATTCCAGCAGCTAACATCATCAGCCCCATGATTGAGCAGCCGGAAACAGTTTGATTTCCTCTGGAAACAGTAATTTGAGCCTGAAATTTGCTTGCTAAAGAGGCAAGTTTAGAAGCAGCCCGGGCGTGTAAGCCACGCTGATTAATGATTACCACAGTGCGGTGGGCTGTGCTCACGGTTCTTGTGTACTTAGCAATTGAGACGCAATGTTTATATATTTCCGCCCTGCTTCTTGGGCACTGGCGACAGCCTCAGCTAGCGACTGGGTATTCCGTACTGAAGTAAGCTTGATCAGCATGGGTAGGTTGACACCGGCGATAACTTCTACATTAACATTATCCATCACAGAGATCGCTAAATTTGATGGTGTACCTCCAAACATATCAGTTAATAAAACAACACCATCTCCACTATCGGTTTCCCGAGTTTGCTTGATAATTTGATGGCGATGGAGCTCCATATCATCGTCAGGACCTATGCATATTGCAGCAATACTTTCTTGCGGCCCAACCACATGCTCAAGGGCTGCAATTAATTCTTCGGCGAGCCGGCCGTGTGTAACGAGTATCATCCCAATCATCAACTTTTGCTTCCTTCAATTAGTTCCTCGCATTTATAGTTTTGGACAACTCAGGTGCTAGTTTTGGCCTAGTTTTTCTGAAATATCCAGGTCTCTGTGGCTTAATTGAACGAAATGTCCTTGATCGGTCATCCAATTACCTAGGCGGTTAGATACGTAAACGGAGCGATGTTGGCCTCCAGTGCAACCGATTGCTATGGTTAAATTACTCTTTCCTTCTGCAGCGTACCGAGGAATTAAAGGGTCGATTAAAGCGGTTAAGTTATTGAAAAAAGTAGTTAAACCTTGATCTTTTTCTATATAGGACGCTACTTCCGAATCTTGGCCATTCCGTGATCGCAGTTTTTTTTCGTAATAAGGGTTTCGGAGGAAGCGAACATCAAAGACTAGATCTGAATGTTGTGGCAATCCGTTTTTGTATCCGAATGAAACTATAAATATCATCATGTTGGGATTGTCCATTAAGGCAAACCGCTCCTGAAGTGTTTTTTTCAATTCCCGGCCATGCATGTCAGACGTATCTATTATTATGTCCGCATTCTGACGAAGCGGAGCTAGGTGTTCGCGCTCTAACTTGAGACTAGTTGTGATAGGTTGATCTGCAGAAAGAGGATGTTTTCGTCGCGTTTCACCAAAGCGCCTTATTAGGACATCATTGTCACAATCGACAAATAGGATTTGCATAGTTAATCCGGGGTAGTAAACAATGGACTTTAATTTATGGAGGAATACGCTCGCATCGAAATCCCGCGTTCGAACATCAACGCAAATCGCAATTGGTCTTGTCTTGTTGCTTGGCTCTAAAAGTCTTGGGATTAAAGAAAGTGGAACGTTGTCAAAAGCCTCGTAGCCTAAGTCTTCCAAAGATTTAAGAGCAGAGCTTTTCCCTGCTCCGGAAATACCAGTAATCAAAACTAATTTATTTTTTTGGCGTGGCGGGGCAACTTTTGTCATGGGCAAGCTTTATAGACCCAGTAATAAGCCCTAATGCCAGTTGCACCTTTGTTACAGAACTGGTCTCAAAGGGTGCAATTAGCACATGGGGTAAATTTATACCTAGTATGCATGTGTTTGTATATTGAGGCATTCGCTCGATTTCCTCTGGACGGACTAGTTCACAAACTAAAGAAACAAATGCATTTTCTTTGGAAGGAAATTGCAAAATACCAATGTTTCTGACTTCTAGCAATCCTTTGAGGATAGCGGGCGCAGAGGCGCAGACACCTTTTGATCCCAGGATAAGGTCTACTCGATCATCGGCAATTAGTGTTGCGCCCGCATCAATAAGACGAAGAGCGAGGTCTGATTTTCCACTGGCAGTAGGACCTCGGAGCAAGATCCCGTTATCACCTATGGCAATGCAGGTTGCATGGATTTGTTTGATCTCGTTACTCAATTTTTATCCAAAACCTTTTTTAGTGGCAACATGACGGTGAAGCGGGCTCCGATTAATTTGCCTCCGCTATCCGTATGATTGGCTGCGTATATTGTGCCGCCATGCGCCTCAATAATTTGTTTCGAAATACTTAATCCTAGTCCTGAATGGGTACCAAATTTTTCCCCACCTGGGCGTTGTGTGTAAAAGCGTTGAAATATGGTCTCCTCTTTTCCGACCGGAATGCCAGTCCCTTGATCGTCGAAGGTAATCGAACCAAAAACATTATCTGTTTCCAAAGTGATGGTAATTTCAGTTTTTTTCGGACTGAAAGACACGGCATTCGATATAAGATTGCTAAATACTTGAGCAATACGAGCTTCTATGCCTGTAACTTGAATTGGATGCGCCTCATCTAAAGTTTTGTCATAAATCCGTATTTTAGGCGTATCCTTTAGTGTCGAATTATGAATATCAGCCATGGTTGACAACATTTTGCTAAGGTCCAGGCTAGAACTTTTGGCTCGAGATAATTCGGCATCTAAGCGCGATGCATCAGAGATATCACTTATTAGACGATCTAAACGTGAGACATCCTCTTCTATAATAATCATCAATTTACGCTGTTGCTTCGGGTCTTTAAGGCGGGCAGTAGTTTCTACCGCGCTACGAAGAGAAGTTAACGGGTTTTTAATTTCATGTGCTACGTCGGCTGCAAAGCGTTCGATCGCATCCATGCGTAACCAAAGTGCTTCGGTCATATCTTTCAGCGTTGCGGCGAGTTCGCCAATCTCGTCGTTACGCTGGGTCATATCCGGTATGTTGTGATGTCTTTTATGATCGCGACGGACCTTTTCTGCAGCGGCGGCTAATTGTCTGAGTGGTTGAGCGATGGTGCTGGCAAGATAAATGGAGAGCAGTATGGTAATCGCTAGTGCAACAGCAAAAATTTTTAGGATGTCAAGGCGCGTTTCGAATACAGCCAAATCTATTGAACTACTATCTTTGGTCAATAATAAGGCGCCAAGGACCTGTTTGTAACGTTTTACCGGAACAGCTATCCCGAGCAGCAATTGGTCGCGCTTTAAGGAACGTATCACATTGACAAATTGTCCATTTAATGCCGCTATCACTTCAGGGTAGTCTTGTCCGTATTGGGTAGCTCGTTCATTATAAGATGGGAAACTGGGGCGTCCAAAAAGCTCGCTGGCTACGTTGTCAAATATTTCCAAGCTCAGTTCAGCGAGGCTTGTGGTGCGTTTGGGAGAGGGGAGTTCTTGTATGGTGATACTACCTGCTATCCCCATGAAGCGCCGGGAATCTGCTAATAGTTTGCCTGATGAACTAAATAATCGAGCTCTAGTTCCAGTCGGTTTCACGAGTCGTCTAACCATTTGATTAGAAATATTAGAAACACTGTATTGACCAGACTTTAAATTTACGGCGGGAGCTTCACTTAATGCGATAGCAAACATTTCAGCCTGCGTTGCCAGTGCTAAAAGTTCGGCGTTTATCAAGTTGTTTTTGTATTTATCTAAGTACAGATTACCCGCGACTAAAAAAACAAGTGCTAACACGTTAACGGCAAGGATACGCCGAGTAATTGGGGAGATTAAAAGGCTTTTCGCCATTACCTTTGGATTGCGGCGCTTTTTTTTATCGGCGCGACTGATCAACTTTCTTCCCCAATCAATCGTTTTTGATCATCTGTTCAGGGCGAACGATAGCGGTAGCCGATCCCATAGAGCGTTTCAATCTCTTGGAAGTTACTATCGGCATCCTTAAATTTCCGCCTAAGTCGCTTTATATGGCTGTCAATGGTTCGGTCATCGACGTAGATATGCTCTCCATAAGCAGCGTCTATGAGTTGGTCTCGGTTTTTGACGTGTCCAAGATGTCGGGCAAGCGCCTCAACTAATAAAAACTCTGTTACAGTTAAGTTTATTTCCACATCTTTCCACGTACAAAGGTGGCGAGATGGATCAAGAACTAATTCACCCCGACGCATGACTTTACGGTCAGTGATTTCTTGGGTCGCTTTTTCATGACGACGTAAAACAGCCCGGATTCGCTCTACTAATAAACGCTGTGAGAACGGTTTTTTTATGTAGTCGTCGGCACCGAGTTTAAGACCCATGATTTCATCGATTTCATCATCTTTAGAAGTAAGAAATATTACCGGAAGGTTGCTCCTTTGACGTAATTTAGTAAGTAACTCCATACCATCCATGCGGGGCATTTTTATGTCTAAAATAGCAAGATCTACTGGGCGCTTTTCGAATCCGTACAAAGCATCTTGGCCGTTTACGTAGCGATCGACGTTGTACCCTTCGTTTTCTAACGCTGCGGTGAGTGAAGCTAAGATATTTTGATCATCGTCGACTAACCCGATGGTATATGACATATCTTTCCTCGAAATTTACTTGTACTAAGTAGAGGTAGATGTACGTATTGTTTGTGGCAAAATTGTAGCCTCAATGTGGCGTGGTCTTCACTATTGCTAATTTTATTGCGATGAAGTTATAGCTTAAATAAATGTCTTACTCTATCTTGTGTCAAAGGTTAAAAGGTGAGCATTGTGGGGTCTAGTGGAGCATGGCTTAAAATTTTTAAATAATCTCTTTTATACTATAATTTTTTATGAGTTTTTGAAACGGTGCTTGGCACATTAACCTAAATACTTTTACAATTTTATTTGATAGAATTTACTGGTGCATATCCTAGAATCTATAAATTGTTGAGAGAGAAAAGGATCCACGTCTGTGACTCGCTCTGAACTGGGATTTGCAATACGTTGTTTAATGCGGTCTTCCCGCTCAGCAACCCTATCTACTGGACTAGCCCATTCGGAAGCTTGGCCTTATGGCTCATTAGTTACCGTTGCTATAGATATGAATGGAAGTCCGCTTTTATTGTTCTCCTCTTTGTCGGACCATACTCGTAATATAGAGGAAGATGACCGTGCTTCATTATTATTCGAATTAGGGTCGCGCTATTCTAATCCGCAACGGGGCCCAAGGGTCACTCTTTTAGGTAGGATTAGACGGACCAAAAATCGAGCACACGCAGCGCGTTTTATTGATATTCACCCAGAGGCTAAACGTTACGCCGCATTTAGCGATTTTGGTTATTTTAAAATGCGTGTTGAAAGGGCTCACTGGGTGGGAGGGTTTGCGGATTCTCAATGGTTGAGTGGGCAATATTTTGTTGTTAATGGCAAAGTGGTTAAACAAATTAGAAATGGGGCGGCTTCGATTATTAAACATATGAATGAAGATCATGCCGACGTTCTAGATTTATATGCTAATAAGGTTCTAAAACGCCGTGGCAGTGGTTGGAAAATTATAGGCATCGATCCTGATGGGATAGATTTAGTGCTAAAGCAAAGGTTTGCTCGGCTTCCGTTTGTTGAACCAGTTATAAATACTGATAGCGTGCGTGCAGCCTTGGTTGATTTAGCAGTCAATGCTCGGGATTAGATAGTTTGTTATATAGAACTAGAATGATATTGAGAAAGTTTAGTAATAATGGTTTACAATGATGTTTGGGGTCAGATATGCCCGCGTTATTATTGTTCAGGGAGCAAAATTTGAAAAATGTAGGTTTTCAGCCCAGCCATTACGGACTGGAAAATCATGGTCTTGAAAATATTAGGACCGTGTATTGGAATTTGAGTGCTGCACCACTATTAGAGAAGGCTTTCTTACGTCAAGAAGGCCATATGACAAAACATGGGGCTTTCATTGCGCTTACTGGTGAGCACACAGGTCGTTCCCCGAATGACCGGTTTATAGTTGAAGATGATAATACTAAAGATGATGTTTGGTGGGGCGAGGTTAATCGTCCCATAACCCCTGATCACTTTCAGGGTGTTTTAGAAAAAATTCAGAAACATTTAAGTGGTAAAGATGTTTTCGTTCAGGACTGCTATTGTGGCGCGAACCCTTCGCACAGATTGCGGATTCGACAAATTAGCGAAAACGCCTGGCATAGCCTATTTGCCAGGAACATGTTTATTCAGCCTGCGGCTGAATCCCTAGAGGCGTTTGAGCCGGAGTTTACAGTTATACAAGCCCCAAGTTTGTTGGCGGACCCGGCTCTTGATGGAACATCATCGGGAACATTTATCCTTGTTAATTTGACCAAGAGGATGATTTTAGTCGGAGGTTCGGCATACGCTGGAGAGATAAAGAAATCTATTTTTTCAATTATGAATTATTTTATGCCAGCGCAAGGTGTTTTGCCCATGCACTGCTCAGCAAACGTTGGCTCAAAAGGTGATGCCGCCATTTTTTTTGGTCTTTCAGGGACCGGTAAGACAACGCTATCTGCTGACAGTTCCCGGACGCTCATCGGAGACGATGAACATGGATGGGGAGATGACGGTATCTTTAACTTCGAAGGTGGATGCTACGCAAAGACAATAAACCTTACTCATAAGGCAGAGCCAGAAATTTATGAACTATGTCATACATTTGGGTCAATAATAGAAAATGTAGCTATGGATCCAGTTACTCGCGAGTTGGACTTTTTTGACTCGCGCATTACGGAAAATGGCCGAGTTTCTTACGATCTTACTAAGGATTCAAATGCCTCTGCCACGGGTGTTACAGGCCATCCAAAAAACATTTGTTATGCTTACCTGTGACGCATTTGGTGTACTGCCACCGATAAGCCAATTGTCGTCAGACCAAGCTATGTATCATTTTCTAAGTGGATACACAGCGAAGGTAGCAGGTACGGAGCGCGGCCTTAAAGAGCCAGCGGCGACATTTTCGACTTGTTTTGGTGCCCCTTTTATGCCTCGCCATCCATCAACCTATGCCAAATTATTGGGTGAAAAAATGGCAGTTAATAAAGCTAATTGTTGGCTGGTCAACACTGGGTGGTCAGGTGGAGGTTATGGTAAAGGTGAGCGTATGAAAATTGCCTATACGCGAGCTATGCTGAATGCGGCATTATCGGGAGGGTTGGAAGGTGTTGATCTTCAAGCAGATCCAAATTTTGGGGTTTTGGTACCGCAGGTCTGCCCAGAGGTCCCTGCTGACGTGTTAAATCCGAGAAACACTTGGGACGATGCTTCGGCATATGATGGGCAAGCACAAAATTTAACCCGGCGGTTTGAAGAAAATTTCAAACAATTTGAGAATCACGTAGATGAACAAGTGAAGGCTGTGGCAATACGCGCAGCGGCGTAGCGAAATCATAGGATTTTATTTCGTCTAATCTATTTTATTCTCTTGGGTTACAGCACCAATTAAGAGTGGGGTCAGGTTAACACGTTGCTAAAGAAAACTAGGGTGCAGGTTGTTAATAAATTTTAGCCAAGATTCTTTTTTTGCTTCAAAGAACTTAGAGCTAGAAAGGTCCAGCCGCCTATAAAGCAGAATCCACCAATAGGGATCCCCGAGATTGTACTGGGATTACCAGCTATTGTGAAGATATAGAGATTCCCAGAAAACATAAAAATGCCAACAGTGAACAAGATACCTGAGAGAGCAGCGTAAGTTTTTGATCCTGACTCTATGTTACATTGCCATCCGACTGCCAGTAGACCTAACGCGTGCCACATATGGTATTGCACGGCAAGCATGAAATTTTCATAGGATTTTTGGTCACTATCAAGCGTATGACTACCATAGGCACCAAGGGCGACAGCCGCTCCAGCAAAGATAGCTCCCGTGGTTATCCAAAAGCGCGACGACTGGAATTGAGTCCACATTATTCGATAGATTCCGAAGCGCGAACGATATCAAGAACTGAATCCGTTAGGTTATCGAACTCAATGTCACTATGTCCTCTCATCGCATCTAGAAAAGACAGCATATCTTTTTCTAAAATTCCAATCGTATTTGCAGCGCTATAGCCTTCTTTTGCCCAAGAAATGCTGTCTATGTTGTCGCCATACCATGTGCTGCCTGAGCTAGTGGACATGACTTCCAACAATCGTTCACGCGGGAGGCTAAGTGCGTCTGCAGCTATTAATGCTTTTCGGACGGCCGCAAACCCTGTTATGGCTACAAAATTATTTATGACCTTGCACTTCAAGCCCATGCCGGTGGAACCAAGCTGATGAATTTTATCACCCATAGCTCTAAATAGGGCCAATAAATCCTCAACTACTTTTTTCTCTCCACCAACCATAAAGGTTAATGTTCCAGCTTTAGCTCTGGAAGGAGCTCCGGACATAGCTGCATCTACCAAAGCACTTTCGGGGGGTAAACGCTTGGCAATTTTCGTCAAACAACGTGGAGATATTGTAGAACTAATAACGATGGTTTTTGGCGGGTTTTCAACGTTCATTATTGCTTGCTCATCGAATAAAAGGTCGAAGTTTTGGCGCTGGTCACGAACAACGGAAATAAGTGTATTTATAGTGGAGGCAAACTCGCCTGGATCTTCGATCATGCGGGGTGCAAAGTCCATAAATTCAATAGCTGGGCGTACATCGTAACCCCATACCGTAAAGCCCGCATGCCGCAATTTTTGGGCCATAGGAAGTCCCATTGCACCGCAGCCTGCAACGCCTATGATAAGATTATCCTTCATTTAGTTTCCTCACTTTTTGCTGCCGTTATGAGAGCAGTAAATAAATTCAAGTTCGGATCTCCTTTGCGGGCGAAGAACTCCGGGTGCCATTGTACGCCTATGCAGAAATGGTGGTTTGGAATTTCGATACCTTCAATTACACCGTCGGGAGCACGGGCGGATATTGTAAGGTTACTAAAATTGCCACGGATAGCCTCTTTATGTGCAGTATTTACCTTAAGGCGGTCAACTTTAAGCACCCTTCGGAGTAGAGTTTCCGGAATTACGCTTATATCATGAGCTGGTGTCTCTGCTGGGGAAGCGTTTAAGTGGTCAATATCGGTGGGTAATTCAGTCCGCACATCACGATAAAAAGTAGCGCCTTTTACTGCAGCAATTATCTGCATCCCCGCACATATCCCTAAAAGGGGGATTTTAGAATTTAAAGCACAGCGAGTGAATTTGGCCTCGAATTGGTAGCGTAAGTTATTTTTTTTATTATGGACGGCGTCGAGTTCATAAAGTTGTTCGGGAAAAGGATAAGTCCCACCTGGCAGGATTAAACCATGGCAGAGTGATAGAAAGTTCTCCATGGCTTCTTCGACATAAGGGAGCGCAACTGGAAGGCCACCTGCGCGCCACACGGCATCAAAATATGCCTTCCGAAGGAGATAGTGAGGACGACGAGAGAAAGGCCCTTCCTGTTGATGATCCAACAGGATACCTATTACCGGACGTTTTTTGGATGCTTTTATAGCGAAGTTCCTATCTAGTAGTTTTCTTATACCGTTTTTACATAGCGGAATTTATCATTTTCGTCGAATAGCGATGGCCTTTTTTAGGATATAGTAACTTAGAAGTGCACGGTGCCGTGTCTAGAAGTCGAATATAATTAAGTGAATATTAAACTACACACCCAAGTAAGGGTGCAATCAAACATTGAGGTTGTTTGTTAGAGCTTGCATGGGGTCCTTACTCCATATCTTTATCCCCCAACACTCTATGGTTAAACCGTTTGCATCAGTAATGGGGTCATGTAATATTTTCAACACGAGTTATAAACGCAGGCAAATTGGGAGGCTGGAAGTATGTCTTGGGTGAATAAAGTAATAGTATCGGCGATTGCTGGAGCAGCAATTATGGTTGGAGCAGTATCGTTAACTAGCGCTTACGCGCAGGAGGTTAAGGGTCCAAAGGTGACCTGGAAATTTAACGTGTGGGGTAAAAAGCGTGCATTTACCGCGGACGTTGAAGCATGGTCTAAACATCTAGCGGCTAAAACTGGCGGCAACTTTAAACTTAAAATTTATTACGGTGATCAACTAGGTGGGAAAAAGCAAAACCTGGATAATATAAAAGCCGGTGTATTTGAGGCGTCAAAAGTGTGTTGGGCGTATCACGCGGGAAAAAACCAGGCCATGACGGTTTTAAATCTTCCATTTTTACCAATGAAGAGCTTCGAAATTCAGCGCAGAGCTTCGGAGGCTATTCACAAGCACCCAATTGCAGCTGGTGAGGTTGCAAAAAAATGGAATGTTATGGCGTTTTCCACTTCTAATCTGCCGCAATATGAGTTTCTGGGCCGAGGACGTGCTCCAGAGAAGTTGGAAAATTACAAGGGTATGACGGTTCGTGCCTTAGGCGGGATCGCTGCTGCCATGCGTAAGCTTGGTTCATCGATTGCTACTATGACGGCGACAGAGGTTTACCAGGCACTTGATCGTGGTGCCGCTGATGCGGTGTCATTTCCTTCGACATATGCCCATTCGGCATACAAAATTGATGAAGTGGCATCTTGGTTCACCTCAAACTTATCGCCCGGTACCAACGATTGTCCAAATGTGATAAGTCTAACGGCTTGGAAAAAGCTGCCCGAGCAATATAAAAAACTTATGTATGACGCGCGGGAAAAAGGCTATGCGGCATTAAAAGCAGCATATTCTTCTAAGGATAAAATCAATTATCCTAAGTGGCGTAAATATATGAAGGAAATTAAATACACGGATACGGAATTGACACGCTTCCGTAAAATTGGTGGTCAGCCGGTTTATGATGCGTGGGTTGCTAAGCATAAGGATAAGTTTGACGCCCAAGCGTTGCTGGATGCCGTTCTTGCGGCCGCAAAGTAAGCGTTCAGTATAAGAGTTGGTCCAAGACCTTATTACAGGCTGTGCCGGAGCATTGCTCCGGCACAGTGCCGTGAATGGGGGAGGATAGTATGGTTGGAAACCTGGCAGAGAATACGCTTTCTGATGACAGCGTGCTATCCAAGCTTGATCAAGGTCTGACAAAAATCGAAGATGCGTTTAGCTTTCTAGCGGCAGCCGTTATCCTAGGTCTAATGCTGTTCGGAACGCTAAATGCGCTTGGGCGCAAAGGACCGAAAGTTCTAACCTCTCTGTTTGAATATTTTAGTATACCCATAACGCTGCACAGCGTGCCCATTTGGGGATATACGGATTTGGTTCAGCTCTTCATGGTAGCTTTCTCGTTTCTTGCAATTGCCGCTATGCAACGTGTCGGCGGTCACATCCGGATGGAGTTGTTCGTTCGAAGAATGAGAGGTCGAACACTTTGGATTTTTGAGTTTTTGGGAGTTCTGGCAGCTTTTTTCATCATGTGTGTCCTTCTTTATTACAGTTCAACGGCATTTTTAAGGGCATTCGAGTTGGGAGATTCAACCATTGCAGAGGAAATTGCAACGTGGCCATCCAAGCTCTGGGTCCCGGTGGCATTTCTAGTTTTGGTGGCAAGGTTGATCTTACAGAGCTGGGGATACGCCCGTCTCATATTGAATCCCAATGCTGCCCCAATTGCTGTTCCTCTAATGCATAGTGAGGTGGAAATTGCTGATAAGGAAATTCAAGATGCTTTTGGTGACACGCAGGATGAACGTCAAGTACTGAAGGAATAGGGAGAGAATAGTGGATGAATTTCAGATAGGTCTTATCGGTTCGGCATTTCTAATCTTTCTCGTTCTGATCGGTGTCCGCGTCGTTTATGCTTGTGCTATTGTCGGCCTTCTTGGCCTGGTCACTATCATAGGTTGGACGGGAGGCGCTGGAAATGCAGGAATGATCCCTTACGCCAAGGGAACACTGTACCCGCTTTCGGTGTTACCCATGTTCATTTTGATTGGATTTTTGGCGTACCATGCAGGTATGACGCAAAACTTGTTTGATGCGGCACGTAAATGGTTCGGTTGGGTTCCAGGTGGTTTAGCTGTTGCGACTGTATTCGCAACGGCGGGTTTTGCCGCAGTATCGGGTGCTTCGACAGCGACTGCTGCGGTATTTTCTCGTGTGGCAATACCAGAAATGTTGAAGTACGGATATAGCCAACGACTGGCGGCAGGCGTAGTTGCCGCAGGCGGCACATTAGCTTCCTTAATTCCCCCAAGTGCCATCTTGGTGATTTATGCAATAATCGTAGAGGAATCGATCGGTCGGTTATTGGTAGCTGGGTTTATTCCTGGGATTGTATCTGCGATTATTTATGCTGCCCTCATCATCGTAATGGCCTCACGAAACCCCGAACTTGGTCCTCCGGTCAAGGGTTTCACATGGAGTGACCGCATAAAATCCGTTCCCGGTACTTTCCCTGTATTGTTCGTTATATTTATCATCTTTTTTTCCATGTATACGGGGACGGCCACGCCTACAGAAGCAGGAGCCCTAGGTTCTATGGTGGTATTCATCATGGCACTTTGGGGTGGAATGAAATGGAATACTTTAAAAGGAGCATTGTTGGAAACAGCGCGTCTCACCGTGATGATTTTCTCTTTAGTGTGGGGTGTGCTGATTTTTGTGCGCTTTATGGGTTTTGCTGAATTACCGGCGGCATTTGCGGAGTGGGTCGTGGCTTTGCCATTTCCTCCGGTAGTTACAATGATATGTATTTTAATGTTCTATGTAATTTTAGGTATGTTTATGGATGCCATAGGCATGCTCCTCCTTACATTACCGGTAGTGTACCCAGCGGTTATTGGACTAGGGTATGATCCGATCTGGTTCGGGATCGTCGTGGTCAAAATGTGTGAAGTATGTTTGATTACGCCGCCAATTGGCCTCAACTGTTATGTGGTTGCAGGTGTGCGTCCGGATATACCCTTACAAGAGGTGTTTAAGGGAATTGGACCATTCTTTGTCGCAGATGTTATCACTCTCGGAGTATTTCTTGCCTGGCCCGAAGTTATTACGTGGTTGCCAGATTTAATGATTAAGAAATATTGATATTGGGTATGGAGATGGCGTTGGTTACATGGGGCGCTTTTTAATCAAGCATATTTGGTTTCCATCGAATACCTTCTCGCCTTTTTGGTTGTGAACTGTAGATAGTAAAACAACAATTCCCGCAGTGTTTTGCTCTACTAGTTCGGTTATTTCAAGCATAGGATAAACCGTATCACCGGCGTGAACGGGTCCAAGCATCTTTCCGGATAGCTCAAGTAGGGCTATTAGTGATGCATCTACGACGTGGGGGAACATTCCGGCCCCAGGTGCACACTGGATCATTACCTGCATTGCATGGGCAAGGAGGCCCGGATGACCGTGTTGTTTGCAGTATTCAACGTCATAATGGACTGGGTGATTGTCGCCGGATGCTAATTGGAAAGCAGCAAAGATTGCATTCGTCATAGTTCGGGAAGGAATTGGAAATTTTTGGCCGATGCAAAGGTCCTCGAAGTATGCAGGCTCACAAAGGCGATAGTCGTCAAAATTGATGCGGTTGTTCACATCATTACTCCATTCGAAAGTAACCACGATGTTACACGTATTTTAGCGTGGGAGATTGGTCCGGCCCATAAGAAACTTATCAATTGAATATGCACATTGACGACCTTCGCGAATCGCCCAAACGACAAGAGATTGCCCCCGGCGCATATCTCCAGCAGCAAATATCTTATTCACAGACGTAGAATATGTTTCTGTACTAGCTAGTACGTTGCCTCGTTTATCAATATCGACGCCAAATTCCTCTAGCATTCCACCATGGACCGGATTAATAAAACCCATGGCGAGCAGCACCAAATCGGCTTTTATGGTGTGTTCGGACCCTGGAACTTCGTTCATTTTATTAGCGTTCCATTCTACACGAGTTACATTAAGAGCGGAGACTTTTTTGTTTTTACCCTCAAAAGATTTCGTAAGAATTGCCCATTGGCGCTTACAACCTTCAGTATGTGAACTGGAAGTGCGCAATATTAAAGGCCACTCCGGCCAAGTGATTGGTTTGTCTTCACTTTCCGGCGGTTTAGGCATAATTTCCATTTGAGTAACGGAAGATGCTCCTTGTCGGTTTGAGGTGCCTACGCAATCTGATCCTGTATCGCCCCCACCAATTACCACTACGTGTTTTTGTTTTGCTGAAATTTCTTGTTCGTCAGTGACTAGCTCGTTCGATACACGTCGGTTTTGTTGAGATAGAAATGGCATTGCAAAGTGAATACCTTCAAGTTCGCGCCCTTCAATTGGTAAATCTCTTGGAACCTCGGATCCACCTGTAAGGGCTATGGCATCAAAATACTTCAGTAAATGGGAAGGAGTGATATTTTGTCCAACATGGCTGTTAGGTCGGAATTCAACACCTTCAGCCTGCATTTGTTCTATGCGGCGGTCTATGAGGGATTTGCCCATCTTGAAATCGGGGATACCGTATCTTAACAAGCCACCAATTTTTGAATTTTTTTCAAATACAGTAACTTTATGTCCAGCACGGGCTAGTTGCTGCGCGCAGGCCATGCCTGCGGGGCCCGAACCAACAACAGCGACGCGTCTGCCAGTTTTACTTTTAGTTACAAGCGGCTCTATCCAATTATTTTCCCAACCTTTATCGACGATAGCGCATTCAATAGTCTTGATGGTTACTGGTTCATCTATAATGTTTAGTGTGCAAGCGGCCTCGCACGGCGCTGGACAAACACGTCCAGTAAATTCCGGAAAGTTATTGGTTGAGTGAAGTACCTCGAGAGCTTGCTGCCAGTCGGTCTTGTAAACCAGGTCATTCCACTCTGGTATGATATTGTGCACTGGACACCCATTGTGGCAAAAGGGAATCCCGCAATCCATGCAACGGGCTCCTTGGTCTGAAAGCGCATCATCATCGAGGTTCACGTAGAATTCGTCGTAATTTTGAATGCGATCTTCTGGCGGTCTATAGCCGCGGTCTTGGCGCGCGATTTCTATGAAACCTGTGAGCTTACCCATGGATTTCACCCCCTATTTTATGTTAACTACTGGTCGCGAGGTTGGTTGGCCGTGGGTCTCTTCCTGAACACGAAGCTCCATCAAAGCGCGCTTGTAATCGACCGGCATAATTTTAAGAAATTTAGATTGGGAGTGGGTCCATTCTTCTAAGATTCTTCGAGCTTGGCTGCTATTGGTGTAATGAAGATGCCGTTCAATCAGGAAACGGATTCGAGTTGCGTGATTACTCAGCATATCTGCCATTATATAAGGTAATTTTCTGCCACTTGAATTTAAGGTATCTCCGGTAACAGACTCGATCTTAACCATTTCTTTGTTACAGCGATTTTCGAAATCACCATTTTCATCGAAAACGTAGGCTATTCCCCCCGACATTCCAGCAGCGAAATTCCGTCCCGTGGCACCAAGCACAACCACGCAACCTCCTGTCATATATTCACACCCGTGGTCGCCAACCCCCTCTACAACAGCGATGGCACCAGAATTACGTACCGCAAAACGTTCGCCTGCGACACCTTGAAAATAGCTTTCTCCGGCAATCGCACCGTAAAGGACGGTGTTACCAACAATAATATTATTTTCAGGCACCAACGCACTGTTATTATTAAGGCGCACAATGAGTCGCCCGCCTGATAGACCTTTGCCTACATAATCGTTAGCATCGCCCTGTAGTTCCAATGTAATTCCGTTGGCTAA
The DNA here is from genome assembly GCA_002721825.1 of Magnetovibrio sp. Taxonomy (GTDB): domain Bacteria; phylum Pseudomonadota; class Alphaproteobacteria; order Rhodospirillales; family Casp-alpha2; genus TMED8. The sequence continues at coordinate 17,315 of PBLS01000013.1, forward strand.
CCAAGCGCCAAAACTCTGGCCAGCGGTACCAGTCAAACGGACATGAATAGTGTCTCCGGGTAAACCGCTATTTCCATATTTTCGCACCACCTCACCTGAGAGCATAGCTCCTACCGTACGGTTAACATTTGAAATGGTTGTATCAATGGTTACCGGTACGGCGCTTTCAAGGGCAGGCATCGCTTTTTCAATTAACCGATTATCGAGTGCCAATTCTAACCCGTGGTCTTGGTCCCCACAATTGTATATTGCGGTACCAGAAACTACTTCAGGTTTTGTAAGAATAGGTGACAGGTCGAGGCCTTGTGCCTTCCAGTGGTTGAGGGCATTGCGCGTATCAATTCGGTCAATCCGGCCAATCATGTCGTTAAATTTCCGAAAACCTAAACTAGCCATAATTTCGCGGACCTCTTCGGCAATAAAAGTAAAAAAATTAATCACATCGTCAGGTTTTCCGGTAAAGCGTTTACGAAGCTCTGGGTCCTGAGTGGCAACGCCTGTTGGACACGTATTGAGGTGGCATTTACGCATTAAAATACACCCTGCAGAGATCAAGGCAGCAGTCGCAATTCCAAATTCGTCAGCACCTAATAATGCACCGATTACCACATCCCGGCCCGAACGGAATCCGCCATCTACTTGCACGGCGATTCTACCTCGGAGGTTGTTAATAACCAGTGTTTGATGAGTTTCAGCTAGGCCTAACTCCCAAAACGAGCCGGCATTCATTATGGATGTAAGCGGGCTCGCACCTGTTCCTCCTTCATTTCCCGAGATTGTTACGTGATCGGCATGTGCCTTGGAGACGCCAGCAGCGACTGTACCGACGCCAACTTCGGAAACCAGCTTAACTGAGATTCGTGCCTTTGGGTTTACATTCTTTAAGTCATGGATCAATTGTGCCAGATCCTCGATTGAGTAGATGTCGTGGTGCGGGGGAGGAGAGATAAGGCCTACCCATGGTGTTGAATGACGTACTTGTGCGATCCACTTGTCCACTTTGTGGCCCGGTAATTGTCCACCTTCTCCAGGCTTAGCGCCTTGTGCCATTTTTATTTGTATATCGTCCGCATTAACTAGATATTCGGTTGTAACTCCAAAACGTCCAGAGGCTACTTGCTTGATAGCGGAACGCATATTATCGCCGTTCGGCTGTATTTGATAACGGCTCGCTTCTTCACCACCTTCACCAGTGTTTGACTTGCCACCAAGCCGGTTCATAGCGATTGCTAGTGTAGTATGTGCCTCCCATGATATGGACCCGAAGGACATAGCGCCAGTGGCAAATCGCTTGACGATTTCACTTGTAGGTTCAACTTCTTGCAATGGTACGGGTACATCAGCCTGTTTCAATTTGAATAGGCCTCTTAAATTTTTGAATGTGTGGCCTTGACTGTTAATTACCGTACTAAATTTTTTGAATTTTTTATAATCTCCTGCGCGAACTGCATGTTGAAGAGTACCGATGGCTTCGGGCGTCCAGACGTGCTCCTCGCCGCGAAGGCGAAAAGCAAAATCGCCACCAACGTCGAGTGTGTTTTCAAGAATATGCTGATTTCCAAAAGCGGACTGATGCCTTCGATATGATTCCTCCGCAACTTGTTCAAGCCCAATTCCTTGAATTACACTGGCGGTGTTCGTAAAGTATTTATTTATAAAAGCACTATTCAATCCAACAGCATCAAAAATTTGTGCTCCACAATAGGATTGGTATGTGGAAATGCCCATCTTTGACATAACTTTCATAATACCTTTGGTGACACCTTTTATATACCGTTCTTGAGTTTCTTGTTCGGTGAGCTCTTCAATGAGAGCAGCGTGGGTTTCAAGCAAAGTGTCAATTGCGAGATAAGGGTTTATAGCTTCCGCCCCGTAACCTGCTAGCAGACAAAAATCATGGACCTTACGCGCTTCACCCGTCTCAATGACCAATCCTACTTCAGTTCGGAGACCCTCTCGGATTAAGAAATGATGTACGGCAGCTGTGGCCAGAAGTGCAGGGATCGGGAGATTGTCGATATTAGTATTACGGTCCGATAAAATCAGAATATTTTGCCCGTTTAAAATAGCAGTTTTTGCCTCTTTACATAGAATTTCCAGAGCTTTGCCCATGCCACTCGCACCTTTGGAAACGGGGTAACAAATGCTCAGTGTTGTGGCATGAAAGCCACCGTCAACCATACCTTGAATGCAACGAATTTTCTCGAGCTCATCGTTGGATAGAATTGGGCGGCTTACTTCTAAGCGCTTATGTGTCCCACCTGTTTCAAGATCTAAGAGGTTTGGTCGAGGGCCAATTAATGAAACCATCGACATAACGGATTCTTCACGAATGGGATCGATGGGTGGGTTGGTTACCTGAGCAAAATTCTGATGAAAATAATCGTATAGTAATCTAGGCCTTTCAGAAAGGACCGCAGGTGGGACATCTCTTCCCATAGAGCCGATAGGGTCTTGTCCTCCTTTTACTAGAGGTAGAAGAAAGAATTTAATGTCTTCTTGGCTATAACCAAATACTTGCTGCCGGTTTAGAAGTATTTGGTTTTCGCGTGAGATAGAGGAGGGGGCTAAGGGTAACTCCTCCAGTTTGATCTGCGTTGCAGCAAGCCATTTTTTGTACGGCTTCGCATCTGAAAGGGATTTTTTAAGCTCTGCATCATCGATAATACGACCTTGTTCAAGATCAATAAGTAACATTTTGCCTGGCTGTAGCCGCCATTTGGAAACAATGTTTTCCTCTGCATAAGGCAAGACACCGACTTCCGAACTTAGGATTAAATGATGATCATCCGTAATAATGTAACGTGCAGGCCGTAAGCCATTACGGTCTAAGGTTGCCCCAATTTGTTTTCCATCGGTAAATGCAATTGATGCGGGGCCATCCCATGGTTCCATTAGAGCAGCATGGTATTCATAAAACGCGCGAAGCTTTTCGTTCATTAAAGCATGGCCATCCCAGGCTTCAGGGATCATCATCATCACTGCGTGCGCCAATGAATATCCACCAGCGACTAAAAGTTCTAGTGCATTATCAAGTGTAGCAGAATCTGAGGCCCCATCCCCAATTAAAGGCCAAAGTTTATCAAGGTCCTCTCCGAGTTGTTTGGATACCATGGAATGGCGTCTTGCTAACATCCAATTTATATTGCCGCGGACTGTATTAATTTCCCCATTGTGGCACAGATAGCGGAATGGTTGGGCTAGTGGCCATGATGGAAATGTATTAGTTGAAAAACGTTGGTGGACCAGCGCTATGGCGGTCTCAATGCGATCATCATTAAGTTCAGGATAATACTTGTTTAAGTTTGGCGCTAGAAACATGCCTTTATAAACGATTGTTCGGGCCGATATGGAAGGTATATAAAAATGCCCAATATCTTCTATATTAGCGTCCCAAACAGCATGATGTGCTTGTTTGCGAATAACGTAGAGTTTTCGCTCAAAGGAATCCGTGTCAGCGCAGTTGGATCCACGTTTAAGAAAGATTTGGCGTATTACTGGTTCAATTGGCTTCACACTTTCTCCCAACCATTGGTTATTGGTGGGGACATCCCTCCAGCCCAATACAGTTTGGCCTTCGGCTACCGTTGTGCGTTCAATGGCATTCTGGCAAACTTCCCTATGTTGCTTGTTTCGCGGGAGGAAGACTACACCAATACCGTAATCGCCAAATTTTGGTAATTTGAAGCCTAAACTCTTCTGTTCGGAACGGAAAAAACGATCGGGAATTTGTATTAAAATGCCTGCCCCATCACCGGCTAGTGGGTCGGCGCCGACCGCACCTCGATGATCGAGATTAACCAAAATTTGCATGCCTTGACGAACGATTTCATGACTCTTTTTGTTTTTAATATTGGCAATGAAACCAATGCCACAACTGTCATGTTCGCGTTCAGGATTGTAGAGACCTCTTGCTTCAGGGAGACCTGGGAGCAAACCTTTCGTCGCTGGCCAATTTGGTTGGCGCATATTATTTCCTACCTTTTGGAGAAACAACGGCGTTAAATAGCAAAGCTTGAGACTACTTGCCAGTTAGAAATATGGATTAAGCGCTATAACAATTATAATGATATATAATAATTACTTATAATGATATCCGATATTTACATTTTATCCATTCTTGGGATAGGCGAGGCGACTAAAGTTTGCTATAAAAATACAATATATAGGAGAAGGTATAATTGGAATTACTACATCTTGCAGTGGTAGCCGTAATTCAAGGGTTAACTGAATTTATTCCCGTGAGTTCTTCGGGTCATTTAGTTCTGGTGCCATTATTCATGCAAGTACCGGATCAGGGTTTAGTTATTGATGTGGCTGTACATGTAGGAACATTGTTTGCAGTAATTGTTTATTTCTGGGGTGACATCTGGTCGATGATAATGGGCTTGGCTCAAGTAATTAAAGGGCGCCGTGACCCAAGAGCAAAACTAATTGGATTGCTTGTGGTAGGAACTATACCAGTGCTCGTGGCAGGTTTTGCTCTCAATTATTATTTGCCCAGTGGGGTCAGAAGTTTTAGAGTGATCGGATGGACGACACTTGGATTTGGTCTACTGCTTTTAATTTCTGATCAGATTGGGATGACTTTGCGGCGAATTGAACATTTGAAGCTAAGCGATGCTTTTGTGTTTGGTATGGCACAAGTACTCGCTCTAATACCCGGTACTAGTCGTTCGGGGATTTGTATGACCATTGGTCGTATAATGGGGATGGAGCGACGGGAGGTAGCGCGCTTTTCAATGTTACTTGGTGTCCCCGCAATTTTAGGTGCAGGTTTTGTCAAAGGTTGGGAAGTTTATGAATCTGGAAATGGCCAATTAAGTATTGATGTTCTCGTTTCCGCCGGCCTAGCCTTTGTCTTCGCATTGTTTTCTATCGCTCTGATAATGGCGTGGCTCCGCCGTGCTTCTTTTACCATTTTTGGAGTCTATCGTCTTATTTTAGGGAGCTTTATTTTAGCTATTGCTTATGGTTGGCTTGGCTGACTAACAAGCGTTCAATAACCTTTTGAAAAATCAACCATATTAAGTGGATTTTCGCCGCGTTCCACTCGGCGGATATTTTCTGCGACGTAATCTGCGGCTGAATGTGCGACCGTCAAGCTGGCCATGTGCGGTGTTACGGTGATTTTTGGATGTGACCAGAAGGGGTGGTCAGGGTGGAGGGGCTCTGTGTGAAACACATCAAGTACTGCTGACGATATGTGTCCCATATCTATGGATTCAATCAAATCATCATCAACAACGTGAGCGCCGCGCGCGCAATTAATAACGACGGCGCTCGCTGGCAACTGGGAAAGAGTTTTTTTATTTATTATGCCATTAGTCTCCTTGGTCATGGGTAAAAGGCAGATAAGAATATCCGTTCTATTTAAGAAAGGTTTTAAGTTTTCTGGCCCATGAAAGCTTTGAACGTTAGGTATATCTTTGTGTGACCGACTCCAACCCGCAACGTCATAGTCGAGACTGGCTAATTTTTCAGCCGCATTACTGCCTAATTCCCCCAGTCCAAGCAACCCGATACGGCGCTTTCGCGCGTCTTCTTGGGGAATTTGGCGCCATTCTTTGTTGGCGGAGAATTCTTTATATTCTTTGAAAGAGCGGTGATGGTGGATGACCCAATACAAAATATATTCGGTCATACCCTGGGTTA
>PBLS01000014.1 GCA_002721825.1 Magnetovibrio sp.
GCATGCGTTACCTTCTCATTCAAATTGGTTCCGGTGTTCTTTTACTTGCTGGCACTATTATCTTGTTTAGTAATACAGGTTCAATTGCCTTCAATCATATTGGCATTGAGAGCCTAAGTGGTAAGATAATTTTCGTGGCGTTTGGTATTAAATGTGCCTTCCCGCTGTTACACAACTGGTTACAGGACGCCTATCCAGAAGCAACCGTTACCGGCACAGTTATCCTGAGTGCTTTTACAACCAAGCTTGCAGTATATGCATTAGCTAGAAGCTATGCCGGAACTGATATCTTAATCATAATCGGTTCCATCATGACCGCGTTTCCAATTTTTTATGCGGTTATAGAGAATGATCTAAGACGTGTTCTTGCCTATAGCCTAAATAACCAACTAGGATTTATGGTGGTGGGGATTGGTGTGGGCTCTGAGATGGCGTTAAACGGGACGGCTGCGCATGCTTTTAGCCATATACTTTATAAAGCGCTACTCTTCATGTCGATGGGGGCGGTCCTGTACCGGACGGGTACTATCAAAGGTTCTGAACTTGGTGGTCTATACAAAGCAATGCCATGGACAACAGGCTTTTGTATTATTGGCGCGGCGTCAATTTCGGCATTTCCACTATTTTCTGGGTTTGTTTCAAAATCAATGATTCTGACAGCCCTGGGTTACGAAGGGTATTGGCTGTCATGGGGAGTATTAGTGTTTGCGTCGGCTGGTGTGTTTCATCATTCAGGGATAAAGATTCCTTATTTTGCATTCTTTGCACATGATTCTGGGTTAAGGCCCAAGGAAGCACCATTCAACATGCTACTTGCTATGGCTATTTCCGCAATTCTCTGTGTGGGAATTGGTGTCTACCCAACGGCGCTTTATACTATACTTCCCTACCCTGTCGATTATGTACCGTATACCACAGCGCACGTAATAACGCAGTTACAACTATTATTTTTCTCAGCGCTTGCCTTCACCTATCTAATGGTTACCGGCATTTATCCACCTGAACTTCGGTCCACAAACCTCGATTTTGATTGGGTCTACAGAAGATTTTTTCCTTATTTAATCGTATTGTTAAAATCGCAAGTTAGGTGTCATGAGCAACAAGTTCGACGTTTCTTTATTACGATAATCAGTAATTCTCTAAAGTTCATTGATTATTATTATGGGCACGATAGTAAACTTGCTCGCACACTTCCCGTTGGCAGTATGGTGTTTTGGGCTGTTGCTTTACTTGGTCTCTTCTTGATGCTGTATCTAGCTAGTTAGTATTACTACGCATTTTAGTAAGTAATTAATTTGTAATTTTTGAACCGGGTGACCAAGCCTTGATTTTAACCGATCTGCCTGATTGTGTTCGGTAGACCTTTGATTTAGTTAGGTTCTCAACGTTGGGAATATTTTGGTTCTGGTTAAACGAGAGCTCCATATCACTTAAATATATCTCTGCTCGACTACCACGTTTTTTCGCAGCCTTGAAGGCGCTTGTATTTTTTATAATCGAAGTGATTTTGTCCGTAGGATAACTTCCAAAACGCCGCCAAATAGCACCTAAAAACTCTTCTAATTCTCTTGAGATAAACAAATCTGCATCGACATTTGGGCGCCCGTTAGAAAAAGCCATATAGATATTGGGCTCAATTGGGCCGCGTTCATCAGCAACAAATACAGCTGGCATTAACTTACGCCCCTCTGTTGCAACCGCATAATAGCTCTGTGCAAGAAACATTAGTCCATGCAGTTTTTGTGGCTGCATATGTTCGTTTTTATCTTGGGCCATATCCATAAAAAAGAAGGCCACTTCAAAAGCATTAGACACTTCTGTAGGCATTTAAAATTTCCTATTTTTATTCCAATTAAATTAGTTAAATAAAAATGGCGACTAAACAGATAGGAGCGAAGAGAGAAATTATTAAGAGGAAAAGCAATTATTACTAAGCATTAAAAGCGCAATGAATAAAATTAAATGTCTAGAAGTTAGCTCAAGATAGGAAACGTCACTAAGTTTGATAAAATATGAAGGTATTCTATAGCGTTAAGCTAATTGTTGTGCCTGGCACTTCCGGTTCTCCATGGATAACCTTTGCATTTAATTCGTATATCTTAATTGCATTACTCGTTATATTTCCACTTGGTCGCCTATTGTGATCAAGGATATTGGAATTGAAACGATAAAAGTCTACTTGGTCGAGTAAAAAAGTAAATGACTCACTGGATACCAAAAATAGTTCAAAAAGATTGGGTGCCTGGTGCTGCTGGTGATCATGGGAATGTTGTTGGTCAAGCTCGCGTTCGAGCGCGAACGGAGCCATATCCAAGTTCGAGGTTGGTAATCCAGTACTTGTTTCTTCTACACGTCCATCAAGCGAGGCAACGCGTGGTGAAGCGTAACTTTTGGATGAGGACACACTTTTAGCGGCAGCACTAACTTGTGCTATTGTTGGTGCGTATACTGTTGGCAATTGAGCCATTTTTATCTAGATAACCTCTATTTATCACTGGCATTAAACTTCCGGTTAACACCCCTCGCGAGGATGCTCTAAAATCCCTTAGAAATTATCGGATTATGCTTAACAGTGCAATATTCGGAAGTGATTTAATGCTTTAAAAATTCAACAATCAAATCAAAAGCTCCAAATTCATAAAGATTGTTGTGACCTGCACCTTTAACTTCATGAAAGTGTTTTGGCATAGATGCCTGATCAAATAGCTTTTTACCGAGAGGGAACGGTACTACACGATCAAGATTTCCATGCAAAATTAATAGTTTAGTATTTATTTTTGCAATTTTAGATTGAGAATCGTAGCGGTCTTTAACCAAAGCTCTTGCTGGAATAAAGGGATAGTGTTTTGCTGCGGCATCTGCCATTGAAGTAAATGGTGCTTCAAGAATTAGGGCACCAACCGGGGTGTTATTGATAGCGTAACGCTCCGCCATTTCAACAGCTACGCCGCTTCCAAGTGACTCACCATAAAGAACCCATGTATTCGGGTTAAAACCTAAACTTTTAAGGTGTTTTAATGCGGCTGACGCATCATGATATAACCCAGTTTCAGTTGGGTCCCCGGGATTGCCCCCATACCCACGATAACCAACTAACATTACGCCAAATCCAGCATTTATATACGGTAGGGCCTTAGACGCGCGATCAGCAATATTGCCTGCATTTCCGTGGAAATATACTAAAATTTGTGCGCTAGTGGTGGGCGGCGAGTACCAGGATTCTAGGGTAATGCCATCGCTTGTTGTAATTAAGATTGGTGATACTTCAGGAATACCACTCATAGCAGGGGAAATAAGGCTGCGGTCTGGTTGGTACATCAGACTGCGTTGTGCAATATATAAAAGCCCAACACTGGCTGAATATACTAAAACAACCAGCGAAAAAAACGTGGATAACATTTTAAGTAGAATTGCAGTAACAGGAGTTCTTTCTTACTTCAGCGAAAGTTATCATTGAGCGCAAGCCACCGACCGTTTTCTTGTTGACACGCTGATCCACCAGTAGATGCAACTCCATCATCAAACACTACAGAAGAACGGTATATACGGCAATGAGAGCCATCGGTACGCTGATAGGATTGTATAGTTCTAAACATTCCGCTACGTCCACTTTTTGGGTTGTTCCATCTGTGAATCTCTCGTGTTTTTGTTGAGGTAAGCGCAGCCTGAGCTGTTTTTTCATATAACGTTAAATCGATTGGCCCAAGCTGGCGAATAACATTGTATCCGGTTCCTCCCCCAACTAACGCACCTGTTGCAGTAAATAAGGTTTGTGCTATCCCTCCACCAAGTTGCGCTCCAGTATAGCCGCCGAGCGCTGCGCCACCAAGTGTTCCGGCAACCTCTGCCCAAGTGGTGCTTTTAACTTTTTCTACGGTTTTGGTGCATCCGAGTAATAGAACTGTGCAAACTAGAACGCTTAAAAAATGATATATTCTCATCTCTCCCTCCTTCTGGAGAATTAGAGTTATGAACCTGCCCGCTTAATTGATAAACGCACGGTCCTTATTAGGGTTATAGCATTCATAAATCGCTGCAACGGGTGTGCGAATTGGACATATAGTATATGAGTTTTTCGAAAATTTGGCGCGTTTTCCAAAACGCATACATTCCTTTGAGGCGATTTCAATTATCTGTTTAGGAGTACTACTCCTTGTATTGTAACAAACCTCAACATTATTGCGACTCTGTTGGCCTTGTAGATAATACTTTGAATCACGGTTAAATTCATTATCTATATTAATGTAAGGCTGCCCTGCGCATCCAGTAAGAAAAATGCAGAGGGTTATAACTACAAAAGTTAAAACACCAAACTTTCTGACTATCATACCGAATTTATTAAAGAAATTTATCCGAGAAAACAATATTTTTGGTTTGTTAGATGCGATTGAGTTTTTGCCAGAATTATAATTTTTCACCTACTTGTAATAAATTTCACAAAATTTAAAATTCGATATGCCAACGATAAAGGCAAGAATACTTTACTTATTATCGTGTTTGTTAAACTTGTGATTAGCTTCTAGCTTGTACCCATTATTGTCGAGTATTGTATCACAAATCTCTCTTACAGCTCCATCGCCACCCTTGCGAGTGCTTACAATATCTGCGGCATCGATGATCTCAGGTACGGCATTTGCTGGTACAATTGCAACTCCAACAGCTTCTATCAAAGGAAGATCGTTAACATCATCTCCCATGTGTGCAATGCATTGCATTTCTATATTCAATGTTTTTGCAACGGTTGTTAAAGTTGATAGTTTGTCTGAAACATCAGTATAAACATGCTGGATACCTAGACGTTGTGCACGAATTTCTATGGCTCCTGGTGCTCCGGCAGATATGATCATTACTTCCAACCCTGATTTTTGTAATCTGACGAGCCCCATGCCATCTTGAGCATTAAATTTACGAAAAGTGTTACCGTTATCGTCGTAATAAATTCCCCCATCCGTTAAAACGCCATCAACATCTAAAGATAGCAACTTAATCTTTGTGAGCTTTTCTAAAACTGATTGGGAAAATAATTGAGGTTTGTCACCATTCATATCATACATATCTTTACTGGTTTGGGTCGGCGGTTCAGCATTATGCCAATCAAACGACGACAAATGAGTTACGGGGAAGGATTTTGATGTTTACCTCGTTAGGATACGGTTTCGTTATATGCCAGTATTGTTTATACGTCGTGTAACTGAAGCTAATAGTATTAGTTATTATTAATAAATTTCAGGTATTCTTCCAAAAGTAAAGAAAACAGGGCGATAAATATCGAATGAAAATTATGGAGGCATCTTACGACTACGTAATTATCGGAGCGGGATCCGCAGGATGTACTCTCGCAAATCGCTTATCGGCTGATCCTGAAGTGAAAGTTTTTATGATAGAAGCTGGTGGTGAGGACCATAGCCCATGGATTCATGTTCCGGTAGGCTTTGTCAAAACAATGGTCGATCCAAGTGTTAACTGGTTGTTTGATACGGAGCCGGAACCCAACCTTAATAATCGACAGATTCCAATACCACGTGGAAAAGTATTGGGTGGATCGTCGTCAATTAATGGTATGATTTATGTGAGGGGACAAGCGCGAGATTATGATGTTTGGGCACAATTGGGTAATCGTGGATGGTCATACAATGATGTATTACCTTACTTTAAACGGTCGGAAACTAGAGAGGGTGGCGGAGATGAGTTTCATGGCGAGCAAGGCCCACTCAATGTAGCGGATGTTACTGAAAAAGCCGGTATATTAGATTTTGTCATAAAATCAGCTGAGGAATTAGGTTACGAACGAAACCCTGACTATAATGGCGCTAGCCAAGAGGGTTTCGGGTATTATCAACTTACTCAAAAACATGGACGTCGTTTTAGCGCTAAGGCAGCATATCTGAAACCTGCACGCAAAAGACGGAATTTACGCATTCAAACGAAAGCGCAGGTCACCAATCTAATTCTAGAGAATAACAGGGTAACTGGGGTCAAATATTTTGCTAAAGGAAAATATCACACATGCGTAGCTAGGAAAGAAGTTATCTTATGTGCTGGCTCGATACAAACCCCTCAAATTTTAGAATTATCTGGGATTGGAAATCCTAGCATTTTGAAAAAATTTGGAATTCAAGTATATCATGAACTAGAGGGTATTGGGGAAAATCTTCAAGATCACTATGCTAGTCGGATGAATTGGCATATCAAAAACGCGGTATCATTGAACAAATATACCCGGGGATTACCACTGATAATGGAGGCATTAAAGTATTTCGTAATGTCAAAAGGCGTGTTGACATTACCTGCCGGTATTCTTGCAGGTTTCATACGGAGCCGCCCAGAACTAGAGTCCCCTGATATACAATATCATATTGCCCATGCAAGCTATAAGGATCCAAGCAAAAGAGTTTTTGATGATTTTCCAGGCTTAACTATCGCCCCTTGTCAACTAAGACCAGAAAGTCGCGGTTCCGTCCATGTTAAATCTCCGGACCCATTTATATACCCAGCTATTAAACAGAACTTTTTTAGTGAGGAAATAGACTGTCTGACCCATATTTCCGGAATGCGAATAGCCAGAAAATTAATGAATACGAATGTTATGGCTAATTATGTTGAAAGAGAAGTGTTGCCAGGGGATACCTGTGAATCTGATGACGAGTTACTAGACTTCGCTCGAGAGAATGGTGCTACGTTATATCATCCAGTCGGAACATGTAAGATGGGAAGAGATTCTATGGCCGTGGTTGATGAACGATTACGCGTTTACGGAATAAAAGGGCTTCGAATAGTTGATGGTTCAGTGATGCCGATGCTTACCTCAGGAAATACAAATGCACCCATTATAATGATGGCGGAGAAGGCAGCAGATATGATCAATGAAGACGTTCTCGATTCGAAACACTAGTCTAATTTCAGAGTTGTCGAATTTTGTAGTTTTTCAAGTATTAATTTAGACGATTTAAGCAATTGAAATATAGATGGGTATAGTAAGTCGACAAAATGCTCACGGAGAGTCGCTTTATCCGGGTTGAGATCATTGTTAATAGGTATTCAAAACAAATTTATTATATAATGTCATTAAATTACACGTAATATTTCAAAGAGCTATGAGTGGGATTAATTCCAAAAAAGTTTCATGAACAAAGAACCCTCTTTATTAAATTTTGGCGATACTGTTGGCGAAGATGGAATTTGGGTACAGCTCCTGAATCCCGTTCAGGGCCTGGGCGTTCGTCCGACATTATTTTTAGATAGAGACGGGGTAATCTTGGTTGAAACGAATTATCTCCATACGGCGGAAGAAACCGCTTTGATAGGTGGAGCTATAGAAACTATTCGGAATGCAAATGCCTCTGCTATTCCAGTTGTGGTAGTAACAAATCAAAGCGGTATTGGTCGGGAGATGTACGGTTGGTCTGATTTTGCAGTCGTACAGGAGACGATGCTTAACTTGTTAGCGGAGGGTGATGCCTATCTCAACGCGGTAATGGCATGCCCCTTTCACCCGGATGCAAACGCTCCTTGGAATGTTCAAGATCACCCTGATCGCAAACCTAATCCTGGTATGATTGTAAGGGCAGAAAAAATTCTTCCCATAGATTTATCTTTGTCCTGGATTGTCGGTGACCATGCCACAGACTTAGAAGCGGGAAAACGTGCAGGCTTGAAAGGTGGGATGCACGTATTATCTGGTCATGGATCGCACCCAAACGAACGCGCCGCAGCAACTAATTGTGCCGCCGCTAATTATACAGTTCTAAAAGGTCTGAGTATCGCGGACGCTGTTGAGAAAATACCTCTATTCATAAAATAAGTGATCATTTAAACTGCAAGGATTTTGTCTTATTTCAACAAAGTTTCCTTAATTGTTTCAGCTATTATTGATGATGAATTTAAAACCGGATGCTTGTGATCCTCCAATATGCCATTAAATGGCAATGCGTACCCCGCATCATAGAGGTTTTTATGGCAACGTGCATGCTTTGCCGTTATTAGATCTGACGGCGCAAAAATTTGTACTGGTACAGGTAGTGCACAGGCTTCTGAACACATTGAGATTGAATCTCCGCTAACCACTATTCCATCAGCACATGCAAGAAAGCCTATATACGGGTTTTCCCCCTGATCATTCCAGCGATAAACGCGAGACGGGCAACGAATAGAATCTATGAAAACTTCACTCTCTAATCCGCTTCGACGACTCGTAGAAACCATCAGAGACCCCCCTGCTCTTATAGCCATTTTCGAGACATGCTCACCAAATTCGCGGGCCATTGATTCGGTAAATTTACGGCGTCGAGTAGATCCGCCACAAAATACTGCTATACGAGGAGCGGGTAATTTTTCTAAGCTTGGCATCCAAGATTTTCGAGCTTGGCTTATTACATCCTCGCTCAGAGCATGTGGTGCACCTATAATGGGAATAATGTTATGGCCTATAGGCGGATTGTCATGTGCAGGGATTGCTATTAGATCGAATTTATATTGTCTTAAACCAGGTTGCATAATATGAACTAGGAGCGGCTTATCGTTAGCCATTTTCTTTATAGCTAGTGCGGCAGAGGCGCTTCTACGCCCCGCTGAAATCACAAGTTTAGGCCAAGGCGCTCTTAATTTTTTGCGGCTAGACAGGTTCAAGCCGATCAACGTTTCTCCTAAGAAAATATTTGGTAACTGTATGAGAGAATTGTAGGATATATCTACTTTAGTGTACGGAAGCATCAGCGCTTGCGCGACACCCAGTGCTTGCGATCGGTTTCCAGCTCTATTGTCTAATAGTACCCAAATGCGATTATTATCAACCATGATATTCTTGAATAGATAACAGAGTTGTTATCTGATTAACACTTTTCAGCAAATAATATTGTATAAGTATATGTTACACTAAGTTCTCAATTAAAGGGGATAAATACTGGGTATATTTACTTGCTCGATCTATTTTACTCTCATAAATAGGTTGCCTAACCTGCCAAGAAGAGGCAGTGAATACCGGGCGTTGTGTATTATAGAAATTAAGGCATGAAGGGTCCCATTCGAGGTTAACTTGCTCAACAAGACGCCTTATGTTGGGTTCAGGATTGCTGACTAATTGCTCGTAGTTAATTTCAATTAAGGTTTCCCCAAAAGTTAACTGCCAATGTAACATTAATTTCTTATAAGCCTTTAAATATAGACCAATATGCTCAAGGTCATAACTCCAAGAATATTCGTTAATGAAATTTTGCATATAACACGATACCCCAGTATCCAGTATATCTCGTTGACAGTGTATAATATAAGAACTGGGAAACAGTTGGCGGATTAAACCGACCTTATGAAAATGAAAAGGTGTTTTGTCAATTATCCTACGCGCATCTGGGGCTAGTCGGATAAGGTTTGCCATTATATTTTTTGCCGACGCTGTTGTATCACTGTTTGCTTCTAAACGCATCATACTCATAGCTTCACCTAATCCAACTATCTCTGCATGAGATGCAAGGATTTGCTCAACTAAACTTGTTCCAGAACGCGGCATACCAATAATAAAAATAAGCCGCTCATCCCCTTTAATATCTGGGTTTAGATCGGGTTTTTTGTCGAATTGTTGGATTGTTGCCTGAGTATCTTTCATAAGCGCATCGAAATCAAAAACGAAATCTTTAGCGGCCAACATTATTTTTTTTTCATCGTTACCAGCTTTAAAATGGAAGAAGGCTTCTTCGTATTGATTGTTTTTATCAAAAAATTCACCAATAGCGAAATGCGCAGCTATACGCTTTTCTTGTGTCACATTCGGGTTTAAACAGTATTTTTTAATTATTTTTATGTCGCCCTTTGAAATTTCCATGTGGGGAGAGGAAGCAAGCGCCGCCCAGGCGGAAGCGTGCGAGGGATCGAATTCAACTGCTTTCCGGAAAGATTGGATTGCAGAATTTAAGCAACCTCTAGCTAATTGTATGGTACCAAGTCCAGCGTAGCATTCGGCGTTATTTTCAAAATTATTGAGAAGATTTGTATAAGCAACTTCCGAATCGTGCAGATTGCCCAATTTATAAAGAGCTGCAGCTCGATTAAGTTGAACTGCCTTAAAACCTGGACGGTGGATTAAAGCTGTATCATAAGCTGAGATCGAAGCTTCGTATTGCCCAGTAGCAGCAAATATATCCCCCAACACACCGTAGGCTTCTGGATATTCAGTATTTAAACTTATGGCTATCTCTACCTGTTCTAGCGCGGTTTCAAACTCTCCTACATGGCGAAGTGCCGTTGCTAAGTTAACCCTTAACAATGGGTTCTCTGGAGCTAAGTTCACGCCATTAGTTAAGACTTCAATTGCCTTAACTGGCTCTCCGATTTTAACTAATATACTTCCTTTATTGATAATTGCATCCACGTATGTCGGTAATTTTGATATTACTATGTTAACCTCTTCTAAGGATTCTTTGAAACGCCCTTGAAGATCAAGGGCAACCGAGAGATTATTTCGCGCTTGAAGGTGGTGTGGGTCTAACTCAAGTACGTGTCGACACGCGGCTTCTGCTTCAGCGGCACGACCTAAAGTATTCATTATTGCACCACAGTCCGCGTGTATATCCAAATTTTCATCGTCACGTGTTGCGGCCTCAAGAATGTGATCGCCGGCATTCTGTAAGCGTCCTTGGGTATACGCTATATGTGCCAATAAGTGGTACGGTTCGGCAACGAGCGGGTCAAGCTTGATAGCTGAAAGAGAAGCCCTTTCTGCGGTCTTTAGATCTCCTTTGTCGATAGCCTTGCGTGCCGCATTTACGTACGAAGCCACTTTACGCATTCTAGATTTTACGGTCTGACGCCGTTTTTTTTGATTGATCATGTGGTATTTAGAAGGTAAGCGGCAAACTTCGTCAATCTATCATATTGGTGTAGAGCCAGTCAGCTTGGAGAACAAACTCAACTAAACTATATACGATATTGTTTAAAAGAGAATGATTGTCTATGAATATTGACTGCGTATAGCTGGTTTTCAATTTAGGTGGAAAATGTCGGACCGGATTCTCGCTGGCCAAGAAACTGCTAAATGGTTGCTTGATATTAAGGCAGTTAATTTTCGCCCTGATGAACCCTATACGTTCACTGCAGGTTGGGCGAGTCCGGTATATATTGATTGTAGGTGGCTAATTTCATTTACGGAAGCACGTCGTCGTGTCCTTCAACTAGCCGTTGAAATGCTAAACCGTGATGCCGATATGCGTAATACTGATCTCGTTGCAGGGGGTGAAACCGCTGGGATACCTTATGCCGCCTGGATTGCAGAAACTATTGGAAAACCAATGCTATACGTCAGGAAAAAACCGAAAGGATTCGGGCGTGATGCGCAAATTGAAGGCATGCTGAAACAGGGTCAAAAGGTTCTTTTGGTTGAAGACCTAGCTACTGATGGTGGGTCAAAGATTAATTTTGTTAATGCTTTACGTTCTGCGGGCGGAATTGTTTCGGATATATTTGTCGTGTTTTTTTATAGCGTGTTTCCAGGGGCTCAAGATGCACTTGAAAAAGCTTCTGTAAAATTACATTACTTGTGTACGTGGGATGATGTTCTTCAAGTAGCGGACGAGGGTGAATATTTTCCTTCTGATACGATTAAAGAGGTGCGTGAATTTTTGGCAGAGCCAATTCAGTGGTCTGCAAGGAATGGTGGTCGTAGGGGTTAATACAATTCTTGAGTTTATAAATATTGGTTTACCAACTAGTTACAAAATAATCGATAAAGAGACGAAAAATAAGTTTTTTAGCAGAACTATTTATTTTGTAAGTTCTTAGCTCGTGATGGTAATCGTATAAGGTGCCGATAAAGTTATCTTTACTATAGTAGATGAAAATTTTTAATCTCATTCTTATTGCGTCCGTATTATTTTGTTTTAATGTATCCAGTAACGGAGCCTATGCTCGTGATACTTTAATTATCGGTATCACTCAATTTCCATCGTCCTTACACCCAAACATCGATAGCATGCTAGCAAAGAGCTACTTGCATGGGTTCACACGTAGGCCACTCACTGTCTACAATTCTGCGTGGCAACTTCAATGTATGCTCTGCACTACGCTTCCTACCCTAGAAAATGGCCTTGCAAAAAAGGTATTATCACCCGACGGAAAAAGTGGCATAGCAGTTACGTATACCATACATCCGAGTGCGAGGTGGGGAGATGGGAATCCGGTATCCACCAAAGATGTAATCTTTACATGGAAGGTTGGTAGGCACCCAAAATCTGGCGTCAGCAATATGGAATTCTATCGCAGTTTATATAAAATTGAGACTGTTGATCAAAAAACATTCACCTTCTATTTCGATAAAATTACATTTAAGTATAACGATGTAAGTAATCTTCAAATTCTTCCTTCCCATATAGATCGTATAAACTTTACTGATCCAGCAAAGTATAGAATGAAAACGGCTTTTGATACGGACCCAACTAACCCAGGTCTCGGATTTGGCCCGTATCGTGTTGTTGAGATAAATCCAGGGTCTAGCGTTGTACTTAAGCGAAATCCGACTTGGTATGGAACAAAACCAGAAGTAAAAAAAATTTTAATCAAAGTAATAGGTAATACATCGGCTTTAGAAGCGAATTTACTTTCTGGTGATATTGATATGATTGCGGGAGAGCTTGGGTTAGCTATTGAGCAAGGAGTAGCTTTTAAAAAAAATCATGGCGAAAAATTTCAAATTTTATTTAAGTCTGGGCTTATTTATGAGCACATAGACTTGAATATGGATAATCCGATCTTAAAAGATATTCGAATTCGGAGAGCGTTACTTTATGCATTAAATAGAAGTAGCCTTACAAAAGAATTGTTTGGCGGGCTGCAACCTGTGGCTAATAGCAGCGTAAATCCGCTCGATTGGGTCTATAGCGATGATATTCCGAAATATCCCTATGACCCGAATCTCGCGATTAAGTTACTAGATGAAGCAGGGTGGCATATAAAAAAAAATGGGGTTCGATACAATACAAAAGGTAAACCATTACGTTTAATAATAATGTCAACAGCTGGCAATAGGTCCCGTGAACTTGTGGAGCAAGTATTACAGAATTATTGGAAAGCAGTTGGAATCGACGTACGTATCCGCAATCAGCCGGCTCGTGTATTTTTTGGTCAAACTGTTACCGAACGTAAGTTTGATAGTCTAGCTATGTTTGCCTGGATAAGTTCTCCAGAAAGCGTTCCGCGAACAACGCTTCACTCGGAACATATTCCATCAATTGAAAACAACTTTTCCGGACAAAATTACACTGGTTTTAGAAATTCGACTATGGATAATATACTAGAGAGTATCGAGACGGAACTAAACAAGGACAAAAGACGCAAGCTATGGCATAGTTTACAGGCCACATACGCAAGTAAATTACCTGTATTACCGTTGTATTTCCGGACAAATACTTTTATTTTGCCGAAGTGGCTAGTAGGCGTCACTCCAACGGGCCATCAGCATCCAACAACACTTTGGTCTGAATATTGGACAGTCATCCAATGACTGAAAAGAAAATAACAGTGCATTTTAGTAATATGTTTTGGTAATGTCTCGTATGGTCCTGAAACATGTATCATGGGAAGTAGATCCTCTTGATTATCTAAAGAAGCGAACTCCGCGTTATAATGGCGAACGTGTCACATATCGCAGTATATTGAAGTACGGGACGGTACGAAATTAGCAGTTGATGTGCATTTTCCGGGGACCAGTGATACTGGGGAACTTTTTCCAGTGGTTCTAATTTTAACACCTTACTATAGACGTTTTGCTCTTCGAACTGGACATAGGCCAGATATAGACCCCTGCCCCACAATTGCTTTTTATCGAGATATTTTTGTACCTAGAGGATATGCATTGGTGGTGGTAGATGTTCGCGGCTCTGGGGCAAGTTTCGGTTGTCGAGACGGTTTTCGCTCCCCGAAAGAACGGTTAGACCATTTTGATATCGCTGATTGGATAGCGGTGCAACCATGGGGAACCGGACGAATTGGTGCTACCGAGATTTCTTATCCTGGCGCGGCATCTGACTTCTTAGCATCCACTGCGCACCCAGCAGTAAAGGCCGTTGCCCCATTATTCTCCGTGTGGGATACATGGAGCAATCATTTGTATCCTGGCGGTATTCTTTTAAATTGTGTAACCAAATCGTATGGACAATTGGCACAGGCGCTCGATCAAGACCGTCGAGATTTGATACCGGCATTTGCGTATTTCAACGACGTAGATCTAGCCGGACCGGCACCAGTAGATGGTGATGTAAACGGTAAATTACTTCGTCAAGCTATTCAGGAGCATATGGGAAATTTTGATATGCAAGATTTTGCCCAGCAGATGCGGTTTCGAGATGCTGGCCTGACTGATAACCCAGAATATACAAGTGTGAAAATAAGCCCTTATTATTATGCTAATAAAAAATCTGATCAAACTACCGCCTACTATTCAATTTCCGGTTGGATGGATGGCGGAGGATATTCGACAGGAACTATTCAACGACATCTTTGGCTTAAGAACCCCGAAAACAGATTGATGTTGGGTCCTTGGGATCACGGTGCGAGAGCCAACGCGAGCCCTTGGCGGCCAAACAACGAGCCGCAACAACCTATTGTAGGGGCTTCGGTTTTAAGGTTTTTTGATAAGCACTTAAAACAGATTGACACTAATATTGAAGTCGAAAAGTCAGTTCACTATTATACAATGGGTATTGAAAAATGGCGTGCGGTGGACACATGGCCTCCTCCGTATAACCCTTTAGAGTTATTTTTAGCTTCGAAAAATTCTTTGAAATCCAAGATACCGAACAATTCTCTTGGGCATGACGTGTACCAAGCGGACTATACATGCGGCACTGGTAAACACACGAGATATGATAGGCTCTACCTTGCAGATGTAGAAACTTATTATGACGATTGGGATGGCCGGGATAAAAAAATGCTTTTATACAAGGGACGACCCTTAAGGAAGGATATCGAGGTCACTGGGCATGCATTTATAGATTTGCATTTCGCATGTTCTGAGAGGGACTGCTGTTTTTTTATTTATCTCTCAGACCTCCTTCCGAGTGGAAAATCAGTATATGTGACCGAAGGAATTTTTCGCGCTTTACATCGTAAGCCTGGTGCACTTCCCTGTAACGTTCCATCGACAGGTCCAGCCCATAGCTTTAACAAGATTGATGCTGAAATCTTAGTAAAAAATGAACCTGCGAATGTCTCATTCGAATTATTGCCTACTTCGTATCTATTTAAAAAGGGTCATCGTATTCAGATATCTATTGGAGCTAGTGATACCGATCATTTTTCGCGTATTCCTGATGGAAGGCCACCTAGAATAACCGTTTTTCGTAATAACAAACGACCTACTCGTCTCGTTTTACCAGTAGTAGTCTAGTTATAACTTTTAAAAACATGTAATCTGTTGTTAAAGACTATATAATAGGAAAGCCATACAGATTGTCGAAACAGATTTTTCGGACGTATTTAATTGTTTGCTGATGATACTCTAACCCCTAAAGAAGCAGCTCGGCTCTGTTCCCTAGGTACACTAGCCACTGTAATATCTATGAGCTATGCAAAATTAGCGTCATCAGTAAGGCATTTCCAGGATAGAATTCAAGGTCCTTCGCTGGATGTATTAGGCTCCTCTATTGAACTGCTTAAATATGAAGGTCTAGTCGATGAAAGCGAGTGTGAAGACGGCCCTATTCTAACAATTACTAAGGAGGGTCAACGAGAATTACGTTTTTTGCTGACTGCGCGAATGCGGCCCGGGGCAACAGATCTTAATAAGCTTATAATTGCGTTGAAATTTCGATTTTTACACCTTCTTGCACCCAAGGAACAGAAATTACAGATAGAGATCATGCTAGAGACGGTTGAAATTGAAATCGCCAGACTCCAAGATCTAAGAGATACACATGAAAAAGATACGGGCTATTTATTAACTTGGCTTGACCAAGAACTTTCTGTGTTGAAGGTTCAGTTAAAGTGGTTAGAAAATTTTGCCACCCGCTAGCACTTGGTAGGTACGTCTTAAATATAAATTAAAGTGTATTAAAACAATATTCTACATGGGCTATAAAAGACCCAGGCTGCGGAGTTCCTGTGCCATTTCAACTGGAAGTCCATTCTCACCCTGTGATGAATTATCTAGGTCAGGTGGAGTTTTATCCCTCGGCAGATATCGCCATCCTTGAAAGCCGCGAATTTTTTTTGGTTCAGTTCGGGTGTGCTCAGGCTCGTATAATATAGCACAGGCCGCTTCACCATTTTGCCGTTTTGTGGGTTTAAAACCAATGAGCTTTTGGCGAACCAAGATAACTCCTTTGATCACCCAGTAAATTGAGCCGCCGTTTAATAGTTCTTTTTGTCTGCGGGGCATATGACGAGTAAGATGCTTTAATTGCGGTGCCACACCTTGTGTCGTCATACCTTCTAGGCGTCGACTTTGCACCTCTAATAAATGTTGCACACTTTCTATACCAACACCTAATTTCATTAGGTTAAGCGTCACGTAATCATGCCTCAATTTTAGCGCGGGTTACCTTGGAATCTGATGATCGCCCAAGAGTTTTACTAATAAAAGAAGCAGTTTCAATCATAACATTTAGGTCTATTCCAGTTTGTATCCCCAATCCATGCAACATGTAGAGGACATCTTCCGAGGCTACATTGCCAGAGGCACCTTTAGCATACGGGCACCCTCCAAGCCCTGAAATTGAGGAGTCAATGACAGATACCCCAATCTCCATGGAGGCTAAAATATTAGCTAAAGCTTGTCCGTAAGTATCGTGGAAATGCACAGCTATTCTCTCAATGGGAATAACTTTTGATACCCCCTTTATTAGAGATTGGGCTTCTGCAGGGGTTCCCGTACCTATGGTATCTCCAAGGGAAATTTCATGACAACCTATTTGCTCTAACGATCGGGCCACACTCACGACCGCGTCTACGGAAATCGGACCCTCATAGGGACAACCTAAAACACACGAAATGTAGCCACGTACTGGTAATCTTGCTCTTTTGGCGGCCTCGGTTACCTGATTGAATCGTTGAAGGCTTTCATCTATTGAACAGTTAATATTTCGCTCCGAAAAAGTTTCAGAGGCAGCAGCAAAAATTGCAACCTCATCAACTTTTGCTTCTAAGGCTGCATAAAAACCTTTAAGATTTGGGGTGAGTGCTGAATAAACTACATTGGACTGACGGTTAACCCGGTTCATAACCTCTCCGGAATCTGCCATTTTGGGCACCCACCTTGGTGAGACAAATGCCGCGGCTTCAATAAACTTAACCCCGGCATTTGCAAGGCGCTCAATTAATTCAACCTTTATTTCTGTGGTAATACTTGTGATCTCATTTTGTAGCCCGTCGCGTGGTCCTACCTCTACGATCTTTACCTTATCCGGAAGTTTCATTTACCATCGCCAATCACTTCAAAAGATAATAATTCGCTACCTTCGGAAACCTGGTCATTAATTTTATAATATACTGCGGTTATGATACCCTCTGCAGGGGCCTTTATTGTGTGCTCCATCTTCATAGCTTCCAAAATAAGTAGTGTTTCTCCTGCATTAACTATCTCACCGACTTCGACATTAACAGAAACTAATTTCCCAGACATAGGGGCGGTTACGATAGGAATTTGACTATTGTTAAATTCGTCGGGTGGGACAAAGTCCATATATACAAAGCGTGAAATTCTATTTTCTATGAAAACTGTGAACTCATTTTCAACCTTAAATGCATCCGCACTTATTTTTTTGTTGTTAACAACTGCTTCAATAACACCATTAATACATTCAATTTCACTAACCCTAAAATGTGACGGTTCATCGCCTAGGAAAGTAAAATCATAATTATTTACAGAAGGTGTTACATTGATAGTTATTGTTTCATCTAAACAACGAAACTTGAATTTTTGGTAGGAAACTCGATATAGGCGCCAACAGTTAGGTAATGCCCAAGGTGATTCGGGATCCGCTATGTAGGAACTAGTTTCTCGAATAGCTTTTTCCTGCGTACTAATCATCAGTATGCATGCACATATTAAATCTTCTTGCTTTGGGATAAAATTATCCGTGAAGTGCTCTATATCAAGATTATCGATGAATTGTGTATGAAAATTGCCATCAAGAAATTCGTGTTTATTAATCAAAAATGATAGAAATTGTTGGTTAACGCCTGGCCCTATTACTTTTAATGCCTTAAGCGCGGAAGACATTTGTTGACACGCTGTCTCTCGGTCCTCCGCCCAAACGATTAATTTAGCAAGCAATGGATCATAAAACGAAGAGATCGTCATTCCTGAATCTACACCCGTATCTATACGAAGATTTTTGTTAGTAGCCGGGTATGAGAAGTAATGGAGTCGCCCAGGGGCGGGTTTGAAACCGTTACTTGGATCCTCTGCGTATAGCCTTGCTTCTATAGCATGTCCATTAATTGAGAGCTCCTCCTGCCTCATGGGTAGTTTTTCACCTACCGAAACTAGAAATTGCCATTCCACCAGGTCTTGTCCCGTGATCATTTCAGTCACAGGGTGTTCAACTTGGAGACGCGTATTCATTTCCATAAAATAAAAATTATCATCGTTATCTAACAAAAATTCGACGGTTCCTGCATTTTCGTAATTAATCGCTTTTGCGGATTGTACGGCGACAGCATAGATTTTTTCTTGTAAAGATTCACTCAAATTTGGTGCAGGAGCCTCCTCAATTATCTTTTGATGGCGGCGTTGTAAGGAACAGTCTCGCTCGAATAAATGCACAACGTTACCATGAGAATCGCCAAATATTTGCACCTCTACATGCCGTGGTTCGGTAATGTATTTCTCTACCAATAGGTGACTATCTCCGAAGAAAGACACACTTTCCCTCTTAACGGCTTCAATAGAATTAGCTAATTCACTCTCGCTGAAAACGACACGCATTCCTTTGCCGCCGCCGCCGAGTATTGCCTTTAAAAGGATTGGATAGCCAATTTGATCCGCTTTTGATTTTAATTTCTTTAATGATTGATCTTTGCCGTAATAACCTGGAACGATTGGGATATTTGCCTTTTCCATAATCATTTTTGCGAGATTTTTAGAACCCATTGATTTGATTGCACCGGAGGATGGCCCAATAAATATAAGTCCTGCTTCAACTGTAGCTTGGGCAAAGCCAGGGTTTTCCGATAAAAGACCGTATCCTGGATGAATAGCTTCTGCACCAGTTAGTTTAGCAGCCGCTAAAACCTTTTCACCATTCAAATAACTTTTGGAAACTGGCGATTCCCCAATATAAACTTTTTCACAGGCCATTCGAACATGCATTGAATCCGCATCTGCTTCAGAATATATAGCAACCGTGTCTATACCAAGGCGGTCTGCAGTCCTCATTATACGGCAGGCTATTTCGCCACGATTAGCTATTAGAATTTTTTTAAACACTTATGCTTTTCCTATTCTTTCGCCCACGAAGGTTTTCGCTTCGCCAGAAAGGCAGTAATTCCCTCTTGCCCTTCAGCAGTAGCACGAATATTGGCAATACATTTAGCGGTATAATCCAAAATATCTTTATTAATTGGTTCTTTAGAAATCTTACGGATCAATTCCTTCGCTGCGCTCATCGCTGCCGGACTATTACGCATCATGTTTTTTACTAATCGGTCTACAAAGTTATTTAGTTCATCCGGTTGAACTACTTGATGAATCAGGCCTAACTCGAGCGCCTTTTCCGCATCAAATATTTCAGCACTCAAAAAGTACCGATGTGCTTGCCGCTTCCCAATCGCCTCGATCACATATGGGGAGATAGTAGCCGGAGTTATTCCTAACTTGACCTCCGAGAAAGCGAACTTTGCATTCAGGGAGGCAATAGCTATATCACACACTGAGATTAAGCCCACACCACCGCCATAGGCCGATCCTTGCACTTTGCAAATTATAGGTTTTGGACAGATAGAGATGGTATGCAACATATTGGCAAGCGCTTTACTATCAGCGATATTTTCATCGTAATCATACTTTGCCATGCGCTTCATCCAGTTTAGATCAGCGCCAGCACAAAAACTGTTTCCGTTAGCAGCAAGAACGATTATCCGTACATCAGGGTTCACTGTAAGATCGGAAAATAGACCCGTTAGCTCAGCAATGATTAATTCATCGAAAGTATTATGTAGCTTTGGTCGATCCAAGGTAACGGTGGCGCAGCCTTTATCATCGAAAACGGATTTCAGCATTATAACCTCTACATTCTAAATATGCCGAACCGAGTTTTCTCTATAGGTGTATTGAGAGCGGCAGAAATCGATAACCCCAAGACCATACGGGTTTCTTTGGGATCGATGACACCATCATCCCAAACCCTCGCGCTCGAAAAATATGGATGGCCTTGTTTTTCATATTGATCGAGAATTTTTTTGCGAAATTTTGCTTCTTCTTCTGGTAACCATTCCTGCTCACGTCTGTTCACGCCATCTCGCTTCACAGTTGCTAAAACACTCGCGGCGTGCTCACCGCCCATCACCGAAATTCTGGCGTTCGGCCACATCCATAAAAATCTGGGTGAATAGGCTCTTCCGCACATCGAATAATTTCCAGCACCAAAGCTTCCACCAATGATAACTGTAAATTTTGGAACTTTGGTAGAAGCAACCGCCGTTACCATTTTTGCGCCATCCTTAGCTATACCGCCGGATTCATATTTTTGGCCAACCATGAAACCAGAGATATTTTGTAAAAACACCAAAGGAATACCCCGCTGTGAGCACAGTTCGATAAAGTGTGTACCTTTGAGAGCGGATTCCGAATACAAAATACCGTTATTAGCAATGACCCCAACCGGGTAGCCAAAGATCCGCGCAAATCCACAAACAAGAGTTTCGCCGTAAAACTGTTTAAATTCATCCAACCGCGAACCATCAACAATTCGAGATATAACTTCGCGGACATCGAATGCTTTTTTAAAATCTAATGGAACAAGTCCGTAAATCTCTTCTTGTGGATATAGTGGATCAACGGCCTGACTACAATTTAAACTAACCTTTTTAGTCCGATGCAAATTCTCGACTAATTGACGAGCTAGAAAGAGGGCATGATCGTCATCACGAGCTAAATAGTCAGTAACTCCTGAAACCCTGGAATGAACGTGGGCGCCACCCAAGTCTTCCGCCGAAACCTCCTCACCCGTTGCCGCTTTTACCAAAGGAGGGCCACCCAAAAAAATAGTTCCCTGGTTTTCAACTATTATACTTTCATCACACATTGCGGGAACATAAGCCCCACCTGCAGTACATGATCCCATAACAACTGCAATTTGTGGAATTCCAGCTGCACTCATATTGGCTTGATTATAGAAAATGCGTCCAAAATGTTCTCGGTCCGGAAACACGTTATCCTGTTCTGGTAAGAAAGCTCCACCAGAGTCAACCAGATAAATACAAGGTAAGTTATTTTCTTTCGCGATTTCCTGTGCTCGCAAATGCTTTTTAACAGTAATTGGATAATAGGTCCCACCTTTAACAGTTGCATCGTTTGCAATTACGACAACTTCATTACCCGAAACTCGTCCAATCCCGGTTATAATTCCACCAGCGGGAACTGGGTCTTTATATATTTTGTAGCCGGCAAGTTGTGATAATTCTAAAAATGGAGAACCCGGATCTATTAATCTTCTCACACGTTCTCGCGGCAATAATTTACCTCGCTCTATATGTTTAGTACGCGCTTCTTCGCTACCGCCGTTTTCTATTGCGTTAGACACGCGATGCAAATCGTCAACAACATTCTCCATATGCTCCATGTTAGCTTTGTATTCTTCAGAATTCAGAGAAACTGATGATTTCAAGATAGTCATTTTGTATTCTTCTTAACTAATTGAACGCTGCCACCGCTTTCTTTCCACCCTCTAAATCCAGCAGAAAAATGCGCAACGTTTAAGAACCCCATGTCCTGAAGCGTTTTTGTTGCAAGCGCAGCGCGCCCAGCAGCAGCACAAAAAAGTACATACGTCTTATTCTCGTCACTAAACACTTTTTTGTGATATTTACTCTTTGGGTCAAACCAGAACTCTAGCATGCCGCGTGGAGCGTGAATTGAACCCGGAATAGTACCATCACGTTGAAGTTCACGAATATCACGAATATCAACAAAAACTATATCTTGATCATCTTGATCATTATGTCGCTTTATAGCTTCTTGGGTTGAGAGAGTTAGTATTGCTGCCTCTGCTTCAGCAATTAATTCATCAACATCCTTTTTTATCTTAATATTCATCTATTGATATCCAAATAATATTACACCAGTCATTTAGCTTGATCCGTTCCCGAATCATCCAAATTCGGGTGATTAAACTTCATTACTAATGCTGCGAGCTATTAACGATTTCTGAACTTCGTTAGTACCCTCATAAATTTGACAGACTCGCGCGTCACGATACAGTCGTTCGACGGGGAAGTCAGATAAATATCCGTAACCTCCATGAATCTGAATAGCTTTCGAACATACTCTCTCCGCCATCTCTGAACAAAATAGCTTAGCCATCGAAGCTTCTTTCAAACACGGTTTTCCGTTGGCTTTAAGCTCGGCTGCATTAAGCATCATCAGCCTACCTGCCTCAATCTCTGTTGCCATTTCGGCAAGATAAAATGCAATAGCTTGATGCTCAATAAGAGGTTTACCAAAACTTTTTCTTTCTAACGCATATGATCGAGCGGCATTAAAAGCGGCATTGGAAAAACCAACAGACTGTGCGGCGATTCCAATCCTTCCACTTTCTAAATTACAAAGTGCTATTTTATATCCCTGACCTTCTTGTCCCAGTAACATTGGTGATGATATTTTAATATCCTCAAGTATAATCTGTGCGGTATCATTCGTTTTTTGTCCGAGTTTATTTTCTATACGAGCGACTTTGTATCCCGCAGAATCGGTTGGTACGATAAATGCAGAAATGTCTTTATTACTATCGGGATGTTCTGTTACTGCAAAAACAATTGCAATATCGGCATTAGCACCAGTTGTAACGAATTGCTTCGTACCATTAAGAATGTACTGGTTACCATATTTTATCGCTTTACAACTTATTGCCTTAGCGTCAGAACCTGTATGTGGTTCTGTTAGCATAAAGGCTCCAAAGAGATCACCACATGCTAGACCCGGAAGGTAAAGGTTTTTTTGCTCTTCGTTTCCGTACCCAAGAATACATGTTTCGACAATAGCTTGGACAGCCATAGTGACGGATGTGCCGCCGTCACCTTCTGATATCTCACTCAAGGCCGTAACATATGCGAGGAAACCCGCCTCTGCGCCTCCGTATTTCTGCGGTACAAGGATACCCATCAAGCCTAACTTACCCATTTCTTTCAGCTCTTTTACAGGAAAATGTGCATTGCGATCCCAAATCTCGGCATTAGGCGATAATTTTTTACTCGCAAAACGTCTCGCTGTCTCTTTTATGAGCAACTGTTCCTCAGTAAGCTGCATAATTAATCCTCCTACCAGGGTAAGGGTTCCCCATCGTAATTAAAAAAGGACCCGGTATCTTTTACATTCAATCCCGCAATTGAACTCCTCAGTCCTGATACACTGGTTTTAACGTCAATCGAAGCACTCTCTCCCCCCATATCAGTTTTGACCCAGCCGGGGTGAAACATGGCAACGGTTATCTCGTGGGCATCTATGCTATGGGCGAAAGAGCGCATAACCATATTGACAGCTGCTTTGGAGGAACGATAGATGTATTCACCTCCACTATCATTCTTAGATATAGAACCCATAATAGAAGAAATTGTTATAATTTTTTTCATTTCACTCTGTGCAACGTGCTTTATAAAGGCACTGGAGATTCTTAGTGGTGATAGCGTATTCACCCCTATAACATCGGTCCAGGCCTGATAGTCCATATTGTCTATTCCTATATTTCGAGGACCGAAAATACCCGCATTATTGATTAATATATCTATTGATCTGTCTTTAAGATCAGCGGCAAGCCGGTCAACTTGTCTTTGGTCGCTCACATCAAGTCCATGCACTTGAATATCACCTGGGATAGCAGAAAGCTCACCTGGCTGGATAGGATTGCGACAGGTTGCAATAACGGTCCACCCATCTGCTGCATATTGGCGCGTAAATTCTAAACCGATACCCCGGTTCGACCCAGTAATCATGACTGTTGACATTTAATCCTCCCTTCCAATCCCCGTACATAGAGATAAAGGCCTTTATACTATTCTTGAACAAGAATTATACTTAGGAACATTAGAACAAGAGACGTATCAGAACCCATTATTCAGACGCCTTTTAACCTAAATCTCAATTGAGACGTTCGATGGCTATCGCCGTCGCCTCGCCCCCACCTATACAGAGCGATGCAATGCCTTTACGGAGATCGAGTTTTTGGAGTGCATGTAAAAGAGTAACAATAATTCTTGCACCAGAGGCGCCAACTGGATGCCCAAGGGCACATGCCCCACCATGAATATTTACCTTATCATGAGGTATATCTAATTCACGCATTGCAGCCATAGTGACAACGGCAAAAGCCTCGTTGATTTCAAATAGGTCCACCTGGTCTTTAGTCCAATTTGCGATTTCTAACACTTTCTTAATGGAGCCAACAGGTGCCGTGGTAAACCAATTCGGTTCTTGAGAGTGGGTTGCGTGGCCATGAATCAGTGCAATTGGCTTAAGTCCTCGTATATCGGCTTCTGAACGTTGCATCAGCACGAGGGCCGCTGCACCATCAGAAATCGACGATGAATTAGCTGGTGTTACCGTTCCTCCTTTACGAAACGCCGGTTTTAGTTGGGATATTTTTTCAATGTCTGCATTGAAAGGTTGTTCATCTGATTCTACCCTTTTTTCCCCTTTTTTTGTAGTTACTATAACCGGTTGAACCTCACTCTGAAATGACCCATCGTTCACTGCTTTTTTTGCCCGGGTCAGGGACTCGATGGCAAAATTATCCTGCGCTTCTCGAGTAAATTGGTAATGTTCAGCAGTATCTTCAGCAAAACTCCCCATTAACCGCCCTTCTTCATACGCATCCTCGAGACCATCGACGAACATGTGGTCTTGAACTACATCTCCTGCTCCCAACCTGTAGCCTTTACGTGCCTTTGTTAACAAGTAAGGTGCATTAGACATGCTTTCCATTCCACCCGCGATCATTACCTTATGAGAACCAGCGACAATATTATCATGAGCTAACATTGTTGCTTTCATTGCTGAGCCACACATCTTCGAAATCGTTGTGGCACCAGCATCCCATGGAATTCCTGCGTTATGAGCTGCCTGCCGCGCTGGTGCTTGTTTAACACCTGCAAATAGGCATAGTCCCATTATCACATCCTGAATATGTTCTGAAGAGATCCTAGCACTCCTCAATGCTCCCTTAATAGCATGTCCACCTAATTCTGGCGCTTCAAGATTTGACAAGGAGCCCTGGAAAGCGCCCATAGGTGTCCGTGCAGCTCCAACAATTACGATTGGATCTTTGTGCATAATCTCTTCTCCTCAGCCTCTAAACAGTAAGACGCTATCTTATTCAGTAGTTTACGATATTGATCCATATAAGCAGATTTCTGTATAATCATACTCTAAAGGGTTTCTTCAAATAGCTCGCGACCTATAAGCCAGCGGCGTATTTCCGAGGTACCCGCTCCAATCTCATACAGTTTCGCATCGCGTAATAAACGTCCCGTTGGATAATCATTGATGTAACCATTACCACCAAGGCATTGTATGGCCTCTAAAGCCATCCAGGTTGCTTTTTCAGCAGCATAAAGAATAGCACCTGCAGCATCTTTACGTGTAGTTTGCCCTCGGTCACAGGCGTTTGCGACGGAATATACATAAGATTTCGTCGCATTCATGGTTGTATACATGTCTGCTAACTTACCTTGCATAAGTTGAAATTCGCCAATTGCTTGTCCAAATTGCTTACGTTCGTGCAAATATGGCACAACCACATCTATACATGCTTGCATAATGCCTGTTGGCCCTGCTGCTAAAACAGCACGTTCGTAATCGAGACCACTCATTAATACATGCACACCTTGACCAACCTCTCCTAATACGTTTTCTTCCGGCACTTCGCAGTCCTCAAACAGCAATTCACATGTGTTCGAGCCTCGCATTCCAAGTTTGTCCAGTTTCTGAGCGGTAGAAAATCCTTTAAATGTGCTCTCGACTATAAAGGCCGTTATCTCTTTTCCATCAGGACCCAGCTCTGTTTTAGCATAAATAACTAATGTATCTGCATCTGGACCATTTGTAATCCACATCTTATTACCATTAAGTATGTAGTGGTCACCTTTCTTTATAGCTTGTAGTTTCATTGAAGTAACATCTGACCCAGCGCCTGGCTCGCTCATTGCTAAAGCACCGATATGCTCACCGGAAATTAATTTTGGGAGATATTTGGAGCGTTGAGAGACATTACCATTTCGTCGGATTTGATTAACACAGAGATTAGAATGTGCACCATACGATAAGCCAACAGAAGCAGACGCCCGACTAATTTCCTCCATCGCAACACAATGTTCCAAATAACCCATGCCCAAGCCACCGTATTCTTCTTCGACCGTTATACCAAGTACTCCTAATTTTCCCATTTTTGGCCAGAGATCTAGCGGAAACTCGTTTTTGCGGTCGATAACCTGCGCCTCTGGGGCGATTTCCGATAGGGCAAAACCTCGTACAGCATCTCTTAGTAACTCGGCAGATTCACCTAGGTCAAAATCAAAATCTGTATAGAACTTCTGCGTCATTCAATAGCTCCATAAATTAATTGGAATGCCCGCTCGCTAATGCGTGAAATGCCTTCTACATTATGCCGCATTATTAGCGTTAGGCTTTTTAATTATGCAATCGCATCTATTGACGCGAATAGCGAATTAATTTTCCTAAGAGCACTTAAATTGCTCTAATATTATAATTTTCATTAGCAGTCGCCTTGTCGTATTAATCAAGTTTATAGTGTTTTAACGTTTACGTAAACGTTAACGTCGATATAATCCTATGATTGGCTTCCTTTAATTACGTCAAGGGAGCATTAGCTTTATGAATTAATTCGGAGATAAAGGATGTCTCGCCTACCACGACTTAAAATTCAAAATCTTAACGATGAACAGAGAACATTTGTTAAATCGCTAACAGATGGCAAACGCGCCAAGAACAAATCTATATCCACATTCACTTTTTCCGACGGAAGTCTAAAGGGCCCTTTTAATGCTTGGTTGTATAGTACAAAATCCGGTGAAAGGGCACAAAAGCTTGGCGAACACCTTAGATTTGATAGTGCTATTCCAGGAATTCTACGTGAAGTCGCAATCCTCTCCGTCGCGGCTCATTGGAAATCGCAATATGAATGGTGGGCACACGAACAGATAGCGCTTAAAGAAGGGCTCTCACCATATATAATCAGACAATTAAAAGAAGAAAAAATACCACAAACTACAGATGGTGCTATAGTAGCCGTCGCGCGTTTTGTTTGGGAAGCCTTAGATAAAAAACAGGTTTCAGATGATGTATATAGTACAGTATTAGAACATTTAGGCGAACGCGGAGTTGTCGATCTCACCATTTTGATAGGGTATTACTGTCTTGTTTCAGCATCTCTAAATATCTTTAAGGTGCCAATACCTGATGGTGAAGTGGTATCCTTTAATCACTAGTTAAATTCGAGACCGTTATATTCGGAGTTGGATGTTTATGTTCCAACTGTGAAAGGAGCTACTAGCCGTTCTAAGGTGGCTATTGCTGAGAGAGGAGTGAGTTTTCCTGTTGCTGGGTTTACTTCGCTCGGTACATTGGCAATATCAAGATTAAGACTAACAGCGTCCGCCTCAACAGTGATATTATGAAGATTGCGACTAACACCGGGGTCCGCCCAAATTTCATATTCCGTATTATCTAAACCGACCCCTGCAAGTGCGAGTGCCACTGCAACATTCACATTGGCAGGAAACTTTGCAGCAGCTTCTCGGACTGTACCTTTATAAAGTAACAGAGGTTCTGTTAAGGAATTCATATCTATCCCCATTTCAAGAACAAAGGGGGCCTTCTTGAGGCCTAGCGGGGGCTTGCGGGTTTTCATGAGAACTGAATCAATCTTTCCCTTTGATGCTGCACGAACCCCATCAAAACCAACGAGTGCACCGGAGGCTGCAATGACGATAGCACCTGTTTCTTTAGCCTTATCTATTAGGTCTAACCTCTTCATCAATGATGTTAGTGTCATCACTATTAATATTTTACCTTGTGCAATCGTGGGTTCCGCAAGTTCCTCGAAAATTTCAGGGGGTAGCCCTTCAACGACAATATCAGAGACTTCGATTAGCTGATTAATTTCAACTACGGGGGGTACTTTCTTGAAACCTGCAACTTTTTTTTCTGCCATTTCTAAATTTCGAGCTGAAACGGCTGCGAGTTTTAGACCATGATTATTAGCCCTATCGTCAAGCCAGCGCGCGACTGGCAAGCCAACTGCTCCTAGGCCTGCTATCCCAACATGCAAAGCCTGCTGCTGTCTTAAAGTCATATCATCCTCACTTGTTTATATGAACCCGATCTCAGATCAGCTTTTTCGCAGCAATTCCTGACATTGAAGTTCGCGTTTACGGACTTCCGAGATAACACTGTTAATATCTTTACGTTGCTCTTCTAATAATTTGCGTCGCTCGCGTAGTTTAACAATAAACAGATTAAGCTGTGCCTGTTCTGTAGGGTCTGAATCGTAAAGATCTATCATTTCCTGTATTTCTTCTAGAGAAAAGCCTAAGCGTTTACCCCGCATGACTAATTTTAATCGGATGTGGTCTCGAGGATGATAAATGCGCCTTTGACCCATACGCTCAGGCGTAATCAACCCTTTATCTTCATAAAACCTAATAGTACGAGTGGTTATTTTGAATTCTATCGCTAATTCAGTAATCGTCCAGGTATCACTCATAAGGCAGATTACTTAACCTTGACGTAAAGGTAAATATAAAACGGCGTATTAGATTAGGATAAGGGCTGCGAGGCCTAAAAATACAAAAAAACCTACAACATCCGTAATCGTCGTAAGAAAAACGCTAGATGCGACCGCAGGATCCACGCCTTGTCGTTCTAAAAAAATTGGTATGAAGGTCCCCGCGAGACTTGCAACCACTAAATTCACAATCATAGCAATTGAGATTACTATTCCTAACATAAGATTCTCAAACCACAGCCAAACTACTCCACCAGTTAATGCAGCGAATACCGTACCATTAGATACACCTACCGAAATTTCCTTAATAATAAGACGTGCGGTGTTGGTTGCCGTCAATTCCTTCATAGCAAGGGCTCGCACCGCAACTGTCAGCGTTTGTGTGCCAGCGTTGCCACCCATTGACGCTACTATCGGCATTAAAACAGCTAAAGCTACAATTTGATCAATGGTTGTTTCGAAAAACCCAATCACTATGGAAGCGATGATAGCAGTTAATAAATTAACAAGCAGCCAAGAGAACCGAGCGCGTGCGGTGTCAAAAACAGCGCTATAAAAATCGTCCTCCAAGACACCGCCCATTCGCATGATATCTTCCTTATGTTCCTTATCAATCACATCGACAACATCATCAATTGTTATAGCTCCGATCAATCTACCTCCCTCATCAACTACTGGTGCTGATAACAAATCTCGTTGTCTAAAAAGAAAAGCGACATCTTCCTGATCGGTATACGCTGGGATTACCTTCATATCTTGTTCCATGATATCTATAAGTTTGATAGGGCGATGGGTACGAAGAAGCTTATCTAACCAGACCATACCGACGGGTCGATAAGCGGGATCCACGACAAAAAGGACATAAAATTGCTTTGGTAAGAAATTATCGTCGCTGTCTGCACTTTTTCGCATAAAATCTATTGCATCCCCAACACTCCAAAACGTAGGAACTGTGACTAATTCGCGCTGCATAAGCCGACCGGCGCTATCCTGTGGGAAACTCAAGCCCTCTTCGAGAAATGCTCTGTTTTCGTCTGAAATTGACTCAAGGATTAAATCTTGTTCGTGTTTTTCAAGCTCTTCAATTATCTCCAGGGCGTCATCAGATTCTAATTCATTAACAGCGTTGGCTATGGTCTCAAGCCCTACTTTATCAATTACTTGATCACGGACGATCTCATCTAATTCAATTAACACATCTCCATCAAAGTCCGATCCCATTATCACCAAAATGCGGTTTCTTTGATCATCATTCAGGCGTTCCAAAAGATCTGCAATGTCGGCATGATGTAAATTCGAAATTAACGCCCATATGGCCGTTTCATCGTTAATGGTAAGGGCCGAAATTATCTGTTCTTCAGTGTCACTAAAAAGCCCGAGCGTAAATTTATGTGGGCCTTTGATTTTATTCCGGGGTTCTTCAGTCATTCGACACCCTCCCCTTGTCTAACAATCAAGGCTCGCCATTTAAACGGCGAGCCTTATTGTGATGGTGCGGTCGAGAAGACTCGAACTTCCACGGGCGCATTGCCCACAGCGACCTCAACGCTGCGCGTCTACCAGTTCCGCCACGACCGCAAATGACTTGCAGCAACTGGAACAGTTGCCTAGTAACTTATAAATATATGACTGGAGGGATAGCAAAAGCGGCATGAATGAGCAAGTCTAAGGTCAAATGTTAGATAAGATATGAATGAATTGATAAATTCTCAAATACCAATTGAATGGCGTATTAGTAAACAATATTGTCCGTATCTAGACGCGGTATCTTGGATGGAGCAACGTGTCGCTGATATTTATTCAGGAAAAGAATTGGAAACGGTGTGGTTATTAGAACACCCACCTTTATACACTGCTGGCACGAGCGCTGATCCAAACGAGCTTCTAAATGAGAATAAGTTCCCTGTCTATAAAAGTGGTCGTGGTGGTCGATACACCTATCACGGGCCTGGGCAGCGTGTAGCGTATATAATGTTAGATCTCAAAAAACGTGGAAATGATTTAAGACAATATGTATATGATCTAGAAACTTGGTTAATACAGACCTTAGCGCAATTCTCCATTTTAGGGGAACGCAGAGAAGGTCGTATTGGTATCTGGGTTGGACGTGGCGCAAAATCTAATCCGAACAGCTATCGTGAATACAAGATAGCAGCTATAGGGGTTCGGGT
Organism: Magnetovibrio sp.; assembly: GCA_002721825.1. Taxonomy (GTDB): domain Bacteria; phylum Pseudomonadota; class Alphaproteobacteria; order Rhodospirillales; family Casp-alpha2; genus TMED8. The sequence goes on from PBLS01000014.1 coordinate 31,106, forward strand.
TAAGAAATGGATCGCATATCATGGGATATCATTAAATATAGAACCTAATTTGAGTGACTTTGAAGGTATTATTCCCTGCGGCGTTGATGAGCATGGTGTAACTTCGTTATTGGATCTAGGGATTACAGCCAGCATACCTGACGTTGACACCGTCCTTAAAAAAACTTTTGAGAATGTATTTAGGCGTCACACGTCGAATACTATCTTAGTTTAGGTCAAATCGTTAAGGCCTGCGAAAAACCCTTAATCATAGACCTTTCTGCTTCGTCAATTTCGACTTTATCTACAATCGCCAAAAAAGGCCCGCTGTAGCACTCATTAATCATATTATCTACTGAGTGCGTGCTGCCAGAGAATAGTGCTTCAACCGAACCGTCTTTACGATTGCGGACCCATCCATTTATCCCTAGTGCTTTTGCTTTATTTACTGTCCACCACCGGAAACCAACCCCTTGTACCTGTCCACTAATTATAACACTAACCGTACGTTCATTCATAATTCATTCAAATTCCATAATTACCTGATCGACTTCTAAAGTGTCTCCCACAGAGACATAAATACGGCCAATCATAACGTCTCTTTCGGCAGACAGAGCGTTTTCCATCTTCATGGCTTCAACAACAGCTAAAACCCGACCCGATTCAACTCTCTCCCCCTCTGATATATCCATTGATACTAACAAACCAGGCATTGGAGAACGTAACTGTTTATAATTTTCGAGCTGAGGTGTAGACGGCATCAGTTTATTAAATTGAGACTCCATTTTGGTAAAAACGGAAGTTTCATATTGGGAGCCGCCATGGACAAGGTGGTACCCTAAACCACGTCGTTCAACCTGCATACAAAATTCATGACCGTCAAAGGTACCTTGTAGAAGTTTTTCGCCTAACTTCCACTCCGTTAGCAGTGTATGAGTCCTGTCTTGGTTAGCGATAGTCAAACTACTATCAATAGAGGATACTGTTACCGGATAATCTCTACCATTTACCATAACAATCCAATCAGCATTAATATTGGTTTGCTTATTTATTAGTTGACCAGGAATTTCTATTGCTCGGTTTTGAAAATAATGATGAATGGCTACTGCACATACTATAAAAAGGCTAAGGTTCTCATTAGGACAAAGTTGAGAATTAAATCCTCCTGGATATTCTTCAGCGATCAAATTTGTATTTATCTCGCCCGAAACAAATTTTGAATTACCGGTTAATGCGGCAAGAAAACAAATATTGTGATCGACACCTCGAATAAAAAATGCATCAAGAGCATCACGCATATGTTTCAACGCTTCTTTTCTTGTTTCCCCATATGAAATAAGTTTTGCAATCATGGGATCGTAAAAAATCGATATTTCATCACCCTCGCAGACACCGCTGTCTAATCGGATATTATTATTTTCTTCTGGGGGTATATATCGAACGAGCCGCCCAACTGATGGCATGAAATTACTCGAAGGATCCTCCGAGTAAACTCTAGCCTCTATCGCACAGCCATTTAATTTTACATTCTTTTGCTGAATACTTAAGTTCTCTCCTGCGGCGATACGAATCATTAACTCGACTAGATCCAGTCCTGTTATTAATTCAGTGACAGGATGTTCAACCTGTAGTCGCGTGTTCATTTCAAGAAAATAGAAGTTCTTGCTATTATCGATGACAAACTCGACTGTACCCGCAGAATAATAATTGACAGCTTTTGCCAGAGCCAATGCCTGGGATGCCATTCGTTCGCGTAATTCGTTATTTAAAAAGGGAGAAGGTGCCTCTTCTAAAACTTTTTGATGCCGTCTTTGAACCGAGCACTCACGCTCTCCAAGATGAATAGTTTGTCCGCTTTTATCTGCGATTACTTGAATTTCAATATGCCTTGGATTTTCAATAAATTTTTCAATAAAAACTCGGTCATCTCCAAATGAAGACATTGCTTCGTTTCTAGCTTCACTAAGGCCCTGATAGCATTCATCATCATTTGATGCCAGTCGCATGCCCTTTCCGCCACCGCCGGATGATGCTTTAAGAATAACTGGGTACCCAATTTCGTTGGCTATCTTGATAGCCTTATCGGTGCTCTGAATTGCCCCTATGTTTCCTGGTACAATGTTCACCCCTGCCGCATGTGCTATTTTCTTTGATTCTATTTTATCGCCCATTAATCGAATTGAAGCAGGAGAAGGTCCCACAAAGGTGATGTTTTCCTTAGTTACCATTTCCGCAAATTCAGCATTTTCTGATAAAAAACCATAACCGGGGTGCACAGAGTCGGCTCCCGTCTCTTTAATGGCTGATAAAATTTTACTGCTTACCAAGTAACTTTGGTTGCTTGGCGCAGGACCAATATTAAATGACTCATCCGCCAATTTTTTATGTAAGGAATTTACATCAGCGTCGGAATAAACCGCGACCGTTTTAATACCTAAACGTCGTGCCGTTTTAATTATTCTGCACGCGATTTCACCGCGATTGGCAACTAAAAGCTTTGTGAACATTTATTATAAATTATAGGTTTTAGACTTTTTATCAAAACTTAATCAGAGTGGTTGAAAAAGTTTGGCTCAAATTTGCAATTGTCATTATTCATTCTTCCTAACACTGAGTTTGATTAGAATTTTACCTATTAAAAGGATTGATAAATATATCAATGTTAGCTTGCTTTACTTATAAGGGAATATTTCCATGCTTTTTCCACGGGTTTTCAACATGTTTATCCCGTAACATTTTAAGACTCTTTGCTATACGCAAACGTGTATTTCGTGGCATTATGACATCGTCGATAAAACCTCGATTTCCAGCAATAAAAGGGTTGGCAAATTGTCGCCTATATTCTTCGCTTCGTTTAGAAATTTTTTCTTCATCCCCGATATCTTCCCGAAAAATAATTTCTACCGCACCTTTTGGGCCCATTACCGCAATTTCAGCCGTTGGCCAAGCGAAGTTTACGTCACCACGGAGATGTTTCGAACTCATTACATCATAGGCTCCACCATAAGCTTTACGTGTGATTATTGTTACTTTGGGAGAGGTGCACTCCGCATATGCAAAAAGAAGTTTAGCCCCATGTTTGATAATCCCACCGTATTCTTGGGATGTTCCTGGCATAAAACCAGGAACATCTACGAATGTAATAATTGGGATATTGAAACAGTCGCAAAATCTAACAAAGCGAGCGGCTTTAATTGACGAATTGATATCAAGGCAGCCAGCTAGGACTAGAGGTTGATTAGCTACTATCCCAATTGAATGCCCATCAATCCGAGCAAATCCAGTGATAATATTACCTGCATAATTGGGTTGTAGTTCAAAAAAATCTTCTTCATCAACTACTTTAGAAACTACCTCTTTCATATTGTAAGGTTTATTTGGATTACTTGGAATAATGCTATCTAAAGATTTTTCTATTCGATCCCACGGATCATCTGTGGGAAAATATGGAGCTCTTTCAGTATTGTTCGGCGGTAGAAAATCGATAAATTTTCTGAGATACAAAAGTGATTCAAGGTCGTTAGCAAAAGCTTTGTCTGCAACACCTGATTTACTTGTATGTGTACTAGCTCCACCAAGTTCTTCATGTGTTACTTCCTCTTGCGTTACTGTTTTTAGGACATCAGGACCTGTCACAAACATATAACTAGTGTTTTCTACCATAAAGATAAAATCAGTTATAGCCGGTGAGTAAACGGCACCACCAGCACAGGGCCCCATGATCATTGATATTTGCGGTATCACACCAGACGCCATTACATTGCGTTGAAACACCTCAGCATAACCCGCTAGTGAGTCGACACCTTCTTGGATACGGGCACCGCCCGAGTCATTTAGGCCTATAAGTGGCGCCCCTACGTCCATCGCTTTGTCCATGATCTTACATATTTTGCTTGCGTGTGTTGCGGAGAGAGAACCGCCAAAAACAGTAAAATCTTGACTATAAATAAATACCAAACGGCCATTTACTGTACCGTACCCAGTGACTACGCCGTCACCGGGTATTCTCTTTTTGTCCATATCAAAATCACTACTTCTGTGTTCAACAAACATATCCCACTCTTCGAATGAATTGGGATCAAGCAGTGCGTCGATTCGTTCTCTTGCCGTCAACTTACCTTTATCATGTTGACTTTTTATCTTTTCCTCTCCGCCCCCCATTAGCGCTTTTTGTCGCCGCTTAGTCAGTTCATCAATTATATCATGCATAGTTCTATATTTCCCAATTTACGCCTAATAGACATAAAGCTCCTTTTCAAAGCTTATAAACATAAAAAACTCAATGGAAACACACCAGAAGAAATATGTCGTAACGATTATTCCGAACGCAGTAATTTAAGAAATTGTACTGAATGATTGAGTTCATTAAATTTTGAATTTTGTGCTTTAATGGCCTCTGGTACTTCTCCCCAGCGTTTCCTTTGATATTCCTCTTCCAGGACTGAGGCTTGAAAAGCGACCCTCCAATCAACATAACTGTTTACAACGGATAACGTTAAAATTAGAGATGTCATCAACTGTGTCATTTGCGAGATAACCAAAAGTTCCCAGTCATTATAATTTTCAATATTCTTCCTTAAAACATCTAATGATTCATCAGGCTGCTTAATATATCGATAACCTGATACGGAAATTAGCGGAGCAGAAAGTACCTCTTTGCTCCAATCTAAAAATGGTTGCCAACTTTGGTCTTGTAAAGCTTTCAGGTCCAATGGTGTATCGCACCGATAGCATAAAAGATCAGTTTCAGCATAATTTAATACTTTACTGATGACTTGATTACGGTTTGGAATCACGTGGTCAATTACGGTGAATGCAAATTGCATCATAGGCATTGTAGTTGGACAAAATTTGCTTTTCTGCGCTTTCCATTCTGATCGAATAGCTTTTGCTAAATTGTAATTTGGGATATAAATATTGTTCCCACCCGGTGTACGAACCACCCGATCGTCCAGAGTTATTTGATAAACATCTCCACGTAGAATAATTTTTACTTTACTAAATAGATGCTTCAGTACTTTTTTATCCATAAGGTCTTTCGCAGTTTATTTTCCTATAACTATTACTCAAACTTTATACAGCTTTGTTTATTAAGTTCTAACAAATATACAAACCGAATTATTAAGGCATTAATATAGAAGTTAGCTGATCAAATGTAGTGATAACATCTTTTGCGCCAGCTGAGCGCAATGCATCCACTGTATGATATCCCCAAGATACACCTATGGCCTTTACCCCCGCATTTGTGGCCATTTCTATGTCAAATGTAGTATCTCCTATCATTACCGTGTTATCTTTTATTACACGGGTCTCTTCAATTGCTTTAAGCAACATATCAGGGTGTGGCTTCCCGGGTCGTTTGTCAGCAGTTTGAACTGTTACGAAATGGTGTAAAACGCCATGTTTATTTAAGGTTCCAACTAGACCACGTCGTGATTTACCTGTGGCAATACCAAGTAACCAATTCTCTTTTCGAAGAATTTTAAGGGTTTCTTCTACACCTGGAAATAACGGTTCATCTAACATATTTTTTTTGCGAAGGTGCTGCCACGCATTACTATAGCTATGACAAAGGCCTTCAACATTATGAAAATCTAGATCTGCAACCAAAGCACTAATCACTTCATTCAAAGGTAGCCCTATTACCTGTTTTACTTCTTCATGCGAAGGTTTTGGTAATTGAAAATCTTCAAATGCTTTATATATACAATTTGTGATTGAGTACTGTGAATCTACAAGCGTGCCGTCACAATCGAACACCGCTAATTTTATTCCACCATTTAGCATATAAGCCTATTAGAGTAGCATTTCTTATAACGTTAATTTTCCAACTTATTATAAGACAATAAGTTCTATCTTATCCATAAAGTTACTCTTAATTCTATCATTAGGAGGGTCTAGCCATTTTCCACTCGGTTGATATTAAATATTTCAATGTTCTTCTTTAAAGCCAAAATATTTAAACGTCGAAATCATATGTTTAGGCAACGTTGCACTAGCCTCAATACAACGCCCATTTGGTGCCGTTATTTTAATTTCACGTGAATGAAGGTGAAGATGATTTGATATGAAGTTTGTGTCTAGAATAGCATTCGTCCCACCATATTTACGGTCACCTAGGATGGGGGTCATAAGAACATCAGCAGCATGAACTCGTAATTGGTGTGTTCGTCCTGTAAATGGTTGTAGAGCAAGCCAAGATACAGATGGTACAGCGGACCTTATAACACGATAAAATGTCTTCGCCTTTTGACCGTTTGGCCCTTGTGTCGGTTTCATTTTTTCTTTTGCATTGGAAATTCCTTTCTCCAATGCGTTGTCGATCGTACCGACGTTATTCTTCGGAACACCGACGACGATTGCCCAATAGAGTTTTTGGGTGTTGCGATTCCTAAAAGCCCTACTCAACCAACGTGACGCGTCGGCATTACGGGCCAATACTAATACTCCACTTGTATCTTTATCAAGTCGATGGACAAGCCTTGGGCGTTCTGGACTATTAAAACGCAAAGCCTCGAGATAGCCGTCTAAATGTTCACGCACTTTCGTCCCACCTTGGACGGCAAGACCAGGTGGTTTATTAAGAATCAACAGTTCTTCATCTTTATAAATCACGCTATTTTGGAGTTGGGAGCATCTATAATTATCCGATATTGGCTGGTTTATTCCTTTTGATATATCATTATTATAAATTTGGAATGGTGGTATACGGATGTATTCACCAGTGCTTACACGTTGGTCGGCCTTCACCCTCCTACCATCAATGCGAACCTGTCCAGTTCGCACTAATTTTTGTAATAAACCGTATGGTATTACTGGAAAGTGTTTTCTAACCCAACGATCCAATCGTATTCCATTATCGGTATCCTTAACGGCAATACTTTTTATCTTGCTCATTAAAGTAATGCTCGCAAAAGAAACAGACCACCAAAGAAAGCTGTTATACCAGATATACAAGTAACGAAAACATATAGAGTGGCTACTAAAATTTCCCCATGCCCAAGTAAAGTATAAAAATCTAGCGTTATTGCTGAAAAAGTAGTGAATGAGCCCAAAATTCCTGTGATTAGGAACATTCGTATCATAGGTGATGGCGACCATAATTGATTTGTAATTTCGATAAGGCCGCCCAACAATAATGCACCAACGACATTGACTAAAATTGTACCTAGTAAGAAGCCATTTTCAAACCATGAGCCAACGCTTAGCATCATTAGATATCTAGCAGCCGCACCGAGTGCACCACCAACCATTACCGCTATTAAATATTTAATAGATA
>PBLS01000015.1 GCA_002721825.1 Magnetovibrio sp.
GAAAGGCGACCCGCCGCCTCAGTAATATCCATTTCGAACTCCAATAATTAACTATATAACTAGTTATATAGTTATATCAATACCTGACCCACTCACGGATTTGGCGAAAGTTATCGCTTATATACGGAACCGTATCATCGTTCGTATACTATTTGCTCTCGATCAGATCGACTTTGTCGTCCAGCTCCTCATTGGAAAAACGACGATATGCTCCTTCTGCTAGCCCCCACTTTTAAACCTAAGTGGTGATGAGTTCGTAGGTCTAGCCAAATAATATAAAGACCAGATTATGGTCGCTTAGTTGAGCGCAGGGTCTCATCAATTACCCGCTCTAATTGCTTTATCGTTCGGCAAGGCATAGAAACATCACAATACGGCCTGTATCGCAACATCTCGGAATCTCCCGTTCCCCAAAATGTTTGTGGTTCTGGATTTAGCCAAACCACTCGACTGGCTCGCTGATTAATCCACCTCATTATATCGAGCCGAGGGTCCGAGTTATTTGAACGTGCATCACCTAATATAAAAACTGTAGTACGCCGATCAATAAGTTGCCCAAACTGCTCCTTTAGGTCACTCAAGGCTTGCCCATAGTCTGTCGACATAAAGCCAATTTTTTCTAGAACATTTGGGATAAATTCTACCGCGCTATTTACCTTTAACTCCCTACTTATCTCTAACAAGTAAGACGAGAAGGCGAAGCTCCGCATATCAGAAACAATTCCGTTAAGATTATAGAGGAATAAAAGAAAAAAATTTGCCGCCGCTGCAACAGAACGACTTACATCACAAACCGCAAGAAATTTTGGCTTATCTATTTTTTTCTTTTTCCATACGGTTTCAAAAATAACACCATTATACGCCATATTTTTACGAATTGTGCGGTTTACATCTAAATTCCCCCGCTGGACTAATTTTTGTTTATATGAATAACGCGATGAAAGCCTACGGGCCATGCGTCTGATAATCCTATTCATAAGGTCGAAATCACGTCTGTCAATTGCAGCGAAGGGCCTATTTTGGAGAAATTTGTTACGAAGTTGCTCGCTCGAGTATCTACTATGCAAAAAGAACTGGCGCTCAACGTAATCCCGAGCTGTAGCGTATAAACGGATCCTCTCTATCTCTAAAGTTGCCGCCAACGCTTTTCCGCCTGCAAGTAATTCTCTGTTGGCTGATGATATGACCCCCTCCATCTCGGCTAAGCCCATCAAATCGAGCAAACGGCGAGTAAAAAGGCTCACTTGAGTAACAAATTGAATATCCTCAATACCCGCCTGCCGAGCAGCAACTTCCATGAGAACGATTAACCCCGTTCTATCATGTGCCAATACTTTGTCCGCAAGGTCGCTGCCAGTACTAATACTTTGCGCATTTTCAATGGTTTGTGAGCCATTCTCCATATTTTTTGTAAATTGAAGGCGCGAAAAAAAGACATCAAAACTCTCGGAGAAGCGTTTTTTTTCATTAACGGTTTTAGCTAACGTGATACCAAGCGCGTTTTTAACAAGTTCTCTATCTGCATACCCAATTCTATCCAATACTTGGTGTGCATCTATCGCCTCGGCCATTGAAACAGGAATTTCAGCAGCGCGTAGAGTACGTATAAAACTTTCAAGTAGGCGCTGCACAAGTGGTATCGCTTACAATTCGATCCGATTTATTGACTAGCTCATTGATAATGGGAGCTGTGGTTATAATATCTTCTTCAAATTTAAGGAGAACATTTAAAGTTTCTCTTACCAAATCTGCATTTAACTCGGTTGCATGCAGGAGTACCAGGGCTCGAGCCCAGTCAATCGTCTCGCTAATTGAAGGTAGCTTTTTTAGGTTCTGCTCTCGTAAACTCTGCACAAAATTCACCAGTTGACGACGCAACCTAGTATCAATATCTGGCACTCGAACACCGATTATTTGCTCTTCAAGCCGTGCGTCCGGTAACGGGATATGAAGATGAAGACACCGTCGTTTAAGAGCATCACCCATGTCGCGGGTATTATTAGAGGTCAAAAAAACAATGGGTGGTTGTTTCGCCTTTATGGTTCCAATTTCAGGAATAGTAACCTGAAAAGCCGATAGAACCTCCAGAAGAAGCGCCTCAAATTCCTCGTTTGCCTTATCAACTTCATCTATGAGTAAAACCGCGCCAGTTTTTTGCTCAAGAGCTTTCAAAATCGGCCTCGGCTCGAGAAATTGCTTGGAAAAAAAACATCCGTAAAATCGTGTAAACGCAGCATAGCGGATTGAAGATTATCTTCATCATGAAGCACGTCTCCGATTTTGTCTTTTAGTACCTGCGTATAGAGCAATTGTTTACCGTATTTCCACTCATAAATAGACTTTGTTTCATCCAAGCCATCGTAACACTGCATTCGGATTAATGGCATGCCAAGGTAATCCGCTGTAGCCAACGCTAATTCTGTTTTCCCAACGCCCGCAAGGCCTTCCACTAGTATTGGCTTACAAAGATCATAAGAAATAAGAATCGCTGTCGCAATTGGACGGGAAGCAATGTAAGAAGCTCCACGGAGACCCTCTATTATGCTCTCAATAGAAAGTACATTTTTTTCAATCACTTCGATCCCCTCGAAAGAACGCGCCTAAATACGACGAGGACCTCGACAATAAAGGCAATTTTCATAACGGTGTATAACTTGAGCACACCATCACGTATTTGTCCAAAATCCTATGTTTCAGCACTGAATTATTTCTTTTAGACTACTACCATTTAGCTATTCATGGTTTTCAGTAGAGCCTCAGAAATTGGGGGCTTTATGGAAAATATAAGATTTTTGAACTTGGGTCGTTGACGTAATCTATTTCACAGCGCAGGCTTAGTCTTGATTAAAAACCATATATATTCTGAGAGGACCGCCGGTATTGCGGTAAAAAACATGGCTATGGATGCCGATACTTTTCAACAATTCCTGGATACTATCCGCCGCTTTGTTGAGGAGCGCTTGATCCCCATGGAGCATAAGGTGGCAAGCGATGATTTGGTTCCTAACGAACTTAAGCATGAAATGGCAATGATGGGTCTTTTCGGTCTAACGATACCAGAGGAGTATGGGGGCATCGGTGTTACCATGGAGGAAGAGGCACGAATTTGCATGGAGCTTGGACGAACCTCCCCCGCATTCCGCTCAGTATTCGGAACCTCTATCGGCATTGGATCTCAAGGTATTTTGATTGATGGGACCGAACAGCAAAAACAAAAATACCTACCAAAAATAGCTACAGGTGACTGTGTCGCTTCTTTTGCTTTAACTGAACCCGAGGCAGGCTCAGATGCTGCTCACCTACGGACAACAGCAATCCTATGCGATGATCATTATATTTTTAATGGCACTAAACGATATATTACCAATGCACCTACAGCAGATATTCTCACAGTGATGGCAAGAACAAACCCAGAAATTGATGGTGCTGCTGGAGTCTCCTCATTCATCGTTGAGCGCAACACACCGGGACTATCATTCGGCAAACCAGAGCGAAAAATGGGCCAGCAAGGCGCTCATGTGTGCGACGTGATTTTTAATAACTGCCGTGTTCCAGCAAATAATTTAATTGGTGGCGTAGAGGGCGTTGGGTTTAAAACTGCTATGAAAGTACTTGATCGGGGCCGATTACATCTAGCTGCTGTTTGTGTTGGTCATGCTAACCGTTCATTAGAAGAGGCCCTCGCGTACGCATGCGAACGAAAACAATTTGGTCAAGCAATTGCTGAGTTTCAGTTGATCCAGGCGATGCTAGCGAATACTAAGGCAGACATTTATGCTGCTCGCTGCATGACCATTGATGCAGCTAAGCGTCACGATGCTGGCAAAAATGTATCTACCGAAGCGGCTAGCGCAAAGATGTTTGCATCTGAGATGTGTGGGCGTGCAGTGGATAACGCAGTCCAAATTTTTGGGGGCAGTGGCTATATTGCAGACCATGGTATTGAGCGTATGTATAGGGATGCACGCCTTTATCGAATTTACGAAGGGACAACACAAATCCAACAAATTATTATTGCACGTAACATGATTCGTGAATGGCGAGAAAACCTATAAAATCACTATAAGGATTGAGGGAAAATATTGCGTGGACTTGAGGAGAGCGTTGTTATTGTCACTGGAGCAGGTGGTGGAATTGGGACAGCTACGTGCAAACGCCTTGGTGAAGAGGGTGCCAGAGTCGCCGTTTGGGATGTAAACGCTAAGGCCGCAAAAGCAACGGCAAGCCAGGTCAAAAAAAATGGTGGGACGGCACAAGCGTTTGTCTGTGACATTACCGATTTCAACGCCGTAAAACGAGCAGTGACCAAAACTGAAAGCGCGTTTGGACCGATTAACGTATTAATAAATAACGCTGGCTGGGATACGTTTCGGCCATTTCTTAAAACGGATCCAAAATTATGGAAAAAGATAATTGATATTAATTTAAGGGGTGTGCTCCATACTCACTATGCGGTTTTGCAGAATATGTCGAAAAGAGGTTCAGGGCGAGTGATTAATATCGCTTCCGATGCGGCGCGTGTAGGCTCTTCAGGGGAATCCGTCTACGCCGCTTGTAAAGCCGGGATCATTGGGCTTTCAAAAACTCTCGCCCGCGAGCATGCTCGCCAAGGCATTACCTTTAATGTTGTTTGCCCTGGGCCAACGAAAACAGGGTTGTTAGAGACTGTACTACAAGACGCTGGTAATCCTGACAAACTATCAGCTGCTTTCCAAAGAGCAATACCCATGGGCCGCCTTGGACAACCAGAAGACCTACCTGGCATAATTGTATTTCTCGCTAGCGAAGACGCTGCCTATATCACGGGGCAAGGGATAAGTGTCTCTGGTGGCCTAACAATGAATGGATAAGTAAGAATATGAAGTATGAAGATATTCTCTATGACGAAAATTCAGGGGTTGCGACTATCACCATCAACCGCCCAACTAAATATAACGCATTTCGAAGCGAAACAGTAGAGGAATTAATCCACGCTTTTAATCAAGCTGGGTGGAATAAGCACATAGGTGTAATTGTATTAACAGGTAGTGGTGACAAGGCATTTTGCACTGGCGGCGACCAATCCACCCACAGTGATGAAGAAACCGGTTCAGGCTATGGTATAGGACGTGGTACACTCGGAATGCCCATAGAAGAACTTCAAACTGTTATCCGAGATGTTCCCAAACCTGTTATTGCCCGTATACAAGGTTATGCCATCGGCGGCGGGAATGTCCTTGCACTTCTATGCGACATGACTATAGCCTCCGAGAACGCACAATTTGGCCAAGTTGGCCCCAAAGTCGGATCAGTTGATCCGGGCTTTGGAACAGCACTATTAGCGCAAACTGTCGGCGAAAAAAAAGCCCGTGAAATGTGGTATATGTGCCGCCGATACTCAGCACAGGAAGCAGTAGAAATGGGATTGTGTAATAAGGTGGTCCCACATGAAGAATTAGACAATGAAATAAAGGCTTGGTGCTCCGAAATTATGGAAAAAAGCCCAACAGCGCTCGCTATTGCGAAACGCTCCTTCAACGCTTCCACGGAACACATCCGTGGAATTGGCTCGATGGGAATGCAATCCGTTGCAATGTATTACGAAAGCGACGAATCTAAAGAAGGCGTAAACGCTTTTTTAGAAAAACGGAAACCAAATTTTCGCAAATACGTTAAGTAAAAATAAACCTCAACTTTCCCGAAGAACGTGAGCAACATATTGATGAAAACTATACCCACCTACGTAACCAATATCTCTTTGGTAATAAGGTCCTTCAGCGGACCAATGTGGTAAGTGCTTCGGAAAAACGCCTAACCTCTTCATCTGTATTATAATAGTGCACAGATGCACGATTTAAGACTTCAAGGCCTCGCCTTACCATATCAAGGCGTGTAGAAGAAACGCCTGAGGTCGAACAATTGATACCCATTTTTCTAAGCTCCATCTTAAGAGATACTGGATCTATTACTGGAGTGGAGAAACTTACAATCCCCGCCTTCTCGCGCCCAATGTCATGAACTATAATACTAGGTAATGTTTTAAGATGCTCGCGTAATGAGTTCGCAAGTTTGGATATGCGCTCATAAATAGCTTGTTGACCAAGAGTATTGGCGTAGTCAACAGCCACTCCAAGGCCGATCTGTCCCGCTATATTAAATTCCCAATTTTCAAAACGTCTAGTATCCGTCCGCAACGTGTATTTGTTATACTCCGTCCAGCTAGCGCCATGGAGATCAAGCATATATGGCTCCAAGGACTCCAAAATTTCCTGTCGCACATAGAGGAATCCTGTTCCCCGCGGGCCCCGTAAATATTTGCGGCCAGCAGCAGAAAGCATATCGCAACCTATAACCTCCACATCAAGCGGCACCTGACCGGCAGATTGGCAAGCATCGAGCAAGAAGGGGATGGAAGCAGCATTAGCAACTCTGCCAATATCAGCTACGGGATTCACCAATCCTCCGTTAGTGGGAATATGCGTAATAGCAATTAATTTTACATCCTTATCGATCATATTCTCTAGTGCCACGATATCAACTTCACCCGTTTCACTACTAGGCACCACATCAATTTTGATGCCGGAGCACTTTGCCTTTTGCAGATAGGCAATATAATTGGAAGCGTACTCAACTTCGCTAGTAATAATGCGGTCTCCCGACTGAAACCGGCTCGCTAGACTGTAAAAAGCCGCCTGCCAAGCTACAGTGGCATTTTCCATCAATGCTAACTCTTTTACCGAGCAGTTTAAAAATTGCGCCAATTGCTGATAAGTATTCTCAAATGCCATCTCCGCTGCATCTGCTGCCTCGTAGCCACCTATCTGTGATTCAAGTTTAATATGCTCAATAACAGCATTCAGAACGGGACGCGCTATTAAGCCAGCACCAGCATTATTGAAATGTAATATTGAGCCACACCCTGGTGTGTCGGCCCGAATACTATCAATGTTTAGTTCACGAATTGAGTTATTTTTCATTAAGAATACTCTGGTCCCCCGTATACAGAAAGACAAGGATACTACCTTGAGGCCTTATGGATGGGTATGTAAAAGAACTTTATGATAATTGAAAACAAGACGCCAGAATTGAAATTTGACCTTGCCAATGAAGAGGCGACCAAAGCTTTGGCAACACGGATCGCTAGGGCAACTCGAACAGGCGATGTTATCGTCTTATGTGGAGATCTGGGCACGGGCAAATCCACATTTGCCCGTGCTTTTATACGCACGCGCAGCAATTCCTTCGAGGAAGTCCCCAGCCCAACCTTTACAATGTTGCAGACTTATGAGGCATCAGACACCATAATCTATCACTTTGATCTTTATCGTATCGAGCAAGAAGAAGACATGTTTGAATTAGGGGTCGATGAAGCCTTTGCTGATGGCATCTCATTAATTGAATGGGGAGACCGTCTAGGTCCTCTTTTGCCGACAGACCGGCTAGAAATTCACCTATTTGTCGGAGAAACTGAAAACTCACGACATGTAAACCTTGTGGGCTATGGATATTGGGAAACCCGGCTTAATAATGAATTCAAGCAAGGTTCTTAGAATGGCTAATCGGGGCCGCGCTATTTTTAATTTTCTGAAACAATATAATTGGCATACAGCTTCAAGAAGCCCCCTAGCCAACGACGCTTCATTTCGTCGTTACGAACGCCTTATAAAAGGCGAAACCCAAGTTATCCTAATGGATGCCCCCCCTCTTAAAGAAAATGTCTCTTCCTTTATATTCATTTCAGAATTCCTTTCAAAGCTTGGCTACTCTACCCCAAAAATCTATGCCGCAGATGCAAAAAACGGCCTTCTAATCCTTGAAGACTTTGGTGATGATACTTATACGCGGATATTAAACTCTCGTTCAAAAAAACCAACAGAGTATGATCTTTATGCGATAGCTGTCGATACTCTCATTGACCTTCACTGTCGGCCGCCCACTGAAACAGTTCCTAAAGGACTACCACTTTATGATGAGAACTTACTGATTGAAGAAGTGCTCCTGTTTACAGATTGGTATATACCGGCTGTCCTCCATCACAAAATAAGTGTTGATAGCCGTAATTCGTACATCAAAGCATGGCGTAAAGTGTTATCTCCAGTACTAAATACTGAGCCAACACTAGTCTTACGCGACTATCACGTCGACAATCTAATTTGGCTACCTGAACGCTCTGGCATTTCGGCTTGTGGGATTTTAGATTTTCAAGATGCGGTCGCAGGACATCCCGCTTATGATCTAATATCTCTTCTTGAAGATGCGCGAAGAGATTTAACAAACGATCTGCGAAATGAGATGATGAACCGCTACCTAGAAGCACAAAAAAGCTTTGCAAATAAAATCGAGCCAAAAAACGCTTTCACCCGCGACTGTGCAATACTTGCTGCGCAACGACATTCTAAGGTTATAGGTATATTTACTCGACTGAGCATACGTGATTCAAAAAACGATTATTTACAACATATTCCAAGGGTGTGGGCGCTGTTAACTAGAGCCCTTGAGCACCAAGCACTAACTCCCATTGCAAACTGGATGGCAGATAATTTACAAGAACAACATCGGATCATTCCAGCTAGAGTGATAAAATAAAGGAGGGAATGTGACAGCAAAATTAAAACGTGCGATTGTCTTAGCCGCGGGTAGAGGCCTCAGGATGAGGCCTATAACAAAGAAAACCCCAAAGCCCATGGTTGCCTTAGATGGACAGCCATTAATCGATCACGTTCTTGATCGCCTTATCGATACTGGGGTCGATCAGGCGGTCGTCAATACACATCACCTGGGCGAACAGATCGAGCGCCACCTAAAAGCGCGGAATATGCCTAAAATCACCTTTTCAAAAGAAGCTGAACTCTTAGAAACCGGTGGTGGAGTGAAAAATGCTCTCAATCTGCTTGGTGAGGAGCCATTTTTCGCTGTAAACGCTGATGTCTTCTGGCTAAATGGACCAACTGACGCTTTGGGACGCCTGGCTAACATTTGGGATCCTGATAAAATGGATTCTTTGCTACTTTTGCACTCTACTGTCGACGCCTATGGTTACTCTGGAAAAGGCGACTTTAACTGTGACCCCTCCGGCCAACTTAGCCGCCGGCCTGAATCAGAAGTCACACCTTGGCTATTCACCGGTATTCAAATCCTAAAGCCCGACGCGTTAAAAAACATGCCAAATGGTCCGTTTTCTTTAAACTTAGTTTTCGACCAGTTACTTGAAGCGGGACGGCTCTACGGTATTATCCATGATGGCGAATGGTTTCATGTGGGGACACCTCATGGACTGGCCGAAGCAGAAGCGTATCTTAAAGTTCGTTATCCTGGCATAAAGCATCGATAATAAGTTAATGGCATTAAGGAAAGTGAAGAAAACAAAGATTTATACTATTCCGGGCAGTAGTTCTTTTGTCGAATCTTTAGCCGAAGGTCTACTTTCAGAAACAAACAGCGCTCCAGAAAAACTTGCCTCCATTACAATTTTATTACCGACCCGTCGAGCTGGAAGGTCACTTTGCGATGCATTCCTTCGGTTGTCCGGGGGACACCCCTTATTATTACCAAGAATGATCCCGCTCGGTGACATTGAAGACGATGACCTTTTAATAACAGATTGGGAGAATGCGAATTTAATATCTGAAAATTGTCTCGGCTCAACTCTCGCCGTTCCGAGATTGCGACGTCAATTACTCTTATCTCGATTAATTATGGCCCGTCCAGACAGCAGTACAACCCCGGGTCAGGCTATGCTCTTAGCGATGGAACTTGCAAAATTGTTAGATCAAATCCACACAGAGCGTTGCGATCTGTCTTTACTGGACAAGCTTGTCCCCGATGACTTTGCAGTACACTGGAGTATCACCCTTGAATTTCTAAAATTATTAACTGAGGTTTGGCCTAAAGTCCTGATAGAGGAGAAAGCAACAGACCCGGCAATACGGCGTAACTTGGTGCTTGAAGCTCGTGCGCGCCAATGGATGTCGAAACCTCCGGTTGGACCAATAATTGCCGCAGGCTCTACAGGGTCAATCCCTGCTACAGCAGATCTCTTAGCGACCATTGCCGGTCTACCTAACGGCCGCATTGTTTTACCCGGTCTAGATCGTCAAATTCCTAACGATATTTGGGATAAACTTATTCCGCAACATCCGCAATACGGCATGGCCCAATTACTCCGTCACTTAGGCATTAATCGAAATGAAGTGATTGATTGGCCAATGCTGTCTCGAACTACAGCGCCTCCAAATCGCACCGTATTAATAAATGCAGCACTCGCCCCATCACACTCTAATACAGAAATTACTATGGACAAAAATAATGCGCTTCTCGCGCTCGAGGGCATAACTCGGATAAATTGTCCTGGTCCTTCAGAGGAAGCCGCTGTTATTTCATTGATTATGCGACACAATTTAGAAGTAAAAGACCGTACTATCGCCTTAGTTACGCCGGACCGCAGATTAGCCCGTCGCGTTGCAACAGAATTGAAGCGGTGGGAAATTAAAGTTGATGATACTGCGGGTCAACCACTGGCCCAAACCCCCGCCGGAGTCTTTCTTCGTCTTTGTGCTGCTTGCGTTGCCAACAGGATGGAACCGATAACCCTGTTGTCCCTATTGAAACACCCGCTTACAGCCATGGGAATGAAATTAGCGGACTGCCGTAGGTTAACTCGAGCTCTTGAGCGCCGTGTGTTACGCGGGCCGCGCCCCGCGCCGGGCATAAATACGCTGCGTGAGGCCTTGCAGAAAAATAGACCACCAGAGCAAAAAGAGTTGGACATTTTTCTCGACCACCTAGAAACAATGATAGCGCCGCTTTCTAATATATTCGAAAGCACCTCTTTACCATTAGTTCAAATTGTCCGTGCACACTGTGAAGTGGCTGAGACTATTGCAACAACGGATTCAAAACCTGGAAAAAACAAGCTTTGGACTGGAGAAGCTGGTGAAATAGCGGCAACTCTAATGTCCGAGTTAGAGCAATATGCCGATACCTTTCCAAATTTTCAGCCATCTGATTATCTTACATTATTTGAAACCTCAATGACCGGATACACTGTGAGACCCGTTTACGGCACCCACCCTCGACTTTTTATTTGGGGCCTACTTGAGGCACGACTGCAACGGGCCGATCTAATGATTCTAGGTAGCTTAAATGAAGGATCTTGGCCAATGGATGCCGCGGCTTCTCCATGGATGAGCCGGCCTATGATGGCTAGATTAGGGCTAACCTTATCAGATCGGCGTATTGGGCTAATGGCTCACGACTTTGTACAGGCTCTGGGAGCTCCCCAAGTCGTAATTACTCGAGCGGAAAAAATCTCCGGCACACCGACTGTACCTTCCCGCTGGCTAAGGTTGATTGATAATCAGTTATTACGACTTGACCTTAAAAATGCCCTAAAACCACAGGAGCCATGGCTCAGATGGGTTGCCGCAATAGATGGACCCTTTAAATCCAAAAAATTTACCGCCCCGAAGCCTACCCCACCGATTGAAGCAAGGCCAAAGCGGCTATCCGTTACTCAAATTGAAACCTTAATCCGAGACCCTTATTCCATCTATGCGCGCCACGTGCTCCGTCTAAAGCCACTTGACCCCCTAAATGCAAATCCCGGCGCAGCCGAACGTGGCGTAATCATCCATCATGCCCTCGACCAATTCGTCAAGACCTTTCCCAATGAACTTCCTGATATGGCCGAACAACAACTTCTTGAAATTGGCGAAAAATTTTTCAGACCTTCTCTTATTCATCCAAGCGTCCACGCCTTCTGGTGGCCGCGGTTCAAACGTATCGCTACTTGGTTTATTGCGAACGAATTTGAACGTCGTGCATCAGGTTTTAGTAATGTGGGAACTGAGAAAGATGGAGAGCTTATTATAGAAGATACATCACCTCCTTTTATTCTAAGTGCAAGAGCCGACCGAATCGATCATCGAGCCGATATCGGTTACACAATTATTGATTACAAAACAGGACGCCTCCCGGGTAAAAAGGAGGTTGAAGTCGGTTGGAATCCACAGTTACCTCTGGAGGCCGCAATGTTAAAACAAGCTGCCTTTTCCGATATTGAACCGGGCCCTATTGGCCAACTTGTTTATATGCGTCTGTCGGGTGGAAAACGACCTGGAGAGGAGCGCATTATAAGGGAACACGATCTAGATAACGCAATTACCAATGCACTGGTCGGCGTCACAAAACTCATACACACATTTACGAACCCAACAACACCATATCTATCTCAACCACGCCCTCAGTTTCTTAATCGATTCGGAGATTATGATCATCTAGCGCGAGTAAAGGAATGGCGAGGGCGACGTAAGCTATGAGTACATTTACTCCAAACTGTCTTCTTGCCGACGGAACGATCGCACAATTATCTGCCGCCGACCCCACCCACTCCGCGTGGGTTTCAGCCAACGCAGGCACTGGGAAAACACGTGTGCTTATTGACCGAATTTCACGGCTACTTTTAGAAGGGACCCCCGCACACCGTATACTGTGTCTGACCTTCACCAAAGCGGCAGCAGCCGAAATGTCTAATCGCCTAAGCGAACGCCTTGGTCATTGGGCCACTTTGAAAGAAATGGACATAAAAAAAGACCTAAACGATCTATTAGGCCGTCCAGCAATGGATATTGAAATCAAGCGCGCACCTAAGCTTTTTGCCGAAATGATGGAACTACCTGAAGGATTGCGCATACGTACTATTCACTCATTTTGCGAGTCTTTACTTAGCCGCTTCCCGCTAGAATCGGGAGTAGCCCCGCACTTTACTGTTATAGATGAACGTCGCGCAGCAGAACTACGCCTAGAATCACGAGACCACGTACTGCAAAAAGCTTCCGGTAATCAAGAGACGGAGGTAAGCGAGGCCCTCTATCATCTCGCAGGTCTAATCGATGAAGAAGAATTTGCTCGTATCATGGCGGAGCTGGACGCTGGAAAACATAAATTATACGCCATGTCAGAAGCTAACGGCGGACTAGATGCCCTGATTACTGCCAGCAACGGGGAATTGGGGCTAAGCTCGTGTGAAAGTAGCGAAACTATCATCCAAGACGCATCAAAGGACATCGCGTTAAATCAGAATATTCTTCTAAAGACCGTTGCTGTTCTTCAGTATGGCTCAAAGAAGGATATAGAGCGTGCTGAGTATTTAGACAATTGGCTTAGATCAACAGAAAAAGAGCGTGCCACTCAATTTTTTAAACAATACCTTCCAATATTTCTTACTCAGAAAGGCCAGCCGCTAAAATCCCTTATTACGTCCAAGTTAGCCAAAGCTAATCCATGGGCCCTTGAGGCTTTAAAAGTAGAACAAAATCGCGTTTTCATGATTACTGAAAAACTCAAAGCAATTACTATTGCTGAAAATACAAAAGCGCTGCTAACCGTCGGGTCCGAACTACTCGATACCTACTTGTCTTTAAAAAAGACCCGAGCCCTAATCGATTACGATGACCTAATTGCGAAAGCACATAAACTTCTTGGCTCCCCGAGCGACGTTTCCTGGGTCCATTTCAAGCTTGATGGCGGACTTGACCATATCTTGGTTGACGAGGCGCAGGATACAAGTCCAATGCAATGGTCGATAATCGAGGGACTCGCCGATGATTTTTTCTCATCCAAAAAATTATCCGGTCAACGACAGCGGACTATCTTCGCAGTCGGAGACGAGAAGCAATCAATCTATTCTTTCCAGGGAGCAGAACCTGCACAATTTGGAACAATAGGGGAAAAATTGGGAAACAAGGCTAAAATAGCCGGTAATACTTGGAGACACATAGAAATGGCACTGTCATGGCGTTCAACGCCTGCCATATTGTCCGCTGTTGACGCTGTCTTTACCCGCGATGATGCAGCCGATGGACTAAGCTGGGATGGACGTGCTGTGCAGCATCTTTGGTCTCGTGAAGGCGAAGGAGGGTTGGTGGAACTCTGGCCTTTAAGTGAGCTCTCATCGGAGGGCAACGACAGCCCTTGGGATGCACCGCTGGACCAAGTCTCGTCCGCAAGCCCAGAGGTCCGTCTTGCGGAAAAAATTAGTGATACCATTTCCGGTTGGATCGAATCGGCGGAAATGCTCAGCTCCCAGGGCCGCGCCATCACGCCCGGAGACATAATGATTTTAGTTAGAAACCGTGGAACATTTGCAGAAGAGATGGTTCGCGCACTTAAGGACCGTAATATTCCTGTCGCTGGTCGTGACCGCATCAGCATGGCTGAGCACCTGGCTGTCATGGACCTCATCGCAGCGGGACGTTTTGTCCTCCTAGCAGAAGATGACCTAAATACTGCCACAGTCTTAAAAGGCCCATTCATCGAAATGGATGAGGCGGCATTATTCAGCTTAGCCTACGAACGTAAAAATTGTATTTGGGACGAGTTAGCAGAGCGGCATACTGAGAAGCAAATCTTCAATGAAGCCTATACATATCTCTCCAAACTGCGGGTACGCGCCGACCAAATGCCCCCTTATGAATTTTTCAGTGCCCTCCTCATGGAAGGTGGACGCAAGTCATTGCTGGCCCGCCTAGGTCCAGAGGCATCAGATCCAATTGACGAATTTTTAGCATTAACGCTTGATTTCGAACACGATCATATCCCTTCTCTCGAGGCCTTTTTACACTGGATTACGCAAGGCCAAACAGAGGTAAAACGTGATCCAGAGCAATCTGAAAAAGAGGTTCGAATTATGACAGTGCATGGAGCTAAAGGTCTCCAAAGTCGTATCGTTTTCCTAGCAGACACCTGTTCAATCCCCTCCCAGCGACAGGCGAATAAGATTCGCTGGGGAGACAAATCTGTATTTTGGCCAGCTTTAAAAGAGAATGAAGAAAGTATAACCAGCGGAATAGCCGCTACTATGCGAACTGTTACCGAACGCGAGTATCGGCGGCTACTTTATGTCGCAATGACAAGGGCCGAAGACCGGCTTTATGTTTGCGGTTGGAAAGGCGCAAATGAAATTCCTGAACATTGCTGGTACCAGCTTGTTAAAAATGGATTAAACGATCTTGCCAACACCCAGATCATAAAGAACGAAGACGAGGAGATATTTTTGCGGTTCACTTCACCGCAAACATCGACGCAAAAAGCAAAAGTGTCAACTCAGTTCACTGAGACGAAAGATGTAGCTTTGCCCGATTGGATCGGCAAAATACCATCACCGGAACCGTATCCCGTGCAACCGTTGACAGCATCAGACCCCGAGAGAGAGCATACCGTACGTTCTCCAATATCTAAAAATAACGGCCCAACCTTCAAACGTGGCTTGCTCATTCACACACTATTGGAAACCTTACCTGATCTTGAACCAGCAAAACGCCCCGAGGCTGCCCGTCAATTTCTTAATCTACCAACTCACAAGCTTAATCCAGAAGAACAAAAGGCAACCCTGAGAGAAGTTTTATCTATACTTGAAAACCCGAAATTCGCGATACTGTTTGGACCTGATAGTCTAGCCGAGGTTCCGATCATAGGAACCCTAGCCCCTTCAAACGGTGCCCCGCCTATTTTGGTATCTGGCCAAGTTGACAGATTGTGTATTTCCGAAAAAGAGATTGTGATAATCGATTACAAAAGCAATCGTCCACCACCTGACACACCAGAAAACGTGTCGCCATCCTACCTAAGACAAATGGCCATCTACCGGGCATTATTACAAGCAATCTATCCTGGGCGCACCATGCGCGCATCAATTCTATGGACAGATTCAACTTTTTTGATGGATCTTCCTGAAAATCTACTTGATATCTATACTCCTTGACGAATGACTGCTTCGTGCCTAGATTTCAACCGTTGATTTATTGATAATTATACCTAACAACATAGGACGGTGCCTAATGCCCAAACAAGTGTCAGACGAATCTTTCGATAGCGACGTTCTAAATGCCAACGGCCCCGTTCTTGTTGATTTTTGGGCGGAATGGTGTGGCCCGTGCAAACAGATTGCGCCAGCCCTTGATGAACTAGATCAAGCCATGGGCGACAAGGTCACAGTGGCTAAAGTCAACATTGACGACAATCCTAATACACCATCAAAATATGGCGTCCGTGGAATTCCAACATTAATCTTGTTCAAAGATGGAGAAGTCGCCGCAACTAAAGTAGGTGCTATTCCAGCCAGCACACTAAAAAGCTGGGTTGAAGAAAACATCTGAACTTAGCACAACTTTCGAGAAGATAAATTTTGGAATTGCCCTAACGCGGCCTTATTGGCAAGAAATTCCTCTATAACCGTTTGCCATAAGGCAGGATCGACGGAAGGGGCCTGGTGTCCATTTTCACTATCAATCTCAAAATAGGTGGTATCAACCTTAGCTTCAAAAAACATCCTCATGGCTTCTACTGAAATAGAGGGCGGAAATAGCTTATCCGTACGTGAAAGAATATAAAGCACGGGGACCCTAATTAACGAGAGCTCTTCTCGCACATCAAATTGAATACCTGCCTTACGAAGAACTATCAATGAATTAGCATCAAACCGCTGGGCCCATTGGCTTGATTTTTCTAGAAGCTTTTTATTTATAGCTACTTGATTACCCTTGTGTTCAGCAGCTATGTGGTTCTCATAACCATAATTTCGAAGCGTTTCTAGACGAAGCTTAACCATTTCATCAAACACACCCGATTTTTTTTCATTCCCATAATACCGCCCACCGTTCCAGCCTGGGCATGCCCTTTCAAAGCGGTGCTTTAGTCGGTAAAGCACATGGCTATCACCGCGCCCTTTTATTGAACTCACAATTACAACAAGACTGCGCATTCGCTGCGGGTAAGCTATCCCCCATTGCAGAGCAAGATGACCGCCAAAAGAGTTGCCAATCACCGCAGCTAATTGCTTAACTCCAAGATAATCTAGCAATCGAACTTGTGCGTTGACCATGTCAGCAATTGTTATATCGGGAAATTCAAGTGCGTAATGTTCTCTCGTGATAGGATCAACGCTAGCCGGCCCCGTCGAACCATAGGCCGACCCAAGCATATTAGTTGATATAACAAAATAGCGTTGCGTATTTATAGCTTTACTTGGCCCAATAACCCCAGAAAACCAGCCATCTGGCTCTCCTGCCGCGTGTTGATGGTTTGTGTAACCATGACAAATCAAAACAGCATTATTACCCTCTGCATTTAAACAGCCCCAAGTTTCATAAGCGATGTCGAGAGATTCCAGCGTGTCACCTTTTTCTAATTGGAAAAGGCCCGACGAAAAACATTTTGATGTAGCAAGTAGCATTTATCAGTTTAGTTTTTAGGTTTTCTACAATCCACTTAATAAAGAGTATGACCCTTATCGATATTAATTTAAGAGCTACACATCCAATCCATATTCTGTCTATTTAATAAACTCAAAATTACAGTTTCTACAGTAACGGGCCACAACACAAGAAGCTCATCGAATCGAAACTAAACGATGATATCCTTCTATTATTAGGTGTCTAGGGTCAAAAATCCAATTCAACCTCTTAGAACGCGCGTAGAAATTTCGCGACGTGCGAGAAAAATACCGCTGATGAAAATTAAAAAACCGCCAGTCCAAGTTGTCCATGCGGGCACCTCGCCAAAAAGTAAATATGCGAGAAGAGCTATCCAAATCAACTTAGTGAAGTCAAACGGCATAATTAAGCTCAAATCTGCTTCACGCACGGCATGAGCCCATATGAAATGCACAAAATTACCAACTATACCCAGTAACATTAGCCATCCTAAATCTAGCCACGAGGGCCAATGCCAAACAAATAGTGCCGGTATAAAGGATAAGGTTGTTAGTAAGACCGTCATATAAGCCACGATTGTAAGGCTCGACTCGGTACGAGCCAAAGATTTTGTCATCAGCATTACGCCGGCCCATAAGAAGGCTGAAGATAGAACCAAGGCATGGCCCCGAGAGACTTCAGAAAAACCAGGCTGAACAATTACCATAGCACCCAGGAATCCGATACAAATAGCAGACCAGCGATGATAACCGATCACTTCCTTTAGGATTAACATGCCGAGCAAAGCTGCAAAAAGGGGCGCAGTAAAATTTAATGCTACCATTTCAGCTAACGGCGTAACCGCCACAGCAGAGAAAAAACACAGCATATTGACCACGTTGAGGGTTGCCCTTCCTAAATGCGCCCCAAACCGATCTGTCCTGAACAATAAAAAGCCATAGCGCAGTAAGAATGGTAAAAGAAAAAGTATACCAAACAAATTTCGAAAGAATACCAAAACAAATGGATCAACACTTGCCGATACATGCCGGGCGACAGTATTCAATGCAGCCGCCAAAAGTGTAGCCAGAAGCACCCAAAGAATCCCTCGCGTAGCTCCCGTTACTGGGGTCGAAAGAAACATAAATTCATTTTAAGCGGCGTTAATATACCGATTAGCTTCCTCAAAAAGTGCCATATTTTTCTCGATATCATACGGCTGCTCCAAAAGAGTTTCCGGTGTCCATTCGCTTCTTGGTGTGGTGAAGAACTGCCCTCCATATACATGCAAAGCCCCAGTGCAACGATCCAGTGGGTTAGTGACGGAATGAACTATATCCTTCCCCAACGGTGAAACTTCCCCTGCGCCAAGGGATGCAGCACCGGCCGCTTCTACCAATCCCCCATCTACACCCTTCACCCGACGCCAGAAAATATTATCCTCACGACCAGTATATAGACCAATGACCGCCCACATATTATGATTATGGGGACGTAGCGTCATGCGAGGTGCCCACACTAGATTAAGGATAGTGAGGCCCTCGGAAACGTAAAGCTGGTCTACACCTCCGCGCGACGGCTCTCCCAGGGCCTCCATGAGCGCTGCCGGATCAGAAACGGCCCTATCAACTAGCTCCTTAACAGCTATATGGCTGTCGCTCTCCCTAATTGCTAATTTACAATCTTCAATAAATGGCTCGATCTTAAACATCGGTCCTATTTCCTTTTTGTGTGAACAATCATTAACTTGCTTCGAACATAGCGTCAAACCAGCTACGGAATCCAACACGATTAATGATATTTGATCATCATGCCTCAATGATAGAAAATTGAAAAATGTCACAAGGAAAACTCACAGTTTGGCTTAACTATACGCAGGACGAACTGGACAACCAGTATAACCAGCGAGTTTTAGTCCCTAATGCAAATGACTCCATGGCCAGGCACGCTTTGCTCAGCCGTGAGGTACGTAAACGCCTTAAGTGTCAGCTGAATGTTCCGTATGGTCCAGCTCCTGACCAAATTTTGGATATCTTTCCCGCACAAATACCGGCTGCTCCTGTCGTAATTTATTTTCA
>PBLS01000016.1 GCA_002721825.1 Magnetovibrio sp.
CTTTCTTTTCAACGT
Organism: Magnetovibrio sp.; assembly: GCA_002721825.1. Taxonomy (GTDB): domain Bacteria; phylum Pseudomonadota; class Alphaproteobacteria; order Rhodospirillales; family Casp-alpha2; genus TMED8. Next base: position 16 of record PBLS01000016.1, read on the forward strand.
AGTTTATGGATAACCCTAAGCGAGGTGCTTTTTTCGGTGTGTTAAAAAAAGCCTTTGGCGATGCAAGAACCACCACTAAGCAAAGGTCAATTTGACATATGGGTTCTAATTAAAATTCTGAAACAAAGGCATTGGCAATACTTTGGGGTTATTTCACCGGTGAAAACCACTGCACCGTAACCGGTATTGCCATATTCGGGGGTTGGTCCCTTCTTTTATTCACTTTTTACTCTCTGTGCCGGAGGAGGGACAAGACCAGCAGTTTGGCGCATCGTCCAACCCTTATTTCTTAGGTCGGTGATCTCTTGGTAGAGAAATTGCTGATATTGAGAGTAAGTCTGAGCATTGAGATTCGACGCACGGACTTTCAGATAGAATGTGAGGTGAACTTCTGTATTAATTTCTGTGGTTGACTTACCACTGAACCCCACTATTCCACAGTAACGAATTTATTTTTAAAGGGGAGCGGGTTAAATCCGTGAAATCGTTTTTTCTATAATGGTTAAAATCTATGTCGATGCTGATGCCTGTCCGGTTAAGAACGAGGTAGAACGGGTTGCGACACGCCACAATCTTGAAACCTATCTGGTATGCGACGGCGGAATCCGCCCGCCGCTGAATCCACTAATACAACTTGTCGTTGTCAATCACGGTACCGACGCCGCCGATGACTGGATCGCAGATCATATCGGACGGGCGGACATATGCGTGACTAACGATATTCCCCTTGCCGGACGTTGCCTTAGAAAGGGTGCATTCGCCATCAAACCTAACGGCAACACCTATACCAACGATAATATAGGCATGGCACTTGCCACACGGGAAATAATGGAAGGGATCCGCGAAACTGGCGAAATGACCGGTGGTCCTCCCCCTTTTAGCAAAGCGGATCGATCCAAATTCCTAGACCGGATGGAAATGATTGTTCAAGAGGCGAGGAAGTCCTAATCCCAAAGAACCTATTCAACTGTGATGTTATTGTGAGGTTTGGTGATAAGTTGATTCATATCTTTTTTTAGCAGATTGCATCGCCCTACCTTCCCTTCTTGACTGTTTACTTCGTTTCATGACCTGAGCATTTCAGATATTAGTCTCAGTAGTCGAAGCGCCTTCTGTAATCACAGAACCAGCAGATTTATCATTCTCATTAACATACTAGATCCCATCACCAACCAAAGGTAGTCTAAGGGTGAAAGTTGGTGGGCAGGTTAAAAATGATTTTCTGTAAAAACCTCAATATTATATTTTTCAAAACTAAGAAGGTTGGGGGCACATCCTTTGAGATTGCTTTATCAAAATACTGTGATGAAAGTGATATTGTTACGCCTATAAGTCCAGAGGATGAACTAACCAGAAGAAATTTAGAATATAAAGGACCAGTCAATCATTTAGACGTCACAAGGTCTAGACACTTGGTTGGTTTTGGGGTGACAGGTGATTTTTACAATCATATGACTGCCGCGGAAATCTACCAAAATATTGGTCACAAAATCTTCAGTAAAAGCACAAAAATTAGCATTCATCGTGAACCTCTTGATTTTATAGTCTCTCTCTACTGGTTCCAAAAAACAGGCCACAACAGAAAATTTAAAGATTTATCTTTTCGAGAATGGTTAAAAATTCAATATCATACTGTGGAAGATAACTATAAGATTTCACCTATAAGCGGACCATATTCCCCCGATATTGTTTTAACTTATGAGAATTTAATTCCCGACATCAAGAAAGTGAAAGAATTGCCGAAAGACTTTTCAGAGACATTTAGTTCTCTGAATGCAAAGGGTAATCGGAGACCATCTAATGCAAGAGAGCCAATTAAATTCTTCCAAGAGAATGATTGTGAAGATTACATACCAAAAATTATGAAATTGGGTCATTCGGCAAAATTTTCTAATACCTAAAGATATGGTTATTAAGGTTCCATCCTCATGCGGAGACTGCAATATCTCTATTGCGTTTATAGATTAGGTAACTGGGGGGTAATCAGTAGATTGAATGCAGAAATTCTAGGTGAGAACAGAGAAACGCGTCTACATTGTCAGTGGATGACTTGCCACCGAACAAGATCATTCCACCGTGACGCTTTTAGCCAAATTCCGCGGCCGGTCAACATCCGTACCTTTCAATACTGCCGTATGATAAGCCAACAACTGCACCGGGATAGTATATAAAATTGGAGAAACAAATGGGTCAACGCTCGGTAGAATAACGTTCTCCGCATCCTTGCTTCCAAGTTTGTCAGCACCTCGCTTATCGGAAAAAAATATTACCTTTCCCCCGCGCGCCATTACTTCTTGTACATTGGAAATAGTTTTCTCCAACAAAAAATCTGTTGGGGAAACAACGACTACAGGAACCGTCTTATCAATCAGTGCGATCGGGCCATGTTTCATTTCGCCCGCGGCGTAGCCTTCAGCATGGATGTAGGAAATTTCCTTTAGCTTCAGTGCGCCCTCAAGAGCGATAGGATAACTGGTGCCACGCCCCAGATAAAGGACGTCACGAGCACCAGCCACAAATTGGGCGATTTCTTTTATACGTTCATCATGATTAAGGATTTCTGCAGCACGAGCTGGGACTTCAACAAGCGCATGAGCCAATCGGCGGCGCTCTAATTTATCAATAGTCCCTCGATTATAGGCGAGAGTCAGTGTTAGGCATGCCAGTACTGTCAACTGAGTAGTAAAAGCCTTCGTCGAAGCAACACCAATTTCAGGTCCTGCATAGGTCTGTAAAACTAAGTCGGATTCCCTAGCAATAGCACTTTCGGGCACATTAACCACAGAAACAATCTTTTGCCCCTGTGATCGGGCATACCGTAATGCTGCCAGAGTGTCTATTGTCTCGCCCGACTGAGAGATAAAAATTGCTACACCGCCATCTGGCATTATTCCTTCACGATAACGAAACTCTGAAGCGATATCGACTTCCGTTGGTATCCGCGCGATCCGCTCTAACCAGAACTTAGCAACTAGACAAGCATAATACGAGGTGCCACACGCGATGAGCGTTAACCTAGAGGCCTGCATAACGTCAACATCCAATGATGGCAGCGTAACCGCACCAGTGTTTGGATTCACAAAGGCATGCAAAGTGTCACCAATAACCTGAGGTTGCTCGAATATTTCCTTCAGCATAAAATATTGATGACCACCCTTTTCAACGGAAGCGCCCGTTAATGCCGTTCGACAAACATCGCGCTCTACTTCTTGGCCATTTTCATCAAAAATTATATAATCATTATGGGATAATACTGTCCAATCACCATCCTCTAAATAAATCAAATTTTTGGTCAAAGGGGCCAATGCAATGGCATCAGACCCTAGAAACATTTGATTAACTCCAACGCCCAAAGCAAGTGGACTTCCACGCCTCGCACCAATCATAAGGTCCTCATCACCTGCAAAGATAATAGCTAACGCAAAGGCGCCCTCCAGAAGTTTAAGAGCTTCAGCAGTCGCCTCACGTGGAGAAAACCCCTCTTCTAGAAAACGATCAATTAAGTGAACTATAACCTCCGTATCGGTCTCAGAATCCAGTTCATGTCCAACCTGGGAGAGATCTTTTCGTAATTTTTGAAAATTTTCGATAATGCCATTATGCACCACTGCAACACGGGGAGTTGCGTGAGGATGAGCGTTTATTTCATTGGCGGCGCCATGCGTGGCCCAACGTGTGTGACCAATACCGGTAATACCTTCGAGAGGTTTTTCTTCAAGCCGCTATTGCAAGTTTAAAAGCTCTCCCTCTGCGCGGCATCTATGAATCACGCCGCTATAAAGAGTAGCAATCCCTGCCGAATCATAGCCCCTGTACTCTAAGCGCTTTAACCCTTCGACTAACTCTGATGCCACTTTCATATGGCCAACGATACCAATTATACCACACATCAGCCCGCGCCCTTTTTATTCCTTGTATTGCGCGTGGCTTTTCTTATTTTGGCCGCTAACCCCAGGTGGTTTTGCTGTTTAATGCGCGTAATGGCTAAGGAGCCAGGCGGCACGTCTTTAGTTATCGTAGAACCAGCTCCAATAATAGCCCCTTCTCCAATTTTAATTGGGGCTATCAAGGCCGAATTCGAGCCGATAAAGGCTCCTGCATCAATATCCGTAAAATGTTTTGAGACACCATCATAGTTACAAGTTATAGTACCGGCACCTACGTTGGCTCTCGCGCCAATACGTGCATCGCCTATATACGTTAAATGATTAATTTTTACACCTTTTTCAAGTTTAGCGTTCTTTATTTCAACAAAATTACCCACGCTAACATCTTCCGCTAATGTTGAACCCGGACGTAGGCGTGCGAAGGGGCCTATTATTGCACCCTCAGAAATTTTCGTACCTTCAATATGACAGAAAGGCCTGATCGTTACATTGTTGGCAACGGTTACGGCAGGGCCCAAAACAACATTAGGTCCGACGGGCACGTCATGGCCTAACTCTGTATCATACGAAAAATATATAGATTTGGGGTCAAGCAATGTAGCCCCCCCTTCCATAGCCCTACTCCTTAGCCGGTCTTGAATAACCTGCTCAGCGCGAGCTAAATCCTTTCGATCATCGATGCCAATCAACTCATCTTCGCTGCCTTCAACGATAGCACACCTCAACCCTTTCGCACGTGCCAAACCAACAATATCAGTTAAATAATATTCTCCCTGAGCATTATCATTTTTAACTGCTTCCAAAAGGCCAAATAGCTGCGCTCCATCCACACACATGACCCCAGAATTACACAGTTGTATATTTAATTGAGCCGCACTTGCCTCCTTAGCTTCAACTATCGACTCTAGCACACCCTCACTATTGGTTATAAGGCGTCCGTAGAGCCCCGGACTTCTGGAATTAAAACCCAGCACAACGACTGAAGGGGCATCATCAGCACGACGCCGGCCCAAAATTGCGTTTAGAGTTTCTGGCGTTATAAGAGGATCACCTCCAAATAACACCATGATATCGCCCTCAAACCCCTCCAAAAATTCACTCGCTTGCATGACCGCATGACCGGTGCCAAGCTGTTCAACTTGGGCCACCGTTGAATATGGCCCGATGACATCGCTTATTTTATTGTTATCAGGGCCTACTACTATAATTTTTTCAATTCCTGCCTTTTCTATGCTATCAAGTAGGTGGCAGATCATAGGGCGCCCTGCTAAAGGATGGAGCACCTTCGGTAGTCCCGATTTCATACGAGTGCCCTGTCCGGCGGCAAGCACCACAGCAGCTGTTTGACGTTTGTTTGAACTCTTGGTCATTGATAGCCAGTGATCTCAAAAGAGGACCGAAACGTTGAAGGCGGCGCGACATTGCCACAGGGCTCCATGTTCGCCAAGTCAAAGTTTGTTACTAATTTTTGCAAGGACAACCATGATACGGGACCGTTTTGACGCCATAATCTTTGACCTTGATGGAACTTTAATTGATACCGAGCCAGATCTACGCCACGCTTTAAACCGCACGCTTCTAAGTCTCGGCCGCGACCAAGCATCGCGTGATGAAGTAAAAAAAATGATTGGCGATGGGATTCCTAAATTGGTTGAGCGAGCCTTACTCGCTAAAGGAGGGCTTCCAATAAGAGAATTTGATGACATCGTTAAATGTTTTTCAAAAAATTATTTTGGCATTGCTACAAAATTTTCCAGAATGTTCCCAGGAGTTGATAAATCTCTTTCTTCTCTTAAAAATTTAGGGCTTAAACTCGGCATCTGCACCAACAAACCAGAAACACCTACCTACGAAATTCTTGATGCATTTAATATCTCTGACTACATCGACACAGTGGTGGCAGGAGATACTATCCCCGGCATTAAAAAGCCCGATAGCCGGCATTTAGCTGGTGTTCTAGAGCTATTAAAAGTCCCCAAAAACAAAGCTGTGATGGTTGGAGACAGTCGCAACGATGCAAACGCGGCACGTGAGCTAGAAATTCCTTTTATAGCGGTCTCTTTCGGTTACGCTGGTGGCCCTATCAAAGAACTTAAAGCAGACATCGTTATTAAGCATTTTGATGATCTAGTACAGGCATTACGCATACTGGCTACTGATTACTGAGAAGCCAACTATATAACTCTTTTAGTGCTGCACCCATAAACTGGATTAGAATATGAAAAAACTAGCGTACTTTCTTATATTTGGAATCTTTTTGTCAATTCCTGCTTTCTTAATTTGGGCCTGTTTTGGCTGGAGCTGCTCTTAAAGGAATAATATCAAATATTGAATAATAAAGAGAGTTCTATAGGGAAATACAGGCGATTCGGTTCACAAAAATGAAAATTTAACCACTTACTCATTGAAAAGATCAACGTCTCGCTGTTTTATAGTCGCAAGATTTAAATATATTGAAACAGCCCCGTATATTGCCATTTAAATACAACGCGTTATGGAATAATTCCATTATGAACCAGTTCGATAACCAACGTGAATTCCGTAATGCATTAGGTCGATTTGCTACCGGAGTGACTGTGGTAACAACAATTGGACCCAGTGGAAAGGCGGAAGGCATTACAGCAAATTCATTCAGTGCGCTGTCGCTTAAACCCCCGTTAATACTCTGGTGTATCGGAAAGTCTACACCAACATACAAATCTTTCATAACATGCACACATTTCTCTGTTAATGTGTTAAAAGCTGACCAACTTGATATATCTCGTCGATTTGCTACGGCATCTCACGATAAATTTGCAGGCTTAGATTGGCGCGAAGGCGCTGGCGGAGTCCCTTTGTTAAACGATAGCCTCGCAGCTTTTGAGTGTGAATTTTATGCGAACCATGAGGGTGGCGACCACAGTATTTTAGTGGGGAAAGTTTATAACTTCTCTTACACCGACGGAGCACCCTTATTGTTTAATGCCGGAAAATACGAAAAAATGACCGCCTAGGTTATCCCCTAAGCGGTGTAAAAAGAATGAACAAACAAATGAACTTCGACCCGTCTCTTCTAAGCTCGGCCCTTTTATCGTAAATGTTAAGGCTGGGCAAAAATACGTTTAGTGCAGTTGTGGTCGCAGTAAATCTCAACCGTGGTGTGATAGTTTACATTTAGGTACAGGTTTGCAACCGGTGAGTTTTACCGCAGCAATAACCGCGGAATTTTTTATGTGCGGTTGCAAAAAATCCGAGAATAAACCGTATTGTTTTGGAAATTGCCGCGGCCATACTGAAGGTGATATACGATAAGATGATAACCTTAAGTATGTATGCCAGGCAAAATTGTCTCTATGCCATTTTTTAGGTGAAACACAACTCCTTGCGGAACCTTGAGTGACAAAACTTCTTCGGGACTAAGATCGCAACATAGACCCCGAATGATCCGGCCTATCATACCGTGACTAATAACGACTATGCGAGGTGCTCGAAACACATCACGAAGCCAGCCACGCGCCCGGCGTTGAAGCATTGGTCCGTTTTCCCCACCGCCCGGTATTTTATAATTCCAGATATCCGCTTTATAATCAGCAACTTCATTCGGCCAAAGTTCCTCCACCTCCTTACGAGTGAAAGTTTGCCAATGCCCACAATGTAACTCCATTAAACGATCCTCAAACTTTGTTTTAGCTGGATCTATGGCCGCTACATTACAAATTTCTTTCGCTGTCTGCTTACACCGCCCTAAAGGACTGCAGTAAATGGGCATAGCGCCATCCTCGCTGAAAACAGTTTTGATCAAATGCCCAACGCTTGCCGCTTGTATCTTCCCTTTTTCTGTCAAACGCGAATCTAATTGACCTTGATATCGTTTTGAACAATTCCATTCTGTTTCCCCATGGCGGACTAGGTATATTTCAGGATGCTGCATGGATGAATTCATTGCGTCTTTCAGTTTATCATAATGTTGAACGTATCCTTTGTAGATGTTGTACTTTATTGCCGTCAACTCCCCCTTTAACTAATAGGTAAGCGCAATGACTACAAACATAACAAGCTTTGAAGTGTTTCTCTTAAAAGGCCCAAAAGACACCCGCCCACATTGGGTTAGTAACTTTATAGTGCCCACAGCAAATGAGGTTTTGATCCGGCTTAAAACAAATGACGGCGTTGAAGGCTTTGGCCTCGCTACAAGCTACACTAATGCTGATCCTATTTTACACGTTTGCAAAAGCGGGATTTCCGATTACCTTATAGGCGCAAACCCATTAACACCCGAAAAAATTTATCAAGATTTATTTTCGTTAACGTCGAAAAAGCTCGCATATGAAAAAGGATGGGGGCGTGAAGCGTTAATTCGAATCTCTGCTGCTGTAGATATCGCGTGCTGGGATATAATAGGTAAAATGGCAGGCCTCCCGTTATACCAATTGTTTGGCGGTTACCGCAACAAAATCCCCTACTACGTTACCTGTGGCTATTACCGCGACGGCAAAGATCTTGTTGAATTACGGGATGAAATTATTGAACTCAAAGAACAAGGTCATCAAGGGTTTAAAGCTAAAGTCGGCGGTATGGAACTGGCTGCAGATATAGAACGCATGGAAGTTGTCCGCGATGTAATAGGTGGTTCTTTAAACCTCATGGTCGACGTTAATCGTGCGTGGGATTTGGATACCGCCACAGAAGCTGTACACGCGCTCGCTCCCTTAAATCCTCTTTGGCTTGAAGAGCCTCTAAGATGGGCTGATGACCGCCGCGAACTCAAATTACTTTCTCAGCGCACAAAAATCCCCCTATCTGCAGGAGAGAGCGAGCTTACTAGCTACGGTTGCCGGTCTCTCTTGGAAGAGCAAGCCATACAAATATTACAGTTCGATGTGACTATGTTTGGTGGATTTACAGAAGGTCGTAAGATGGCCGCACTTTGCGAACTCAACCATGTTAAAATTACCCCACACCACGATTGTTTTATACACGCACCACTCGTTGCCTCCTCGCCAGCAGGGGGATTTGTAGAGGCTTTTACAAATCCCGAACGGGACCCATTACAAGCTGAATTATTCGTAAACCCACCTTCCCTAATTGCTGGTCAGTTAAAACTTAATCAAGCTCCCGGCTTGGGGTTAACTTTATCAGAGGAAGCTATTACAAGATATGGTGAAAGAATTTCTTAGCGTACTTAACTTGAAAATTGCCCTTTATTTTCGAGTATCCCCGATGCTCAAAGCCATGTATCGTATTAAATAGTCTCTCTTTAAAATTTTGAACTTGCTGCTACTGCATCAAACTATTGGGCATATTTAACGGCAAATAACTTAGGCTATTCTTACAATCTAACAATTTGTGGCAAATTCTATCAAATGCTCACAAAACTGGCTTGGTCTCTCCAACGGAATAAGGTGTCCCGCGTCCAAATAGACCTTTTCTTCCGCTTGAGGGATTCGTGCTTTTAACTCACTAATATCGGAATCTATTCTAAAGAGCCGATCATGTATACCAGTTAACACCAAAACCGGTAAATCGAGTTGTTCATAAGGTAAATTCCAGTCAGCGTTCAATGAGCTCACCATTAGGCGCAAAAGGCCATCGGTTACTTTCGGGGCCTCGTACGGCTCCATGGAAAATGTCGCGTCCCACATTTGAGCGAGAAGATCAGGCGCGGCAATAACCGGCATATTAGCGGCCATCACTAGACGTCCACCGCCAATTTTTGCCAAGCGAACCATGGCCTGGTTTATCCAATCGAGCCGTTGGCTAGGCTTGCGTAAAGTGTTAATAAGAACCAGCCCAGATGCCTCCAAACCAGCAAGATACGCGCGGGAAGCAAACAATCCTCCTATAGATAATCCGACTAAGATTGGAGATGGTGGGTTTATCTCAGAAAGTAGAAAGCACAGGTCGTCAACAATAAGGCTTGGGGACAAATTAGTCTCATCGCTAAAAGTTGTGTCCGGTTGCCCACGAAAATTATAACAAAGAGTACCATACCCTTGAGATTGCAGATGTTCGCATATGTGATCTGCCCACATGCCAGTATTTCCTGTTAAAGCATTCACAAAGACAAATGTCTTAGGGATATATGTGGGCGCGGCAAACTCATAATAAATTGCTTCGCCTTCTAATATTTTTAGCGTAGACATCTATGTATCCTCCATACCTAACGTATAAGCGTAAGAAAATTACTAAAATGGGCGGCACTAGATTGTACTAACAATTAACCACACCAGGTAAGAAATTGGCAAAATCTTAAAATTTATCCTAAACCTATATAATTGGAATACTCGTATTTAAGTCTTACACCTAAAAAATTTGGAACTGTTAAAATGCAACTTTTTAATTTAACTGGTAAAACGGCGTTGATCACAGGGTCTTCTGGTGGCCTAGGTCTTGGGATGGCTCGTGGTCTTGGGCAAGCGGGAGCACACATTATACTGAATAGCCGATCACCGGAACGTCTTATACAACCAACCCAACAATTAGAAAAAGAAGGGATTGCCGTTTCGTCTCTTGTCTTCGATGTTTCAAATGAAACCGCAGTTTTAGAAGCATTTCGATCCCTTGATGAAAAAAAAGTTATTGTCGACATTTTAGTAAATAACGCTGGAATAAATCATCGTGAGCACATTACTGACTTGGCTCTAGTCGACTGGCAACGGATCATCGACACCAATTTAACAAGTGCTTTTGTCGTCGGCCGCGAGGCTGGGAAACGTATGCTAACGCGCAACCGGGGCGGCAAGATAATCAATATCGGCTCCCTAACCAGTGCCGCGGCACGCGCCAGCATCGCGCCTTATACAGCTGCAAAAGGGGGAATAAAAATGCTAACCCGGGCTATGGCCGCAGAATGGGCCGAACACAACATACAAATAAATGCTATTGGACCAGGTTATATGGCCACTGAACTTACCCGCGTCTTAGCTGAAGATCCGGAATTCGATTCTTGGATGAAAGCGCGAACACCGGCACGCAGATGGGGCACTCCCGACGACTTAGCTGGTGCTGCTATTTTTCTGGCTTCAGCAGCATCCGACTACATTAATGGGCAAATTATTTATATTGATGACGGGCTGCTTGCTGTTATGTGATATAAAGATCTCTTATTAAATATATACTTGAGTAAAATTCTTTAGCGCCTGAGCAACATTGTCAACCATCCATTTAACACGATCCAGTTGCATAGCCGAAGACCATGTGCGCGATGCGCAGCCAGAACTCGTCGGCCATCACTTTCAAGAACACCAGAAAGAATGGCAAAGCTACCGCCTTTATCCTTGCGTCGAAGGTTTCGGCTAAGGTCCTGCGCCATAGAAATTAATGGACGCATAAAAATATTTGCAGTTATAAGATCGTAGGGCCCTCCCGATTTTATCCGTTTTGCGTTATATCCTTTTGACTGGATGCTCATTATCCGCTTGGCAACACCGTTTCTTTTAGCATTACGCGCAGTTACGCGTACCGCCTCGCTATCCAAATCAGCCGCAATTATAGAAGCGGGCCACACCTTTGCCATAGCTATGGAGAGAATACCGGAACCACAGCCCATATCGAGCAGGCAGCAAAAACGGTGCACTTTCTCTAGCTTCTCTATCATAGCGAGGCATCCCATCGTCGAACCGTGCTCGCCCGAACCAAAAGCAGTCCCTGGGTCTAAAAGAATCGACCTGCAACCGAAGGGGACTGGGCCACGAAAATGTGACCCATGAATAAAAAAGCGCCCAACTAGTGTAGGTTTAAAGTCGACTGCATTTAGTTTTAACCAATCACGTGGGCGCACGAGCTCATATCGCAACGGGGTAAGCGGCGTCTCTCCTATATCCAAAAAAAACCGTGACACCTCACCGGTCATATAAGTTTTATCAAGTGCTACACCAGCATAGCCCTCAACTCGCCATTCATTAGGCTTGTCATTATTTTCGAACCAGCTGACAGCCATACAAAATTTTTCAAATAACTGGCACACTGAGTCTACAGCCCTATGCGAGACATGAATTTGCGCGCGCCAAAGAAACTCATTTTCCATTACGTTGGCTCAACAAAAGTGCCTATAACCTTTTTCGTACCAGCCTTTTCAAATTCAATTTCAAATTTATCTCCATCAATTTCTATAATGCGCCCGTAACCAAACTTCTGGTGAAATACTCTATCGCCAAGCGCGAATTCGGCCGTGTTTTCGGTAACGTCTACACGCCAGTTGGCATTCTCTATGATCACCGATTCAGGTTTTTGTCGAGAAATACTACTTCTTATACCTGCATAAGCCAGGTTTTCACCAATATGACGATCGTAAAGTCCAGGCGCACTTTCCATTTCTATGTTTTCTTGCGGCAGCTCATCAATAAACCGTGATGGCATAGAGCTTTGCCATTTACCATAAACCCGCCGGTTAGCAGCAAAAAATACTAGGGCCCGTTGCCGCGCCCGGGTCAGGCCGACATAAGCAAGCCTGCGCTCTTCTTCCAAGCCAGCAGTTCCTCCTTCATCCAACGCTCGTTGATGTGGAAACAGGCCCTCTTCCCAGCCGGGAAGGAATACGGTATCAAACTCAAGCCCCTTAGCTCCATGCAGCGTCATTAAGCTAACCTTATCTTCGACAAGCGAATCTTCATTTTCCATCACTAGGGATACATGCTCAAGAAATGCCGCCAGGGATTCAAAGTCCTCAATAGCCACAACAAGTTCCTTAAGGTTATCTAGTCGGCCTGGTGCTTCAAGTGCCTTGGAAACTTTCCACATGTCTGTATAGCCAGATTCGTCAAGCACTAGCTCTATTAGTTCTCTAGGTTGAAACGTCGGGGCTAAATCACGCCAGCGGTTAAAACTTTCCATAAGATCAGCAAGTGTCTTTCGTGCCCCTGGGCGGATCTCATCAGTAGTCAATAGTTTTTTTACTGCTCGAGTTAACGACGTTCTATCCGCCCGCGCTAATCCATGCACCACCTGCATGGTCGCATCTCCAATGCCACGTTTCGGTAGATTTACAATCCGCTCAAAAGCCAAGTCATCATTAGGTTGAATTATCACCCGCAGGTAAGCAATTGCATCCCTAATTTCTTGTCGCTCGTAAAACCGCGGCCCCCCAATTACACGATACGGGATACCGAGTATTATTAGTCGCTCTTCGAATTCCCGGGTCTGAAAACCAGCGCGGACCAAAACGACCATTTCATTCAATTTATGGTTTTTTGAATGAAGCGCTTCTATTTCATCACCAACACAGCGCGCCTCATCCTCACCATCCCAGATGCCACGAACGCGTACTTTCTCACCTTCATTTACATCGGTCCAAAGCGTTTTTCCAAGGCGCCCTTCATTACAGGCAATTAGGCCTGCTGCTGCTGCCAGTATGTTTGGCGTCGAACGGTAGTTTCTCTCCAGCCGCACTACCTGGGCGCCAGGGAAATCCTCTTCAAACCGCAAGATGTTGCCCACCTCCGCACCACGCCAAGAATAGATTGATTGATCATCATCACCCACGCAACAGATGTTGCTATGTCCTTGAGCCAACATTCGTAACCAAAGGTATTGGGACACATTAGTATCTTGATACTCATCAACCATGATATATCGGAACTGGCGCTGGTATTTCTTTAGCACATCAGTTTGTTTTTGGAACAGTTCTATTCCGAGAAGGAGTAAGTCTCCAAAGTCCGCTCCGTTTATCTGTCTCAGTCTCTCTTGGTAATCTCTGTAAAGGTTTAATATTTTGCCTTCACCCATGTCGGCACCTTCACCCAAGGTAACTTTGTCCGGACTCAGGCCTCGGTCTTTCCAGCGCTGAATCACATTGGTAATTGTACGAGGCGGAAACTGTTTTTCATCAATCTCATGAATGTCTATATATTGTTTCACCAACCTCACCTGGTCATCTTGGTCCAAGATCGTGAAACTAGGAGTAAGTCCAACCACCTCCGCATGGTAACGTAGAATTCGTGCACCGATGGAGTGAAAAGTACCGACCCACCACCCTTCAACCGTCATACCCAATAGCTGAGACACTCGCTCTTTCATCTCTCGTGCGGCTTTGTTTGTAAAAGTTACCGCCAACAATTGCCAAGGCTGTGCCTTCCCTTGCATCAAAATATGGGCAAGCCTTGTTGTAAGCACCCGCGTTTTACCTGTGCCCGCCCCAGCAAGCACAAGTAGTGGACCGTCAGTCGTTTCCGCAGCTTGTTGCTGCGTCTCATTCAGAATATTTAGATATGTCGCTTCGTTATTTGCCGAAGTTGAGGCTGATAACTGGCTCGAGGCATCTTTGGAATCTAAAAGGTCAAAAGGATCGCGCATTCCCTTTATATAGCATATGCACGAAAGATAACACGGCCCAATCACATAATAACTGGCATAGGTTTAGACTTGATAAACTCGGCTCTTAACCCCCACCAGTCGCGGGCTACAGCCGCGTATATTTCTCTAAAATCGACACGATAAGCTAGATTGCCATTATGCAGCTGACTAAGCGGCGGCTGTCCGCCATAAAAACCACCGCGCACGGACCCGCCTAATAGAAAATGCGGCGCTGCAGTACCATGATCCGTACCCCCACTTGCATTTTCCTTTGGGCGGCGACCAAATTCCGCATAAGTCATTACCAAAACTTTGTTCCATGCTCCTGCCGATTTAATCGCTTCCACAAACGCAGAGAGCCCGCCAGCTAGTTTTTCCATTAATTTTGGATGCCGGTATACTTGGCCTGCATGGGTATCAACCCCGCCGAGGGAACACTTTATTACAGGGATGCCTGAACCTCCTATTACAAGGCGGGCGGCCAACTCCATCTGTCTTCCAAAATTATGTCCTGGAAACTCATTTTTCAATATTACTTTATCTAGATTTTTTTCCACAAGCTTACGCGCTGCGTAATTTAAGCGATCTTGAGTTTTTATGACGTGAACCAAATCTGAGTTAGCTGCTATAATATTTGAATTTACTAATTGTTGTCTTTGTTTTTTTAGGGATTCCAATCGCTTCAGATTTACGATCCTAGAACCATCTCCCATCAACGGCCCTGGTTCATTGCGGCCAAGCACAACCCCTTCCGCTGGAAGCATGGTGGGGGGTCGGCGCTCACTAAATAATCGCGAAATCCAGCCTTCTCGAGCTAAGCGATGCCCTTGAGTAGCTGTTTCCCATATATCAATTGATCGAAAATGCGAAAGGTTAGGTTCAGGATAGCCAACACCGAGAACGATTGCCATCTCACGGCTCTCCCAAAGTGGCATTAACTTTTCAAGTTGTGGATGCAAACCAAGATGCTCACTTAGCTGTAATACTTTATCTCTTGAAACAGCAAGCTTGGGTCTCAAACGCGGATAAGCAGGGTCCGTGTAGGGAATTACCGTATTTAGACCGTCGTTACCACCATTGAGCTCTACTAAAACCACTATTCGTGTCCAACTTTCGTTGGCGTAAATAGGTGTTGATTTCAATAAAACAGGAGTGCCCGCTATAAATTTTGCGATTTGCCGGCGCGTAAATAGCATATTATGTTTCTCACTTCATCTGAAAAGCTGGATCTTGCATTAAAGCGCTGATTTTTGCAGTTGGAGGAACCGCTTGCTCCAAAAATTTTTGTACCGGTTGAACAGCTAACATAATTGAAATCAATCCATTTATATCCATATCCGAACCCATGGCCTTTTCCAATAATGCGTTTGTTTTCATAGAGGTCATCATCATAGTCCCATCAGCTTCTCTTTCGCCCACCTTGCCTAGATCACGTAAGAGGCGTGCTGTAAATCGATTGCGTGCCGAGAGCGACGTAGCTGTTATCCATGCCGTCCCCCCTTGCCAGCCTTTGACGTTAGGTGGACGGAAAAATTCTTGCCCCATACTTTTCATCTTATTTACCAGAAAGGTCGTGTTCCCACGCCACTGGACCAACCGCGCTACACCTATTGTCATATCGGAAGGCGTTTTTATAATTACGCCTCGCCGAGCCCTATCCCAAAAAGCATTGCTTAACAAAATCGCACGAAATAACGTGCGGATATTATAATTCGATTGACGGAACAGTCGCGCTAGCCTCTCTATCTCGGCACGATCCATTTTTCCTCCAATATAGGACACGAAAAATTTCTCAGCTATGTGAACCGAAACACGAGGATGTTCAAGAACTAAAGAAACGACATCGTTCGTGCTGAAATTTCCGGTATTGCCAAGAATAGTCTTTAGGCCATTATCATGCCGCCGCGGCTTAAATATTGCCTTAACATTATCTGGGCGCATAACCCAGCCACTAAAAGCTCTTGACGCCTCCCGAATATCTTTTTCAGTATATCCGTTACCCTCCCCCAAAGTGAATAATTCGAAAAATTCGCGTGCAAAGTTTTCGTTTGGCTGCTTTGCATGATTACGTCGCCCATCAAGGAAAAAAAGCATCGCCGGGTCAGTAACAATCTCTCGTAGTAATCTCTTGAAATCCCCCAAGGCATGTTGGCGCAGCAATATGTTTTGGTGGTAAAGGTATGGCACCCATTTCACTCTCTGAAATGAGGACGTAAAATGATTATGCCAGAAAAGCACGAGGTTTTCGGTAAGTGGCGATGTTGTACTAAGCAATTCGGTCACCCACCAAGACTGAAGCTCACGCAGACGTTGGCGATTTTGCATATTGAAAGCCTGGCGTTCAATTGAAGACCATTTTTTTCGCACTTTGTAAGCCGGTGGTAGTTCTCCAACCCAAGCAGGAGCAGGTGTTTTAGGCGATAAATTAGATTTGTTTAGCAAGAAGTCTACGGCTTCCCCACGCGTCAGAGGGACAATTGTTTCAAGCTCCGTCAGCCGGGGCGGACTGAATCCCGTCCTAGCCAATAAATGCCGCGCCTCTTCCTGACTAAGTGCGTAGCACCCCCCACCTACCATCATCACAATTACAACGCCAAATACACCCAAAACAAACCGTTTCGCACCACGATACGTGAATGAATATCGTTTTTTCTTTAAACCAAACATGGCGATATAGTTTTTATTTTGATGCGCTTTCTTATTCTACAAATAATAATCTAAAGCTATGGGTAAGGTAATAGCGAGACGCTTTATATAACTATTTTTCCATCGACGACCCAAGGTCACCTCTACCTCATCTCGATATAAAGCCTAGCATAGATTTCAAGAATTTTGAAGAAATGGCCAACAATTATAGCCTCAAATGGTTTCTCCGCGTTCCTCATGCCGGACATTAGCTAAAGCCCGGCTATAGGCTGTCATCGCATCACGCTGATGTATACACCCCTGGTACTCCATCTTTTTATCGTTATCAACAATAGCAATATGGTCCTCCCCTGTTTCACTCATAAGATTTAAGGCCTGCTCAAGATTGTCTGTTAAAGTCAAATATGGAGGATGTAGCCGCGCCACATCTCCAGCGTTTACTATATCATCAAACCCGTGGTCAAATGCCGCATCACTTAGATCTGCTAGCGTAATAGTCCCAGCAAGGCGACCCGTCTTATCAACCACAAAAAGCTCGCCGTGTGGTGAATTCTGCAAGCGGGTTCGAAGATCTTGCAACGAAGTTCCCGGTGTAACCGTCAATCCATCGTCCTTTAAAACACGATTCAGTGGAATAGACCGCATTATTTCTGCTTCAAATCCACCCTTAACATCTATGCCTCGGTTCAACAGCTGTACGCTGAAAAACGACCGACCATAAAAGTGGTGCGTTATCTCCGATGCAATAACAACGGCAATCATGACTGCAAGGGTGAGAGCATAGTTTGATGACATTTCAAAAACAATAAGTGTCGTAGAGATTGGCGCTCCTAAGACTGACGCCGCTACCGCACCCATCCCGACTAAAGTGTAAACACTAGCGGCAGAAGCCATATCTGGAAAAACCTCGGCGGCAATAGTTCCAAAGGCACCACCAACCATAGCACCAATAACCAACGCTGGACTAAATACGCCACCGCCAAATCCAAAACCTAAACATAGTCCCGTCGCTAATATTTTAAAAACACCAATACCAATCAGCACCCAAAAGCTAAACCCCAATAGCATGGCCGTTTCAGTTGCTGCATAGCCAACGCCCAAGATTTCTGGAAAATACATCGCCACTAAACCAAGAATAAAACCGGCAATAGCGGGCTTGGTCCAGCTCGGAACGGGCAGCATATCCGATAATTGTCCAGCGTACCCAATCGTTTTCATAAAAACTATAGCAGCAACGCCTGAAACAACTCCAAGAATAGCGAATGCTGGCATTTCCCATAGCGAGACGATAAAACCAACATCCATAGAAAACGCTGGAAAGTTTCCAAACCACGCTCTTGAAACTGCCGTACCTGCAACACTTGCAATAACAACTGGCGCTAGTGCCTTTAAGGCATAATGACCAATCACAACTTCAGTCGCGAACAATGCTCCTGCTATTGGCGCATTAAATGATGCCGCTACAGCAGCTGCAACTCCACACCCAAGAAGAGTGCGAGTTAGCGAACGGGAGAAATGTAACCGACGGCCGAACCAACTTGAAAGTACCGCCCCAAGATGAACCGCAGGCCCTTCCCGCCCAACTGACGCTCCGGCAGAAATCGAAAGTGCATTGACCAATGCTACTAAAAGTCCCGTCCTTGAAGACATCCGTCCACCGAACAGTGCATTGGCCTCTATCACCTCTGCAACACCCTGCGGTCGTCTTTCCGGCAAAAGACGACTGACCAAAATACCAACAACCAGCCCACCAAAGGTGGTTGCAATAACAATACGCCAGCCGGGCAGCTCTGCCGCAATGGGCCCCAAATGCTCGCTTTCGTTACCGTAAAAACTATTAGAGCCGTAAAATATGCCTTGAAAAATATCGACTGCTTCTCGAAAACCTACAATGCACATTCCCACAACTACACCAACAGCAATAGCCACCACTGAAAGGACTAAGTGGTCGTTTCGAAAAGATTGCCGAAGACGCGTTGATAGACGCGCATATGTGAAACGTGATTCTGCCATAACTTCGAGTAAATTATAAATAATATTCGTGAATTTTGTCTTTATCTTACGTAACTATCTTTTTCATATCTCATTCATGTCAAAGCTATAGCCAGCATTGCGTATTATCCGCTCTACATAGAACAATGGAAGTCGGTAAACTATCATAAACATGTCTGTCATAAACCATAATGCCCTAAGGTCATCGAGCAGACCTGAATATTGGCAAGTTTGTTAAATCATTCTATGAGGGCCGTAGGTAGTTAACTTAAGGCAATATTTTTCCTAAAAATCTGAATTGAGCGACCAGCTTGAACAGGCCTCGGAAGGGCCTTTTGGTTTGTGTGCACTGTTTGCAAACGCGTGCTTATTTTTTCAGGCATAAGCGCTGTTCGTCTGCTTTTCATGCTTACATACAATAACATAAGCTCATTTGTAGCTACAGTATCGTCACTTCCATCGCTTATCATGCGATGAAATAAATGTATGCGTTTTGCGTCAAAGTCTAAAATCTGGGTGCTAACACTAAGCATGTTGCCTTCCATAACTTCTTTTTGATAGGTTGTGTGCGCCTCCACCACAAAAACCGAACACTCGCTAGCGTCCCGAAATTCTTGATTAAGACCAATCTGTTCCAAAAATAAATCAGAAGCGTGATCAAAAACTAGCGTATAATAAGCTACATTCATATGGCCATTATAATCGACCCACTCGGGGCGAACGTGCTCTGTGTGCTGCTCAAGACCTTTAATGTTTGATGCATCCATAATGATTTATAGCCTTATAAAACTAGAAAGACGAGGTTGCATATTCCTGCTTGAACGCAGATTAACAGGAATCACCGTTGCCGCTGCGGTAGGAGCGGTGTAAAAGCGAGAACAGATTTCTAAACTCGCATGATACAAGGCATGATGGCCAAACCTGATATAAAAAGCATACCCGAATTTGCGATAGTTGTTCCGGTGCGTAATGAAGTTGAGAGCGTCGGTCCACTAATTGACGAAATTATAATTGCATTTAATGAACGTCGATATGAAGTAATAATTATTGACGATGGGAGCGATGACGGTACAGGTGACATCCTTGCTGATTTAGAAATGCGACATCAATCTCTCCACATCATTACTCATAATTGTGCCAAAGGACAGAGTACAGCCATAGTTTCTGGAATAAGGGCCGCAAAGGCGACCATAATCATCACCATGGATGGTGATGGTCAAAATGACCCTGCTGACGCACCTAAGCTTCTTAACCGATTCATTGAATTGGGAGGCGGAGATCATATAATGATAGTCGGTCACCGGATTAATAGGCGCGACACTTTGCTCAAACGCTTTGCATCTAAGGTAGCAAACGTCGTTCGCAGCAACCTTCTAAAAGATGCAACGCCAGATACAGGGTGTGGCCTAAAAGTCTTTTCTCGGCAGGCTTTTATAGAAATGCCCGCATTTGATCACATGCACCGTTTTTTGCCCGCTTTAATGATCCGTGCTGGAGGAAAAGTGCTCTCTATACCAGTCAATCATCGAATTCGTGCTTACGGAGTTTCCAAATATGGATTGTGGAATCGTCTTTGGGTCGGAATTATTGATCTGCTCGGCATGATGTGGTTGACCCGCCGCACAACAAACGTCAAACCCCAGAAAGTAGGTAGTACACAAGGCAAGAAAATATGAGCCCGCGTAGCTTAGTTATTGGGTTGGTATTTCTTGTTTCTTTAGTTGCCATTGGTTTCTTAATCCAAGCGATGCAATTCGATTTTTTTCTAAGCAAAGGTTGGGTTGATGCTAATATTCGGGGCCGAGGGTTTTGGGGCGAATTTTTGTTAGTAGCTATAGGTGCAGTATTAATCTCCGTAGGCCTTCCCCGTCACATTATTAGTTTTTTGGCAGGCTATGGTCTAGGCTTTACCTCAGGCTTGCTAATAGCCTTAACTGCAACAACGCTAGGTTGTATCATTACTTTCTCTTTTTCGAGATACCTTTGTCGCAACATAGTAGCCCGCAAATTCTCAGCTAAAATCCGTCGAATCGACAATTTTCTGACTGATAACCCCTTTTCGATGACGCTGCTAATTCGGTTTTTACCCGCCGGATCAAATGTTGTCACTAATCTCGCCGCCGGCGTTTCGAGGGTAGAGGCATTCCCCTTTATAACTGGCTCGGCAATCGGCTACATACCACAAACTGCCATTTTTGCACTTGTAGGGAGTGGTATTGAGGTTGAACCACTTTGGCGTATTAGCCTGAGTATAATTTTGTTCCTTGTTTGTGGCGGTCTAGGCTTGCATCTTTATCATCGTTATCACCGTGACAAAGGCCTTGATGAAACAAGCACGAAATACCCCGTAAATTCTGCTTCAGAACGGAACACCAAAACTGCTAGAGGCGGAGACTGAGTAAATTATTATTCTTCGTCACCATATTTATACGACTTTGTTTCTATCGATAGCCGTTATAGCCGTTGCTTTAACCATACGGCCGCCCCTACCTGTCGACGAGACACGCTATCTCGCAGTAGCGTGGGATATGTGGCTTC
>PBLS01000017.1 GCA_002721825.1 Magnetovibrio sp.
AATTTCTAAAAAAGATAAAAGAATTCGTTTGTACAAAAAAGATTTTAATAGCGGCGTTATTGGTCACGTAAAAAATGAGGCAGTAAGTTTATGTCGTGGTAAATATGTATTAGAACTAGATCACGATGATGAAATTTTACCTGATGTATTAAAAGACGCCACCACCGTTTTTGAAAAACACCCTGAAGTTGGGTTTGTATATATGGATTTTATTAATATATATGAAGATGGGACCAATTTTAAATATACCGATTTTCTGTGCAAAGGTTATGCAGGTTATTATTGTCAAAAATATAAGGATCAATGGGTTTATGTATATATGACGCCTAATATAAATAATGTTACATTATCTCATTTAACTTGTTGTCCTAATCATCCACGTATTTGGCGCAGAAATTTTTTAAATAAAATAGGAAATTATTCAGAACTTTTGCCTATATGCGATGATTTTGAAATTCTTTTGCGCACATGTTTAAATACAAAAGTGGCTAAAATTCCGAAATTAGCATATGTTCAATATATGAACAAAGATAATAATAATTTTTCTTTAATTAGAAATAAAGAAATAAATAGAATAGGACCATATTGGATTGCTCCACATTATTGTGATAAATATAATATTGATGAAGTAATGAAGAAGAAAAATGCATTTGAAGATGTATTTCATAAATTCTATCATACTCGTATATGGTTACGGAAAGATGGGTATAAGCATGTGTATGATAATTTAAATATTAATCTCGATTATGTTAAACAATTTATGATTTGGGGGTTAAAACCGTTGCAATATCATCGTATTAAAATGCTTTATAAAAACAAGAAAAATGATTTCCTTTTATTGGATAATAAACACAGTCATGAAGAAATTCAGTCTATATTACATAAAAATAATATGACAAGAATGAAATACTATTGTTTACCTAATACATCAAAGGATGAGTTTATTCAATATTTTTTGAGACTTTATAAAAGTTGTGAAAAATATGAAATAATTGATTAGTGCTTTATTTGCAACGGTTGAACCAATTGTTTATCAAAAACATATAATTCATCTTCTTCATTATTTTTATTTGCAGGATCGTATTCTGCTAATAAAACTGGTTCATAAATTAAATCTTCAAAGAAACATGAAAAAAAACAATGAATAAATTTTTTAATATATCTCACTATCATTTATTTTATATAAATTTTAAACAAAATACAAAAAATATTATGGGGGGAACTTTTATACCCCCAAAAACGGCAAAATACGTTTTCGAGGTCCCTTTTTCCATTTTTGAGGGATAGGTCGTTTTTTGGCCAAAAAGAGTCCTTTTGCGTAAAAAAAAGCACCATTTTAAACATTTTTTTCTCCTTTTTTTTTTCGTTTTCTCGATAAAAAACACTTTTTTGTTACTGAAATCATGATTTCTTAACTTTTATTTAAAAATTATGGTTTATTTTCAGTAAGCAAAAAAACACGGGTAATTCTCAGTAACAAATTTTTTTTTATTTTAAATTTCGAAAACGATTTTGGACATTTTAAAAATGTCCAGAATCAATATATAGACCCCTCTATAAACACAAAAAAAGTGCCCTCTACATTATGCAGCGAACAGCGTTGCATAAAAAAAAGCACCGCCCTACATGGCCATTTTTTTTTTGTTTTTTAAAAATGGATTTAGGCAACTTTTTTGTTATCATTATATAGGGTAATTATGGATAACAAAAGTTGCAAAAAGTTGCAAAAAAAATTTCACTGTAAAAAGTGTGACTATTCATCGTCTAATAAGTCCAATTGGACGAAACACCTTTTCACTGCAAAACATCGAATGGTAACTAATGGTAACCAAAAAGTTGCAAAAAGTTGCAAGAGCATTTGTGGTAATTGTGGACGAATTTACAAGTATAAAAGTGGACTTTCACGTCACAAAAAGCGCTGTTTTAGCAAAAAAAAAATAAATGAAGAAAATTCTAATATTTCAAAAATGTGTGCGGCGATGAGAGAATTAATAAAAGATAATCAAAAAAAGACAGAATTATTAGAAAAAATGGTAAATGAAAATAAGAAATTGATACCAATGGTGGGTTGTAATAATAAAATTTCTATAAATGTATTTTTGAACGAACGTTGTAAAGATGCAATGAATTTGACTGATTTTGTAGAAAATATAAAAGTTTCTTTGGAAGATTTGAATTATACAAATCAGCATGGATATGTAAAAGGAATTAGCAATATTTTTGTGAAACATTTGACAGATATGAAAGTAACCGAGAGGCCTATTCATTGTAGTGATAAAAAACGATTACAATTTTATATAAAAGATGAAAATAAATGGGAAAAAGATAAAGGAAATATTAAAATAGATCAGACAATTAATAAAATAACAATGAAACAAATAAAAACAATAAAAGATTGGGAAAAGGAGCACCCAGATTATATTGAAGATGAGAACTTATTAATGCAATGGCATAATATGGTACGCGGGGTGATGGGTGGGAGCGATGACCCGCAAATAGAGAGAAATAAAGAAAATATTAAAAAGGAAATTTCGGATACAATATCAGTAAAAGAAGCGATGGAATAAACTTAAATAATAAATAAAATATAAGTTTATAATGCCAAATTTTCGTAAATTTATTTTATCGCATGAATTATTTAGTGGATATAGTTCAAATGTTGATTTAGACGTGGTAGAATCAAAAAACGATATTATTAATTTTGTTCATAATGAAGTGCATAATTTATTAGTAAATAATAATTTTGATATATTGATTAAAAATTTAAAAGAATCAAATTTTCATATTCATGATTATGAATTTGGTGATATATTAATGAGTCCGCCAGAAAAAATTTTTTATATATGTTGTCATTGTTGAAATGTTTTATTATACCCCAATAATTCAAAATCCTTTTTATATATAAGGAAAATTTTTCTTTTATTTTCTTTTGTCAATATTGGTTTGTGTTGATTCCCAATTTCAAAAGATGTTGTAGAATGACAATTAAATTTTTCTTTAAGAAAAGTATCAATATTATGATATTTTTCTTGATAAAACAATGCGTCAATCATTAAATTATTATTAGAATCATAAATATATTTCCATTGTGGTAAAAAGTGTTCAAAGAAGGGGTTCTTGAAATAATTTTTAATCATATTGCATAAAGCGGCTTCTTCAATAAATTCTTCTATTGTTTGACCAGATAATATACCAAGTTTTGATTGTGGGGGCATCCACATATACGAAGAGAGAAAACGTGTATATGGATTCCGAACGATAGAAAAAGTTGTATATGTTTTATATTTTTCAGGAAATTTATCCTTATATTTATCCCACGTCATATGTTGTAATGTGCGTCC
This sequence comes from Magnetovibrio sp., assembly GCA_002721825.1. Lineage (GTDB taxonomy): Bacteria > Pseudomonadota > Alphaproteobacteria > Rhodospirillales > Casp-alpha2 > TMED8. Next base: position 3,342 of record PBLS01000017.1, read on the forward strand.
ATTTTGAAATAATGTAGTACTATAAAGATTGTCTAAGTTTGTGAGATTTAAACGTTTTTCTACTGTTGTTCCGCCAGTTTTTGGTATATGAACGAATATTAATTTTCGTTTATTGCAAATGACCATTTATGTATAGGTTAATAAACAAGAAAATGCGTATATTGTTTTCATAATTTAATGGCAAATAAATTTATTTAATAATTTTATTATATAATGACAGATGGTAGTGATAATCATATAGATTTGGAAATAGGTGAAATACCAAAATTAAAGAGGACAACATCGGTAAGATGGTGTAATAATGGAACTTCAAGTGTAGAATATAAAAAAGAAAGTTATGCAAATATTAAAAAACATATAGATGCAACATATGCGGATAAAAATAATAATTTTTCATCAGCAATGGATATTTTAGCGAGTTATGTGAAGGGACATAAGATAATTTATATGGAATCAAAATATCATTGCGAACAAAAATTAAATCATTTAATGCTACCTGCTATTTTTTTATCATCATTGGCATCGGTTTTGTCTTTAACAGTTGAAAAATTTTCATGGGGCGCTGTGTTATTGGCTACAGTAAATGCATTTAATTCTTTTCTTTTATCTATTGTCAATTATATGAAATTGGATGCGGAAGCAGAAGCGCATAAAATTTCTTCACATCAATATGATAAATTACAATCAGTGTGTGAATTTTCATCGGGTAGATATTTATTATTTGAAACAGATAATATGAATAAAGCAGATATACAGAAAAAAATAATGGACATTGAAACAAAAATAAAAGAAATAAAAGAAACAAATCAATTTGTAGTCCCACATGTAATAAGATATAGGTATTCAACAATATATAATACAAATGTATTTTCAATAATTAAAAAAATAGAAAATACGAGAAAAGAGCAAATTACAGAATTAAAAAATACAATTAATAGAATAAATTATAATAAGGCATTATTGAAAGTAGATTGTGAAAATAAGGAATTATTGAAAACAAAGATTGATGATTTATATGAAAAAAAATCAAAACATATTCGTAGAATATTGCAATTACTTTCGTCTTTTTCTATAATTGATAGAATGTTTGATATGGAGATAAAAAATGCTAAGAAAAAGAAATCTCAATTTTTATTTAATTGTTGTTATAAGAAAATAGAAAAAATAGAAGATGTTCCATTTATGCAAAATATTATTGGGTTTCCAAAATTAATAAACGATATACATCAACCAAAGAAGAAAAATTTTAAGGTTTTTTCAAGGAAGCCTGTTTGTTTTTAATGGCTGTATATAAAAGGTTCCTTGTTGGTTACATAAATAACTTTGATTTGATTTAAAATGTGTAAAAACAAATTTAGATTGACTTAAATATTTGGAGAACTTTTTTGCTGCAGATATGGGTGTTTGTGCTATGACGCGTATAATAATTTCATTATGAAAGGAGGAATAAATAAAAATATTTCTCATTTATTATAAATATTTATTATATAATGGATGACAAGTATATATTAACATTTTTTTCAGAATATTTAAATTGCAGAGAGAAATTTATATATTCTAGGGTATCAAAATTATGGAACGAGGGTATGAAAAAGGGCAAGAAAGAATTTATTGTTAAAGAAGTGGAAAAAATGCGTATAACGCACATTTTGCAAAATTTGTGCCCGTGTTTTCTAGGCGAAGGGTTTAAAAAGGTTATTCATAATTATGATTTAAAAAAAAATATTTGCAAAGTTATCAATAATGAAAACCCACCTAGGTGGTTAAATAAATATTGTTAATGATATAATCTTCGTTTCATACTATGTTCCGCTCTTTCTGATATAAACAATCGTTTACATTTTTCTATTATATTAAATTTTTCTAATATATTAAATCCTTCTTTTTTTGATTTTTTAAAGAATGAAACAACAGTATGAAAGATTAATAGAATAAAATTTTGAAATTTTTTGAAAATATCTTCAAACATTATAAATAATATTCAGAAAAGAAAAATTGAAATGTATATGTAAAAGTTAAATTATATAACAAAAATATGACAAAATATTCTGGACTTTCGTGGGGCGAGCGTTTGCTTTTCAAATCTATTGTATTGGACCTTTCTTCTAAATATGATTTTAAAGCGAAAGAGGCAATAAGCTTTTTGATGAATGATATGAAATCTTCAAAGAAGAAAAAGAAGAAGGAACCGAGGAAAAATAATAGTGATCGGGTTGTTGTTTCGGACACCGATTCTGAGATAAGTGTGTTTAAGACTGAAACACCAAAGGTTGTATTGTCTGTTACAGAACATAAAAAGGTAGAACGTTATAAAAAGAAGGCTGAGCGTGAAGCGAAGAAGGCGAAAAAGAATGCAGAAGAAGAAATACGTAAAGCAGAAAAGAAAGCCGAACGTGAGAGAAAAAAGGCAGAGAAGTTGGCGAAGAAGAAGGCGGATAAAGTGGCGAAAAAGGCTGACCGCGAAGCGAAGAAGAAGGAAAAGAAAGAAAAGGAGCTATCGGATAAACTTGAAAAATTGAAAGAACCCGAGTTGAAGGAAGAGACATTTGAGGAAGAGGCGGAAAAGCCAATGACTGATGGCGTGATTTCAACAAAAGTGCACAAATTTAAGTTTAAAGGGACAGAATATTTGAGGGATGAAGATGATATTCTATATGATGTTAAGACACACGATGAAATTGGATATTATGATGAAGCAAATAATTGTATAGGTGAAATCATGTACGAAGAATCCGACGAAGATGATTAAAAAAAATATATATATATATATAATTTTATAAATATTTTTTATTTTATGATGGTGGCGCAGCGGTTAATGAACTAACAATATGATATCCAAGAAAGCAAAGAAAGAGGATGATAATAATATTCATTTTTTACTATCATATATGATGTTGTAATTTGAATCAATTTTTCAGAAAAAGTTGTTTTAATTATAAAAATTGAAAAGGTTTGTAATATTTATTATAAATATTAATAAAAATGAAATTTGACACTGAAAAACAAGCAATATCGTCTATATGTAATGATATTAATGATGAAGAACTTATTCCTCATCCTGAATGGCAAAGAAAATTCGTATGGGACCGTGATCAGCAGAAGTGTTTGATTGATACAATTAATAAGCAGATGCCGCTTCCATCTATATTTGTGTGGGAGAAGGATGATGATCACAAATTGGTTGTTGATGGTCAACAAAGGCTAACAACTTTGAAGAATTTTCATGAAAATAAATTTTCTGATGAGGATGGGAAGAAATTTAATCAATATGAAAAGAAAAAGAAGAAAGTTTTTGAGAAATATCAAATTAATATAACTATTATCCGCCTTAACAAAGATGAAACAGAACTGGATATATTAGAATTGTTTTGGAAATTAAATGGTGGCGTGGGGTTGACAATGGGAGAACTTATAGCATCACATGTTAATCAAACGCCAAAAATAGCTCTTGCGCGTAATATTTTCTTTCCGAATATAAAAAATGAGGTCACTGACGAAGATAATATTCGTGATGAGTGGGCAGATCAGCGGGATAAATGGCATACAGTAATTGGAATGCCGAAAAAAAAAATTAATAAAAGAAAGAAAGAGTATGAAGTGTTTACACCATTAGTTGTTAGCGCTTTAGAACTTGACCCGGTTGCGTTAACAAACAGTTTTAAAAAAATTAAAAAGAAATTGTCTGGTGATATTGATGATTCAAAGAAAAATAGTTTGAAAAGAGTACTTGGCAATTTCTTACAGTTAGCAGAAGAGGACAAAACACAATATTTGAAAATCAAAAGAGGTGGAATTCCATCATTGAAAAAAATAGCTTCAATTTGGGGATCCTTTATTTTAAAAGATTGTGATCCACTTGTAAAGGAGATTAATCAAAAATTTGAATCACGACATAATATGTGGATAAAATTCTTTATTCATATTTCTGAAGAGAAAAATGAAACTGATCAAACAAGATGGAAAAATTATAATAATAAAAAACGTTCAGCTGCACAAATGAGACGAGAAATTTTGTATGTTGTTAAAATATTACAGAAATCATAATAATTTTAATCTTAAAGATACTTTTCTTCAAAAAGTTTCAAGCCATTTTGTTACAGCCGCAGAATATGCAGAATATTCCGCTTGTGTTGCATTTCCTCTATCTTTTATTTTTTTGAAATCATTGCATGTACGATTAACAAAGTCTATCCACGCTTCTCTTTTTTGATTTGAAGGAATAAATTGAAACCAATAAGTTCCTTTGTTACCAGCAGTATACATTGCTTTTGCTTTTGCGTCGGATAGTGGTTGGGCCATTTTTAAAATATAAAAAATGGCATAAATGAAATCAATTTTACGATCATTTGGTTAATCCAAGATTACGGCCCCATCTTCCAAGAAATGAGTAATTTTTCATATCACTTTGTGGTCCTTCGGTGCCATTAGGCCCTATGTCACAAGATGATATAGACGGCGGTGAAGGGGCGTTTTCTCGCTGTATTGTATCTTTGGGTTCATTCCATTTACAATGGAAAGGATTTTTCTTGCCGCATCTACTACATTGTGCCGCCCATCGTGGGTTGCTGAGGGATCCGCTTGCTCGTCCGTCGCCCGGATATGAGAGATCTGTGGTCGCACATGGCTCACAGTAATAAGGTTCATCGTGATCAGCCCAGTGTGCACTTGAACCAAGGCCATAAATGGTTGGCGCCAGTCCCAATACAGTCATCTCCGCTTCACATTTGGCGAAGAAGCTGCGTCGTTTTTTTTCTTTGATACGGTTTGCGGCGATCGCGCTGCAGGTGTCGCTTCTAATTGCTGTTGCAAATTTTCTACACGTTATGCGGCGCATTTCAACCTTCTTCATAATATCTTCTTGAATTTTAAGAAGATTTTTATTTCTTCCTATTCCAAAATATTTTGCCGAATCTTGCCCAGTGAAGCCACCCGGCACGGAATATTTATCTATGAGTTGATATACATTCTTATAGATACGATATTTTCGGTGATTACGCAACCACCATTCTTGAATACAAACAGCAGCATGAAATTTTCTTCCATATCTCATACCTTTTTTAAATTTAGCCGTAAATAGTCGTTCTTCCTCCTTCAACATCAACTCAGCCTTTTCATGTAGCTTTTTAAAAGAAGTTCCCTTTTTCTTCAACCAATTATTAATCGCGATCAATTTAAATGTTTTGTTAAATTCGTCCCAATGCATCATAGATACTAGCATTTTTACTTCATAACCAAATATTGTGTTATTGGTAATGAAACGTAGCTTATGTTTTTTAAATATTTCTTCTCTTGCGCGGGCACTTTCTTGCCCCCATTGCAACAAAGCTACAAGAGCAAAATGGTGTATTTCAAAATGAGAAGAGAACCCGGGTTTCAATACCCCATGTTCATTAAAATACGGATCAGGTTGTATTCGCGTACATTTGGTTTTTTCCTGTATTTTGTCTTCGGTTGCAAATTTACCGACGTATTGCATTTTTTTTTATAATAAGTAAATTTGATAATTATCGTTTCAATTTAATAATAATCGTAATAATCATCGTGGTAAAAGGCGTCGCTGCGCCAAGGACAATACTGAGCTGTATGACATGTCATTCCACATTCAAAACACGGTTTTGCCCAGCGAAATTGATAACATTCTTGACAATAGCAATGATTAGGGTGTTGATAGCGAGGTATGTATAATTTCATTCGCCAATCTATCTCCCATTTACCCAGATTTTTTTCACATTCATTACAAAATATGTTATTATAATTTATATACAAACAATTCTCACAAATGTCACCTTTTAACTGAAGACCGTTAAAACATTTACCACAAAAATCACATGAATGTTTTATTTGTGGATTAAGAAACATATTGCAGAAATTGCTCCCACATTCACAATATTTGCAAATAGTCAATGAAATAGACTTTTGAGATTTTTTAATAGATGCGCATTCCTTTTTAAATATTTTTTTTCTTTTTTTTTTCATCTTTTGGCGGTGTTGTTTGTCTTTCTTTTTTTGTAGTCGCCTTCGACTATTTTTATATTTTTTGTTCTTGTATTTTTTATTCCTTAGTCGTGCCGTACCTTTATAAGAAACAATAGATAAATGTGATATGCATTTTGTTTTTTTTTCGGGTTTCGGAGGAGATGGTCTTATTTCCAAGGTTTTTCTAAAGAAATTATTAGCGTTTTCCCCGTGTCGTACTACGCGTGACCAAGATTTTCCCTCAGGGCAATTATGAAACATATTTCCATATTGGTCCATATTAAAATCATTAGGATTTAAATCTTTCCGCGGCCAACGAAGCAGCTCTCCTGTGCTTTTCAGCGCCCATTTGTCAGAGTCGCGAAATCCTTCTGGGCGATGTAGTTTGATGAGCGCTGTCATTTTTGTAAATAGTTTATTCACGAATATTTATGTTCAATTTTATATATGTACTAAATATATATGTCAAATAATGAGAATAGAAAAGAGGCGCCATTGTATAAAAAGTTTGTGGGCGTCGGAATTGGGCTTGCATTAGTATCAATTTTAATATATATATATAAAACCCGCGGGTTTTCAATACCTTTGTTTGGCCCACAAACAACGGAGGGGAAAGCAATTATATATTGGGATTTATGGAAAATGTTTAAAAAGAAAGTTAAAAAAAGAAAAAAATAAAAAATTTTTTTTTTATTAAGAAAGTAAGAATTTATGCGTGATATTTCTTCCAAGCTAGTTGTATTGTTTGCGCGGCAAACTCGCGATCTTTAATAATTTTGATTAGGTAAAGACGAAATTTAGGAAGAAGGGGGAATGTTTTCCCGGTTTTGACCCATTCTTTCATGAATGTTATGGGATTTGTTTTTAGAACATGTTCGGGGTATGTGGGTCGCATTTTGTACGAGCTTTTATACCCGATTATGAAAATTTTATTTTTTTCAAATCGTGCAATGATATTTTTGATATCTTGCGTGAGGGTTTCTAAAGATATTTGCGTTGTCATTAGTTGATCCATAAGTGAGTCGTGAGTCCCGACGGCACTGTCCTTCCATTTGGTTGAAAACCTCAAGCTGCCACCAATAGTGAAAAGTGGATAGAGGAATTTTTCAATAATAGGTGTTGATGTTATTTCGCGATTCAATTTGTCAGAGAGTTTCTCGCTTTCGGCGATTTCTGCCGGTTGGCTAGGATTATGAAAATTAGCTGTTCCAAAAGTAATTTTAACTTGTTTGCGTTTTTTCTTACCGTTTTTTTTGAGTTTGCAATAATGGTGGTCATAGTACATTTTTGTTATTTCTTTGTTGTACTTGGATTGTAGTTCAATATCAACGGCTGCATGAAAAGCATCTAAAATATTTTGGGGAGTAACATCCCAAGGAGAAATACGATATATTTCACGAATAGCGTCAAGTGTCTTCATGATTGAGATTGTTGTCGTGGTCGGCGTTGAATGTGTGAAATGTGTAAAAAATCATTTCAATTTTTACGTTTTGTACGTCGCCTTTTTGTTTGTTTTTTCTTTTTTTTGGTGACGTTGATAGGAGGTGAATATAAATGCTTATTTAACAAAGTTTGTAGTAATATTAAACGTTTTGATAGACCTTTTCTTGTTGCGGCGTCAAGTTTATTTTTATATTTTTTTGTAATTTTTAAAAGTTTGGTACGAAATTTAGAGCGACAGAAGGAGTTATATTTTGCTGTATATTTAAATGATGATTTAAATAGGCCTGCATCAAACATTCCCTTATTTTTTTGTGTTCCTTGAGGTAATTTTATGCCAATTTTTAATAATTTTTGTTTGATTGTGTCTATTTTACGATTAAATGGGGAATATATTAATGTATGTTTAAGTTGGTCTGCTTCTTTCAATTGTTTTAAAAAAAGTTTGGTTCGTTTGTATTGGTTTTGCAGCATTTGGTTGACTTTAGGTTTGTGTATAGATGTTTTTTTCTTTTTTTCTAAATGTTTAAGTTTTTTTTGAAATAAAGAGGAAGCTTTTTTACTTTGTTTTAAATAATTCTTTTGATTTTTGATTTGTTCACACCCTAAATCAAAAAATAATTTAATAATTTCTTGTGCTTCTTTTGGATTTTTTTTAATTTTTTTACGAAAAACATTATTTAAAAAAATGGCCATATCAGGACAGGTAGGGAGGCCTTTTACAATTATTAAACTATTTTTAAAGATTTCAATTGCGTTGTCAATAGTATAATTTTTGTCTTTGCAAATTTTGTTAATTTTTGTTGCACTTTGTTGTTGTATTTTGTCTATATTTTTGAACTCGGACATAATATTGGAAGGTTTTTTCATTATATATATTATTAAACAATATAATCATGAGTATAATTGATAATATTTTTTAAATAAATAAGAGCTTCTTCGGTATTTTTTGTTAGAATACTTTGCTTATGTTTTTCGCTTAGTCGTTTATTAAATATAATGCAAATATGTTCAGGATATGTATTGCCATTAAATTTTTTGAAGCAGGGTAAAAATGTATTTAAACTTTTGAATCTTTCGGGTGTCATAATGTAATTATTATTGGACATTATTGTTAATTAAATTTATATAAAGATTTGTGTTTAAATAAATTTAATGAAGATAGATAATACGCCAAAATTGGATTTTAACAATGTTTTGATTCGTCCGAAAAGGACAACATTAAACTCGCGTTCGGAAGTGAATTTGGAGAGAGAATTTAAATTCCCACATTCAACATATAAATGGAAGGGTGTTCCAATTGTTGCGGCAAATATGGATACGACAGGTACAATATCTGTATATAATGTTTTATCAAATGTAAAAACGTTAACATGTATGAATAAATTTATATCTCTTGAAGATTTTAAAACAGTTAAGTTAAATCCGGATTTTTTTATGGTTTCAACGGGTATAAGTGATGCTAATTTTGAGAATTTGAAAAGTGTGATGAGGGAAGTAGATTGTAATTGGATATGTATAGATATAGCAAATGGTTATATAAGTTCATTTGTGGATTTTTGTTTAAAGGTTCGTGAAGAGTTCCCGAATAAAATAATAGTTGCGGGAAATGTGGCGACGAGAGAAATGGTGGAAGAACTAATAATTCGTGGAAAAGTAGATGTGGTGAAGATAGGTATTGGTCCTGGTAGTGCATGTACAACGAGACTTAAAACAGGTGTTGGTATGCCTCAATTATCAGCAATAATAGAATGCGCAGACGCAGCGCATGGAATTGGCGGGTTTATAATGGGCGATGGTGGTATTACTTGTCCGGGGGATATGGCAAAGGCGTTTGGTGGCGGAGCTGATTTTGTAATGATGGGCGGTCAATTTGCGGGACATGATGAGAATCCGGGAGAGTTGAGAGAGATAGATGGTAAGAAATATAAATTATTTTATGGGATGAGTTCTGATCATGCGATGAAGAAACATTATGGTGAAATGGCAAAATACCGTGGATCGGAAGGTAGGGTTTTAAAAGTACCATATAAAGGTAAGTTGATAGATACAATTTTGGATTATTTGGCAGGGTTAAGATCGGCATGCACATATATAAATGCCAAATGTATAAAACATATGCCAAAATGCACCACATTTGTAATAGTTAATCAACAATTAAATAAATATTTTGTAAAATGATTTTATTTTACGGTTAAAATGAGTGTCATTGCTTTCATTTTTCGGTTGCTTTCTTGTTCATATTTATTATCTTCTTTATTAACATGAACAATTTTTTTATATTTTGCTGACCACATGGGTACACGTTCATATGAATGCTGTGGCATCATAACTTGAACTTTAAATTTGCGATCAATCCATTCTTTTAATGTGTCATTGTAAGAATCATAACGTCCAAAATATACGGGAAAAATACGAATTTGTGATCCTTTTTTTGTCCATTTTAAGATATTTTTATAGGCATTTTGGAGTTTTTTGGGGTTATCTAACCATAAGTAAAAGTAATTATGAATTAAAATAATGTCGGCTTTTTTATTAATTTTTAATTTTTTATAGTTAGTATTGTGGGCGCCGCCTTTGATATATTTGCCATATTTGAGGAGATTTGGTTGTATACCGAAAATATCATTTGGGTTATAGATATCTAAACATCGTATAATATGACGTTGATCGTTATGTACGATGAATGAATTTTGGTTGTATGGATTAAGTCCGCAACCTACATCAATAATAATAGATTTTTTTTTAATTCTTTTTTTATCGGGGAAGAGGTGTTTTAAATACATATCATTGGATCTGCCGGTGATAGTGGGAATTTCGCATGCATCTTTTCGTTTTTTTTTGCACATCCCGGAGTCGCGAAGTTTTTTGTCATCATTTATCATTTTTTTTTGTTCGGCGGGAGTGGGATAATCTTCGGGATTATTTTTGATAATAGAAATCCAATTGGGATTTTTAGTTAAAGAAGTGCTGCTGCACCATTTAACTTGTTTGCCGTCATTCCACTGTTTGGACCACATGATGCCTTTGCAATATTTTTTTTTATTGCAATAATTTTTATTCTTGGCAAAGCATATTTTCTTGGTGTTACAGGAACCTTTTGGTTGTCGTCCTTTTTCCCAAAATTGTGTTTCGGTATTATAACATTGTTGTCCGACATGTTCGGTATATCTTGTTACGAGTGGGACAAATCGTACAGGCATTTTTAAGTCGTGCCAGTAATTATTTTTGTAAAGGAATAGTTTTCCGCCGATGGGCGCGATGCATTTACCGTTGGGTTTCAATAATTTAACTATTTTTCTTTTGAATTCATTTTGTTCGTGTTTTGGGTCGGCGCCGACATAAATGCGATCAAAAAAATGTGTATATTTATTTTTGTTATTGAGAGTAAAAATATTTCTGGTTAATAAATTTACGCGTCCTTTGCATTTATTATCTTTGCGGTGTTTATTGACATTTTTGATTGATTGTGAAACGATTTTGCTGTATACATCAATGCCGAGAACATACGATTTGCGCCCCATAATGCATGACATGGCGGCAGTTACAATACCGGAACCAGAACCGACATCTAAAACGTTGCATTTTTTGGTGCAATTTTCAGGAATATCAAGTAATTGTAACATTCTAATGATGAGACTTGGTTGACTGGTGGTTTGTCTAAATCCGATAGATAATGGGCGATCTTGATTAGCTTTTGATTTTAATTCGTTGGGCAGAAAATCTTCTCTTCTAATGCTTGTCCAAATATGTTTTTTCTTCGTTAAATTCCCCCCCCGTCTTCTCGCCCCCCTGCCGCGCGATCTTCTGCGTCTAGTCGTTTTAATCCGATAATTCTTGATAGTATTCATTATATATACATGTGAAAAAAACCCCCCCTCTCCCTCTCCCTCCCGCTGCCCCCCCTCCCTCAGACTCCCCCCCCCCCTTTCCAAGTAAGTCACGAGGTCGAGCGCCGTTTTCCATCAAGTACGATGTAAAAACAATGAAAAAAGGGGATTTCTCTTTTTTGCATATTAGGTGTGCATTATTATATGGGGGCATATGTACATGGTGTTTGGAGGCCAAGTTAGTGGTCGCTGAAGTGGCTGATCTATTTCGCCTTCTCTTCGGCGAGGATCACCCTCAGCTGTGGGAGTTCGTAACCGTTGAGCGAACCGAGCTCGGTTCCGTTTTTCTTGGCGACCTTCAGGAGCCGCTTGATCACCTTCTGGCGCGCGGCCTCCTCCTTCAGACCCTCCTTTTCGCCCTCGATCTGCACTCGGATCTCCTCAGCGGTGGTCTTGTCACGGGTGACCTCGACGATGTAGGGGTCGTTCACCGGGATCTTGAGCAGTTTCGCCAGCCTCACGATCTGCTTCTGACGGCGGCGTGCGACGCCAGCGGCGAGCTTCTGGCGCTGCTTCTCCGCCTTCGCCGTCGCCTTTTTCGCCTTGGACAGCTCCTTACGGAGCTGGGTCACAGTGAACGAGTGGTAGTACGGGTCGTCGTACGCAACGTGGAGGACACGTCCGTAGCTACGCAACTCCTTGCGAAGCTGCTGCTTTTTGAGCTCCCGCTTTCCTACGCATTTCTGAGCCGGACGGGCGGTAGTGGTCGACATAGTGGGTTTTTGGGTTTGTTTTTTGAATTGTGTAGTATTTCTTTTGGTTTTTGTGTGCTAACCGTTAGTTTGTTTTTCGTATTTCAATTTTCTGAATTCCGCACCATTTTAAACTCAAATCTCAGTTCACTTCCATTCATTTGCGTCTGGGCGTCCACCACCATCACCCGCACTACCGTTATCCACTAGCCGTTACGCCGCCCACGACCGCCGATACCTCCGTGTCAGCACTTTGGAGCAGGGTCGTGTTTTCAGATTCGTTATGGGAAACTGAACCGAGAAACGGGTTGAAAATGGAGAGAAATCCAGAAAATTGAAATGCGAAAAAGCGAAAGAGGGTAAGAGTAACAGCAACCAACAGGAAACAAAATCCCAAAACAGTTGCAAATAACCCCCCAAAAAATCAATAAAATGTCGACTATCACAGCGAATGCGATGATCCAGAACTGCCTGATGGGCCTCGTGCGCGAAGTTCAGGGAAAGCTGGCTTCCGAGTATGGCTTTGATGCGAAGGACGCGGCTGGGCGTCTGGAGGTCGTGCTTCGCAAGCCGCGCAAGGGTTCGGGAACCAAGGAGCAGGCCGAGATGATCCGCGAGCTGAAGAAGACGATTCGCGAGCAGAAGAAGGCGATTTCGTCGGCCGAGCGCCAGGCGCGGAAGAGCGACAAGCGCGTCGTGAAGCTGGAGAAGGTGATCGCCGAGCTGAAGACGCGCCGGACGAAGTCGGGGAAGCGGGTGCGCGACCCGACCCGGCCGAAGCGGGCGATGACGGCGTACCTGCTCTTCTGCGACGAGCACCGCGAGGAGGTGAAGGAGGACCTTGCGACCACGCTTGAGCGTGCTCCGGCGATGAAGGAGGTGATCTGCGAGCTCGGCGCGCGCTGGGCGAAGCTTGAGGACCGCTCGGAGTACGACGAGGCGGCGGCCGAGGCGAAGGTTGCGCGCGACGCGGCCATGGAGGCGTGGACGAAGGCGCAGGAGTCGTCGCCGAAGTCGTCGCCGAAGTCGTCGCCGAAGTCGTCGCCGAAGGCGTCCAAGGCGTCCAAGGCGTCCAAGCTCGCGAAGAAGGAGGCCGCCAAGGCCGCCAAGCTCGCGAAGAAGGAGGCCGCCAAGGCCGCCAAGCTCGCGGAGAAGGAGACCGCCAAGGCCGCCAAGCTCGCGGAGAAGGAGGCCGCCAAGGCCGCCAAGCTCGCCGAGAAGGAGGCGAAGAAGGCTGCCAAGGCGGAGGCGGCGGCGACCGAGAAGGAGGCGAAGCGGGCTGCGCGCTGGGTGGCGAAGCTGGCCGAGCTGGGCGTGACCGAGGTGGATGGCCTCTCCAGCGAGGAGCTGAAGGAGCTGTGCCTGCAGACGCGGAAGGCGAAGAAGTCGCCGAAGAAGTCGCCGAAGAAGTCGCCGAAGAAGCCGGTGACGAAGAAGGCGAAGACGCTGATGGAGGCGATCAACGAGTCGTCGCAGTCGTCCGACGAGGACGAGGACGAGGCGAGCGACCTCATGAACCAGCTGGCCGAGCTGGCGGTGGACTCCGACTCGGAGGCGGAGGATTAAGATCCTAGTCTCAAATTGTACATAGGTGTGTGTTAGTGATATATGCATAGAAAATCAAAAAAAAAAGTTAAAAGGCGACCCCTTTTTTCATTTCAAAGAGAGAAAAAGAGACCGGGATTCCGTTATGCCACCGGCATTTGAGTTCCCGTACCTAGATGAAACGGTTGAATCCGAGAAAATTGAAAGGCATTTCGTAGCATGTATGGTAAGCGCCAAAGTCCACATATGGCCCAATGGAAGGGAACCGGGAGTTGAAACCGGAAAGGTTGGTTCAAATCCAACTATGTGGGGGGGGGGGTGTTAAAAGTATGACGGGTAGAAGCATAGAGCGTGCTCTGTAGCCATGAGTCTCTGCTTTTTTCATTTCAAAGAGAGAAAAAGAGACCGGGATTCCGTTATGCCACCGGCATTTGAGTTCCCGTACCTAGATGAAACGGTTGAATCCGAGAAAATTGAAATGCGTTTGCAGTATGTATGGTAATGAAACAAACCTAGAGAAAATGAATCCGATACAAAACCGTATACCTCATGAATGCCCGAACTGCGGTGAGGAATGGCGTCCTCAGGAATCAACGGATGGGACGAAGGCGGAGCTTCAACGACGGATTAAGTTTCTGGAGCGGCAGCTTCTGGAGACGGCTACGGCGAAGCCTCAGTGTACGCAGGAGGCGTTTGCGGCGCATGTGAAGGGTCGTGTGGAGGAGGAAGTGGAGAAAGAGAGAGAAGCTTGGGCGGAAGCTTGGGGGTTGCGCGAAGCGGAGTGGCGTCGCATTCAGCAAATGACGGGGGCGGCTTATGCGGAGCTGGAGAAGAAGTACAACGATTTGGTCGCGAAAAATCAAAATCCGACAGACGCGGAGATTGTGAAGCTTGAGAGTGTGTTCTTTCCGATGGACGACGTTGAGGATGCGGCGACATCAATGGCGTCTAACCCCAACTATCTTAGTTTTCACAAGATGGTAACGAAGGGTCGGCGTCTGACGAATGCTTACTGATTGATGCATAGAAAAAAAAAAAGAGTGGCAGAGTCCACCATTTTTTTTTAGGATAATAAACAAGGGAGAATGGGCGAATAACCGGGATTCCATTGTGTGACCGGCATCTCAGTTGATGGTGTGCGGAGTTAACGGCTAGATCGCACAGTACACAGTGCTAACGGCTAGTTCGCACAGTACATTATTATGATCGCTTGCCTTTTAGAATTAGTGCAGAAACTCTTTTGGCATAATGAAGTATATTTCCATTTTGAGAATATATTTGTTTGGGTCCTTTAAATCTCATAAACAACCCTTCCCCACCGAAAAAGAAACTTTTGATTCCTTTGAAAGGTCGTGAAATTTTAAACATTGTTGAACCCGTATCTTCAGCAGCGAGGAAAAGTCCGTTGTCCATTAAAAGATCTTCGTCTGCTTTAACATTAATAATCTGTGATGTTCCGAGACATGAAAGAAATACGACACCGTTTCCAGTACCAACATTACTAACTTTTGTAAGAAAGGTATGATTCATAAAAAATCCCCGTAATCCGCCAAATTTAGTAGACATTTTTATATTCGGTGTACTTGCTAAAAAAGAACCGGGTGCAACATAATATTTTTGACCGGGTCTTAAAATAAGTTCAACAATATCACCGGGCAAAGGTGTTCCAATAGTTAATTCAATCGGTGAACCGGGGGGCGCAGTTAAATAATTATGAAAGAAATGTTCGCCAGCTAATAATTTTCTTTTAATACCACTAAAAACGCCGCCACTTTTAGTAATAACTTTAACAGGTTGACCTTTTTTTTCTTTGGAAAGATTCAAAGCATTGCTTTCTATTTTGATATATTCTCTATCAGTTAAATGAACCGTAACAGTAGAAAAATTACTAGTTTGATTGATAGTATATTTTGGAATAGGGCTATTGATATTTATAGAACCGCCACGATAAATCTTTCTGGTTCTTTTCTTTCTTTTCTTTCTTTTCCTTCTTTTATGATTTCTCGTCATTTATTATATAGAGAGAAAAATAAACTTATAATATATACATATGGAAAACATATATGATCTAAATAGCAAAGAAGTAGGAAAAGGAGAAGACGCATATTACATAGAATTTGATGAACAAGCCAGATTAATAATGAGGGGGGAACAAGCTACAGTGAAATTCATAAAATTTAAAAATACAGTATTTCGCGTTGATTGGAAAAAATTCAGCGCGGCCCAAATGGTCGTTGCAGGCATGAGAGAATTTAAAGTGGAGTGGAGAACTTTGACGAGGGCGGCGAATGTGCGGGATAAAGGCGAAGGCGGCGGCGGCGACGAGGCCATGGCCGACGCGCAGGAAGATGACGCCGGCGCGTCCAAGATGCGTGAACTTCTGAAAAAATCTGGCGCCGCTACGGCAGATGACAAATTGATTGAGAAAGTCTACAATGAATTGCGTAAACGAAACAAATTAGTATATGTTATTGAGGATGGTCCGCCGGCCGCCGGCGGCGATGCCATGAGGATTGACGAGGCCGCCGGCGGCGATGCGCGCGCAGTCTTGGCGCGTCTGTGTGATATACTGAATGAAGAAGCAATATTACGAAAGAAATACTTTTCTGTCGCACGAGAAATAAGCAGATTCGCGCAAAGACTTCGCGCCGCCCGCCAAGATGATGTTCGCGGCGACCTCCTGAAAAGCCTTGTAGAAAAAAAAAAAGAAATAATTAAATTAAGAATAGAATTAATAAAAAAAAATAAAGAAAAAAAAAACCTGGAAAACCGGAAAAGATCATTACCGCCGCCGGTCGGAGGAACTGGAAAACCCGGACGCGCTGTGTCGGTGGTCCGTTTAACAATGGAAATGAACAATTTGACTGTGGTGAAGCCGTCTGATGCCGACGGCGGCGGCGAGCACGCTAGGCTGCAGCGCATGCAGTCGGAGGGCGACGAGGGCCCGGACGACGAGGACGAGGACCCGGACGACGAGGACGAGGACCTGGACGACGAGGACGAGGACG